>JBAVPB010000166.1:0-6244 GCA_049692655.1 Chthoniobacteraceae bacterium | reverse complement strand
GTACAGGATAGACCCTATCCCTGCGAAATCGCCCCGGGGTTAAACGCTCACCACGCCTTCGCGCAATTCCTGGAGACGCGATTCCGCCGCGGTGACATCGTTCAGGATGTCGATCCAGTGCTGGCCCTGCGGCGTCCCAAGCAATGCGAAATCGAGGCTGTGGACGCGCTGCTTCACCCGCGCGAGCGATTGCGTCGCGATCGTGTACCAATCGTTGTCGAGATGCACCACGAGCGGTATCACGCATGTGGGCCGGTCGGGATCGAGGTGGTCGATCAGAAATTCAGTCAGAAATTGCGGCTGCTCCCTTTCGTAAACCAGCGTGCCCACATGGAAAAGCTGTGTGGCGATCGGGCGGAAATGCGCGACGCGCCCTTTCTCCCATTCCCGCGCGAGCCGCAGACCGTCCTCCACGGTATCGGTGATCTTGCTGATGAAGTCCATCCGGGCATCCGCGTTTTCCGTGGTCATCAGCAACGCGATCGTCGCCCTGCACAGGACGTTTCTCGCCTTGAACCCGATCTCGGCCGACTCGGGTTCCCTCGACTCGGTTTTGGCGACGAGCGAGAGCGCTTTCTCCGCGGCCGCGCTGGTTTCAGGCGCCGCCGATTCGCCGGAAGCCTGCAGCGTTGCGTTGCCGGCATTCAGCCACGCGCCTGCGAGGATGAAGTCGAGGCTCCCATCCCCCGCGTATTTCGGGTTCTCCAGCAGGGCGATGGTTTTGTGATACGACCCGATCGACTCCGCGAGTGTCTCCGGGGTTTTTTTAAACTCCAGCGCGATGCCGCGATTCAGCCACGCGATGGCGAGACGCTTCACGTAAAGCGGATCCGCCTCCAGCGGCAGCGTCTCCAGCAATGCGATGGCCTCGGCGTGCGAAGCCAGAGCGGGGTCGAGATTTTCCTCGCCACCGATCCGCGCAAGGGCGTCGCCGCGATTGAGCCAGCAGGCCGCCAGCCCGTAGCGAAACGCCGCATTCTCCGCGAGGGGCAGCTTCTTGCGCAGCTCGATGGCCTGGTCAAAGCACCGCACCGCCTCCGTCAGCGCCTCGGGCGCGCCCATGTTCAGGAGCGCGATGCCGCGTTTCATCCATGCGCTCGCCAGTTCGTCGCGGTCGCTTCCATCCGCCGCCTCCGGCTGGCCGCCCAGCAGCACGATCGCCTCGTCGCAAAGCTGCACCGCCTTAGCCAGGTTCTCCGCGCCACCCAGCCGCGTGAGTTCATCCCCCTGGTTTTTCAAGGAGAGACCTTTTTGGCGTCGGGCGGCGGAATCATCGGAAGGGTGCATGGCGCCGGACTCTAAAAATGCGGCCCCACGTTATCAATGAAAATTGATCGCTGAATCTGGATTGAAAAAACCGGCGGGACGACATACGGTCTTGATTTTCAGTCGGTTTACGGGTTTTTATCTTGCGGTACACCCGACGTATTATATCGACATCATCATTTATTCCTTAAAATCGTTTTTGCATGAACTCCCCGACTTCCACACCCCACTCCCGCCTCCACCACGCCGACCACGAGTTTGACGTATGCGTCATCGGCGGCGGCATGGCCGGCATGTGCGCGGCCATCGCAGCGGCCCGCAATGGCGCCCGCACGGCCATCGTGCAGGACCGTCCCGTTTTCGGCGGCAATGCCTCGTCGGAAGTCCGCATGTGGATCTGCGGCGCGCATGGCGACCACAACAAGGAGACCGGCCTGCTCGAGGAGATCCAGCTTGAGAACCAGTACCGCAACCCCACGGGAAATTACTCCATCTGGGACAGCGTGCTCTACGGCAAAGTGCTCTTCCAGCCGCGCCTCGAGACAATTCTGAACTTCACCTGCACCGATGCGGAGATGGATGGCTACCGCATTGTCGCGATCAAGGCGTGGCAGCTCACCACCCAGACGTGGCACACCATCCGCGCGAAGAATTTCATCGATTGCTCGGGCGACAGCATCCTCGCCGCGGTCACCGGCGCGGAGTTCCGCACCGGCCGCGAGGCCCGCGCGGAGTTCGACGAGGACATCCAGGGGCACGAGGCGGACCAGAAGACGATGGGCAACACGCTGCTCATCCAGCTCCGCCGCACCGATGAATCGCACCAATTCATCGCGCCGGATTGGGCATGGAAAATCGAGTCGCCCACCGATCTCCCCCATCGCATCCACGGCGTGGATGCGCATAATTTCTGGTGGCTGGAAATCGGCGGGTTGCGCGACACCATCCGCGATGCCGAGGGGATCCGGGGTGATTTGATGAAGCTCGGCTACGGCGTGTGGGACTACATCAAGAACCATTCGCCCGAAAAGGCGAAGGCGGAGAACTGGGCGCTGGAATGGATTGGCGCACTGCCGGGCAAGCGGGAGAACCGCCGGTTCGTGGGCGACCACATCCTCACGCAGAATGAAGTGCGGGATGGCGGCAAGTTCGCTGACATCATCGCGTACGGCGGCTGGTCGATGGACGACCATCATCCGGCGGGGATTTTCTATCCCGGCGAGCCGACGATCTTTCATCCCGCTCCCTCGCCATACGGCATCCCGTATCGCTCCCTCTACTCGCGCAATATCTCGAACCTGCTCTTCGCCGGGCGGAATATTTCCGTCACGCACGCGGCGCTCTCTTCCACGCGTGTCATGGCAACCTGCGCGCTCCTCGGGCAGGCCGCCGGCACGGCTGCGGCGCTCTGCGCGCGGCACGGTTGCGATCCCCGCAGCTTCAGCAGCGGCGACCGGTTGAAGGAATTGCAGACGGTGCTCATGGATGACGATTGCTGGCTGCCTGGCACCGCGCGCCCCATCTCGAGCCTCGCCCGCACCGCGAAACTTTCCAGCGACGGCAAGGACGCGCCGAAAATCCTCGACGGCCTCGACCGCGACCGCAAGGGCGAACACCACGCATGGGAAGGCACTGCCGGGAGCAGCATCGAGTTCCATTGGGACAAAGCCACGCAGGTCGCCGGCTCCCGCATCATCTTCGACAGCAACCTGCAGCTCCACAAGCGCATGCCCTGCACCTATCCCCACCGCGATGCCGGCAAATGCGCCGTGCCCAAGTCGCTCGTGAAGGCATACCGCATCGAGGCGCGCGGGGAGGATGGCGCATGGCGCACCATTTTCCACGAGAAAAACAACTACCAGCGCCTCGTGCAAATCCCACACCACGTCGAGACCCAGGCATTGCGCCTTGTCACCGAGGAAACCTGGGGCGACGGCGTCGCGCGCGTATTCGCCTTCGAGCCCGTGGAAAAATTCGAGGATAAAATCCCCGTGCCGCCGCAGCGTCCGTCATTCAGCGACATCCGCGCGCAGATCTCGCCCGACGATCTCATTCCACCCGACGGCGCAACGGAGCCGCCGACAAAGCGCAGCCGCTTCGCCGCGTAATCAGGGTTTGGAGTGTGCCAGGTAATTTGAAGACAAATCATCTCACAGCTCCAAAGAAAGATGTTCGAAAGGTTTGGTGTCTAGATACAGACAAAGAAAACACTTCTGGAATATTTAGAAACTCCTTCCAAAGATTGTTCTGAATATCCCGGAGGGATGCTGGAAATTAGCCGGTGGTGCAAACCACCGGACTTTGTTATTAAACAAGACATGCGCCCCGGCAGGGGCGCTGGAAAATCGAGAAATGCACCATGCCCTCCACTCATCTCAGCCTGCATTATCATCTTATCTTTGCCACAAAAAACCATGAGCCATTTATTCGGCCGGAATGGCGTGCAAAACTGCATGCCTACCTCGGCGGCATAATCAGAACGGCTGACGGTGTGCCGGAATCGATCGGTGGAGTCGGTGATCATGTGCATTTGCTAATCGGGCTGCGGGCCACGCACCAGTTGGCCGATGTTCTTCGTGAATTAAAATCGGTTTCATCGAAATGGGTGCATGATGAGATTGGCGCCCGGCAATTCGCGCGGCAGGAAGGTTACGGCGCATTTACAGTGAGCGCATCTCAATTGGAGGTAGTGCGCGATTATATCCTCAGACAGGAGGAACATCATCGCACGCGGACTTTTCGCGAGGAATATCTGGAATTATTGCGGCGCAGCGGTGTGGAATTCGATGAACGATTTGTTTGAGAATGATTCTATCCTGAGAGCAGGGTAATGTGAGATACGGAGATTCCTCAGCCCCTGCCGGGGCTGGGTGTTTCTTTGCATGGTGACCGGTGGTTTGCACCACCGGCTAATTTCCGCAAAGCCTCCGGCTTAAAGTGCAGGTTTTTTTTCACGCAAAGTTGAATTTTAGGCTGGATGACTCTCTGAACGTTCTCACCCCTTCATCCCCGTCAACGTCAGCCCCTGCAAAAAGTATTTCTGCGCAAAGAAGAACGTCGCGATCACCGGCAGCGTCATCAGCAGCGACCCCGCCATCATCATCCCGAAATCGCCGCCCGCCTCGACATTCAGCGCATAGAGCCCGAAGGAGAGGGGATAGAGCCTCTGGTCGCTCAGGTAAATGAGCGGTCCCATGAAATCATTCCATGTGGACATGAACGTAAGGATCGCGATCGTCGCGAGCGCGGGCCGGATCAGCGGCAGCATGATGCTCCAGTAGATCCGCAAAAATCCGCACCCGTCGATCTTCGCCGCATCCTCGAGATCGCGCGGGATGCCTTTCATGAATTGCCGGATGAGGAAGACATTGAACGCCGCGGCAAAAAAATGCGGCACCCACAGCGGCAGCAGCGTATTGTACCAGCCCAGCGTCCGGATGATCGCGAAATACGGGATCATCGTCACCTGCCCGGGGATCATCATCGTGCCAAGCATCAGCAGGAAGCAGAAGCTCCGCCCCGGCCACTGCAACCGCGCAAAGCTATACGCCACGAGCGAGCAACTGAACATCGTCCCCACGATCGAGAGGATCACCAGGAACAGGCTGGTCTCCACATACCGCCAGAAGGGGATGTAATCGAGCGTCTTGCGGTAACTGCGCCGGATCTTCGCAAGCCACGCCCCAAGCTGGCCGGTCCGTTTCATCACGATGGTGACCTTGATTCTGTGCGGATCGCTTTCGAGCTGCGCGCCGCGCCCGGTCTCCTTCAGCAATATCCAGTTGCGCACTTTGTTGGTAAGATCGTCCGGGCCCGGCTCCTGCCACATCGCGATGCCCCAGCGGATGTCGCCGAGATCGACCGTGCGCGTTGCCTTGTAGCGCACGCCGAGCTTTTCCACGTACGCGGTGACGGCGTGCCAGGAGTCATCGCTCCGGTAGTAGAATTGCAACTGATGCAGCCGCTCGACGGGGAATGTCGTCGCGAATGTCTGGCTCAGGATCACCGTGTCGCCCCCCTTGGAAAAATCGTAATGCAACTCCGCATACGGATCCTTATCCCCCGCATGCTGCACGAGGGTCGCGCCGGCATTCCCCCCGATCTCCCATATCGACGCGGCATTCTCCGCCGGGACAAGCTGGTCATCCTGCAAATCGTAGGAACGCGCCCGGAGCTGGCCGATCGCGAATGACCGGTAAACCTGGCGCACCACTTCGTCGATGCCCTCCTTGTCGAGCCGTTTCGCGGCTTCCGCCTCCATCACATCCACGGACGCCTTCCAGAATTCATCCGGCTCCGTGTTCTGCAATTTTCTCAACAGCCCGCGCGCCGTCTGCTTGATCGCGGCTGCACGGTCCACCCCGTCCGGCCACGCGTAATCCATCTGCGCAAGCTGCCGCTCCATCGAGGAGAGCAGCGCCTTCTGCATCGCCCCGGAAGGCGCGGGAAAATAGCGCGTGTCGATGTAAGGCGAGCGCACGGCGGGAACTGGCGTGCCGGGCAGCAGCTTCATCTGCTCCGAGAACATCTCCCGGTCGATCTTCACGGAAGTCCCCGCCATCCACAAAAACGGCCAGACAAAAACGAACGACCCGCCGATCAGCAGAAAATAAACCAAAATGGTGCGGGGAAATTTCATTTGTTGGTTGCGGAATTCGGAGGGGTTATTCGTTGTCACTTCTCCAGTAGTCGAAAAGATCGCTCCAATCCTGCCACAGCGGGGTTCCTCCGTCTCCCTCGTCAATGGGAAATCCTCGTGCATGAAACCACAAGTAAAGCTTATCGCGCTTCTTCTCACTGGCGATTCTGGCGACACCTGTAAGGTGTAACTCACTGTTCTCCAAACGTGAATACTCCTCTCGCTGGCTTTTCATGACTGCATCAGGAGTCTTTGATCTGTAGTGGGTATGAATAAACACGGGCACAAAGAGAAAAAGAATGACGATTATAAAAAGAACCAATGCAGTGAGAATGGCTC
>JBAVPB010000165.1:0-3930 GCA_049692655.1 Chthoniobacteraceae bacterium | reverse complement strand
ATGCGCTAATATAAACACCGCCATGAACCAACACCCGATCACCCAACTGCCGGTCTCGCCGATCCCGGCGGATAATCTCCAAAGGAATCTCGCAGTCGCGAATCCTGACAAAGCGCGGAGTCTTCCGCATGTGGGCGTGATGGGGGATACCTACACGATCCTGCTTTCGAGCGCCGACACGGACGGACGCTATTGCCTGATTGATATGTTCGTCCCGCCGGGTGGCGGACCGCCGCCGCATCGTCATGATTTTGAAGAGTCGTTCTCGATTCTCGAAGGGGAGATTGAGTTTACGTTCAGAGGGGAGAAATCGACAGCGGGAGCCGGTGTGACCATCAATATCCCGGCCAACGCGCCGCACTCTTTCACGAACGCTTCCCAACGTCCCGCGCGGATGCTCTGCATTTGCGCCCCGGCCGGGCAGGAGGAGTTTTTTCTGGCGGTCGGCGTCCCCGTGGAGAGCCGGACTGCGCCAGCGCCGAAACCGGATGAAGCCGCCGGGGCGGCGATGATGGGTAAGATGGCTGCGTTGCTGCCGAGATATCGGACGGAGATGGTTGGGGGGTAGGAGGCCGGTTATCAATGAACGGGGTACGGAGAGCGAATTTTCACTGTTCCCCCGCTTATTTGTTTCTTGTTCGAAGCCGGGAACCGGGTCTGACAGAGGAGGTTTCGGCGCAGGTTCGCGTTTCTAAAACGGAATGTTTATTTGAGCTCAATCTGTCAAAAAACGACGCCTGAACCCCATTACCGCATTAGGAACGACGCAACAATTCGAAGCACCCTAAATCTTTCCAAAGATCCCATTCGCCCGAGGCCTCCAATTCCAAGAGGGTATCTGAAAAACTTTGTTGAATTTGTTTTCCACTGGCAATTCTTACGGCGAACAAGGCGCAAAATCTTTCGGCAAACTTTGCCCCAACCGGAAAGCGAGCTCCGATACAAAGATTAGCTCCTGCGCGAAGCAAATCGGGTGCTGCACCAACGGAAAAATCGCCCCAAGCCATCTCATAGAATCCTGAGTTGCAAGCCGAAAGAATCACGAGTGGGCTCTCGATGGTTTTGCAGCGTTTTATTAAAACACGTTCTATCATATATAGTATGCTTTGTCTGCCCTCCTCGAGGAGTTGAAGCAGCACCGACAGCATGGGCTTCATTTATTTACCGTAATGCGGCGGTTTTTGGAGCGCGCGGCGTAGTTCAACCCAGATATTCCGCCACGTCACCTGATAATTATTGCCTTCATTTGGCTGTTGAAAACGAGTCGCCTCCTAGTTCAAAATCACTACTGATGGAACGCTTTGAACTGCTCACTGTGGAGGATACCTACGCAATCAAGAGTGACATGCTGATCTTACGTCCGGAGTTCTTCGTGCCGGATGGAGGATGGGAGGCGCGAACAGAAAACGTAAAAGTATTGCGACCCGACCGCCTGGAGTTTGAAGCCACCGCGGAAATTCGTATGGGCCACCTCAATATTTCGGATCCACAAGTTCCATTAAAAAAACGATGGACTGTTACAGTGTGGTTGACAGACCGAACCGCAGAAGAAGTTCCAATTGGGAGCAAGATTTTTGTTTCCAAGGAAGTCAGAGATTCTTTAATCGTGGCTGGCCGATATGAGCTTTAAACTGCTCCTGTCGATCATTGCTATTCCCGTTGTTCTCTACGGTTCGATAAAGTTCATTCAGTGGGATTTGAAAATGGCTTTCACGAATTCGGCGCTTTTACATCCGGCGGCGAAGGTAGCTTTGCCAGCCAAGCCGAAAGCTCAGTAGGTGCGGGTTGGTGGGGAGTGTATTGCTAAGACTGCGCGAGAAAAAGAGATGTGGTCGAAACAGAGTTTCGGGAGCAAGTGCGTTCCCAAACGGAGTTTGAGGAACGAGGAGAAGGCTCTACTACGGAAATCCATCTTCAGGAAGGCGATGATCCTGTGGTCAGCCAGACGGAGACGCGGCTGGTGAAGGCGGCCTAGGTGCAATCCGGGAGCGGGGTTAAGTGAGTTTTTGACGGGGAATGAAGTGGTCCGAAGAAGCTGTCGCGGACTGGGACCTGACAGAGCAGGTCCCTCCAAGGACGCGCCTCGTGAATCGCAACTTCACTTTTTTTGTCCGACCACCGTAGAAAGAGCTGATACTTCTTAACTTAATGGCAGTGAGGTAACACCTTCCCCTACAAGATGCTGCGTATCCAGTTTGCGCGGACGTTTTTGATTACGGGTGGGCGTTGTGTGTTGCGGGCGTTTGCGAGGCTGGGGCCTCGAAGACAATTGCGTTACGAGGCTGGAGCCTCTTAACGAGGAGAAAGAGAGGGAGTGTCGAAGGGGTGAATCATTTTTCGAGGACGACGTGCATGGTGGCGGGGGTGGTTACTTGTTCGGTGCATTTGTATCCGAGTTTCACGAGATCGATGCCGGTGAAGAGGCTTTCGCCGCTGCCGAGGAGGACGGGGGAAATAGCGATGTGCAACTGGTCGATCAATCCGGCCTGGAGATATTGACGGATCGTTGCGGCGCCGCCGCCGATGCGTACGTCGAGTCCGCCTGCGGCCTCTTTGGCGCGATTCAGTGCGGCCTGGATGCCGTCGGTGACGAAATGGAATGTGGTGCCGCCATCCATCTGGATGGACTCGCGCGGATGGTGGGTGAGGACGAATACCTGGGTGTGATACGGCGGGGTTTCGCCCCACCAGCCTTTCCATTGGTCGTCGGGCCATGCGCCGCGGATGGGGCCGAACATGTTGCGGCCGAGAATCCACGCGCCGACTTTGTCGAAGCCGCGTTCCGCGAAATCGTTGTCGATGCCGGTGGTGCCGTCTTCCTGACCACCGTGCATTTTTTGAAAGGTTCGCGTGGGAAAGAACCATTGGTGCAGGCCGATTCCTCCGACGCCCAGGGGGTTGTCGAGGTCCTGGTCGGGGCCGGCGCCGAAGCCGTCTATGGATATTCCGAAGCAATTGACACGTAGTTTTGACATGGTGGTTTTTATTTCTGGTTTAGAGGACGTCTAAAAGGTCATTTTATCCACAGATTACACAGATTTTCACAGATTAAAGAAAGAGACGCCTTGGGAAAATCTGGCATTAATCTTTGATGACCGCTTTTCCTCTTACTTTTTAGACGCCCTCTTAGGTTTTTTAACCTGGCCGCCGCTGATGTGACGGCGGTCCGGTGTTGTCTTTTTGATTACGCTTTGGCGCCGGCGCGACGCTGCTCGCTCTGGCTGATCATTTCGGTGAGGTCGCCGGCGGGACGGATCTCGAACGGCCCGGCTTTGACGCCGGGGTGTTTGGACATCAACTGGATTGCGTGATTCAGGTCGCGGGCCTCAAGGATGAGGATGCCGCCGATTTGCTCCCGGGTTTCGGCGTAGGGGCCATCGGTGATGGAGACCTTGCCATCCTGCCAACGGAGGGTGGCGGCGGTTTGCGGGCCTTGCAGGGCATCGCCACCCGCGAAGTGCCCGTTCTTGCGCAACTCGTCGTCGTAGGTGAAGCATTCGTCCACCATGGCGTTGCGTTCGCTTTCAGACATGGATTCAAATTTATTCGGTTCGATGTATCCGAGGCAGATGTATTTCATATTGATTCGTTTTATGCGTTTGGGTTGTTGGTTGAATTAAGGGTTTCAACAGGTAGTCGATTGGGCATTGCAGAATTCGACAGGGGGCTTCACTTTTTTTAAAATTTATTTCAAGGGCTGTTTTATTCCAACTCCCGGAGCCGTTTTTCGAGGAAGCGGCGTTCGGGTTCCAATCGGGTAAGGGTGAGGGCGTGTTCGTAGGAGGAGCGGGCTTCGGCGTTTCTGCCCAGGCGCCGGCATAAATCCGCCCGGGCGGAGTGCGCGAGGTGGTAATCGACCAGGTCGCCGCGCGCGAAAATGGCATCGACGAGTGCGAGCCCGGCCCCGGGTCCGTCGCGCATGGCGACTGC
>JBAVPB010000164.1:0-5052 GCA_049692655.1 Chthoniobacteraceae bacterium | reverse complement strand
ACGATGATGCCGGCGGCCCGGACAGCTACCTGCGTTTCAAGATTCCTGCGGACGGGGAATATTGCATTTCCGTGACGGACCAGATCAAAAGGGGAGGATCGGAGTTCACGTATCGTGTTGAGGTTACGCCCGTGCAACCGGAGTTGGTGCTGTCGATGCAGCAACCGGTGCGGGATTCGCAGGAAAGGCAGACTGTAGTGGTGCCGCGTGGCAATCTTTACGGGAGCGTGCTTCGCGCAAAGCGAACTGATTTTGGGGGCCCGCTGGTGGTCTCCTCGGATGATCTTCCGCCCGGCGTGAGCATGCAGCCGATCACCCTTCCGGGAAATCCGGATACCGTGCCGGTGGTATTTGAGGCGGCTGCCGATGCTGCCATTGCGGGAAAAACTTCACAGTTTCTCCCGGCCCCCGCTGATCCCGGCAAAAAAGCCCCCGGACGTTTCGAGCATATCGTCGAGCTCGTGACTGGCGACAATAACACGTATTATCAGACGCGGGTTGATAAGGTTGCCGTTTCTGTGGCGCAGGAAGCCCCGTTCAAACTGCACATCATCGAGCCAAAGGTTCCCGTGGTGCAGAATGGTTCCATGAATTTGAGGGTGACTCTGGAGCGTGCGGATGGTTTCAAGGGCGCGGTCGAAATCTCCATGCTTTATAATCCACCGGGCATCAGTTCGCAAAATGTCGTGACCATTCCGGAAGGACAGACGGAAGGGACGATTTCACTCAACGCAGCGGGCGACGCCTCTCCAAACAAATGGAAAATCGCCGTGATCGGCTCAGGGGACGCCGGTAAAGGCGCTGTGTGGGTTTGTTCTCCTCTCACTGACTTGGAGACATCCCAACCGTTCGTCACGGCAAAAATCGAGCGCGGTTACGTGGAGCAGGGGCAATCTGCGACGGTGATCTGCAAGCTCACGCAAAACAAGCCGTTCCAAGGCAAGGCGAAGATTCAACTGGTCAACCTGCCGCCCAAGGTCACCGCGCAGGAGATGGAAATAACCTCCGCGGACCAGGAGGTTCAAATTCCCGTCACGGCTCAGAAGGACAGCGCCACCAGCCAGAAGAAGGATTTGTTCTGCCTGCTGACGATCATACAGGACGGCGAACCGATCGTGCATAATATTGCGCAGGGTGGTATGATCCGTGTCGCGAAAGCCGTGGATAAAAAATGAAACCCTCTCAAACATGGGCTGCCTTTGGAATATTGGTGCTGCTCTGCAACGCCGCCGTGTGGCGGCTTACGGCGGATAATCAACCCTTGCCAACCCTATTGGAAATCTACCCCCCCGACATCAAATTGCAATCTGGCCACGACAGTCAGGCCCTGGTCGTCCGTGTGATCGATCATGATGGCATCACGCACGACGTCAGCAATTTCGCGAAAATATCCACCGACCCCAAGCTTGCAAAAATCAACGGACACACCATCACTCCTGTCTCGGACGGTACCGGTACAGTAAAAGTGGAGTTCAATGGAATGAGCGCCTCCGTCCCATTGGAAACAAAAAATGCGGCAGTCACGCCTCCGGTGAGTTTCAAACTCGACGTCATGCCGGTATTCATGCGATCGGGCTGCAATACCGGCGCATGCCACGGCTCGGCCCGCGGCAAGGACGGCTTTCACCTCTCGCTCTTCGGCTACGATCCCGATGGCGACTATTTCCGCCTCACGCGCGAGTTGAGCGGTCGTCGCTTGAATCTCGCATTGCCCGCCGAGAGCCTGCTGTTGCAGAAAGCGACTGGTGCTGTTGCCCACACGGGCGGCAAGCGCTTCGACAGGGACAGCGATTTATATAAAACATTGCTCCACTGGATCGAGGCCGGCGCTCCCGATGATCCCCAGGGAATTCCCACGCCAGCATCGCTCGAAATCCTTCCCAAGCAATTGCTGCTCGAGGGGGAAAATACCACGCAGCAGATGACGGTGCGTGCCCATTACTCGGATGGCTCCGTGCGCGACGTGACTCCGCTCACCGTATTTCTAAGCAACAATGACTCCACCGCCAAAGTGAGCCCCGGGGGACTCGTGACATCGGGACAGCGCGGGGAGGCATTTGTGATGGCCCGGTTCGCCACCTTCACCGTCGGTGCCGAAGCTGTCGTGATTCCGAAAGACCTTCAATTCCAATTCCCGGCGGTGCATGAGGTGAATTACATCGACAAGGCAATCGATGACAAACTGCGCCGACTTCGCATCGCTCCCTCCGCGGTTTGCTCCGACGAGGAATTTCTCCGGCGCGTCTATATCGATACCATTGGTCTGCTGCCCACAGTCGCCGAGCACGACAGTTTCATGGCAAGTACCGACCCAGGCAAACGTGCAAAATTGGTCGATGAATTGCTGGCCCGGCCGGAGTTTGTGGACCTTTGGGTGATGAAGATGTCGGAGTTGCTGGAAATTCGTTCGTCGAATGAGAACAATACCGTGAGCTACAAGGCTGCGCTTCTTTATTTCAACTGGCTGAAGGAGCGCCTTTCAAACAATGTGCCGATCAATGAAGTGGTGCGACAGATCGTTTCTGCCTCCGGGGGAACTTTCGTAAATCCTCCCGCTAATTTCTACGCCGAGGAAACCGATTCGCTCAAACTCGCCGAGAATTGCGCCCAAAGCTTTCTCGGCATCCGCGTGCAATGCGCCCAGTGCCATAACCATCCCTTTGATCAATGGACAATGAATGACTATCGCGGGTTCGTTGGATTTTTCACCCAGGTGGGGCGTAAAAAAGCCGAGGATCCCCGGGAAACCATCGTTTATAATAACGGGGAGGGGGAGTCGAAGCATCCCATTACCAATCAACCCGTGGCGCCGCATTTTCTGGGCGGCAATACTCCGGATGTCGCCGGAAAAGATCGCCGTCAGGTGCTCGCGGATTGGCTGGCCTCACCCGACAATCCCTGGTTTTCAAAACATTTTGCGAATATCATCTGGGCGCAATTCTTCGGGCGGGGAATCGTTGAACCCGTGGACGATGTGCGCGTCAGCAATCCTCCAGCCAATTCGGAGTTGATCGACGCTCTGGGGCAAAAGCTGGTCGAATACCATTACGATTTCCGGAAATTGATCCGCGATATTTGCACGTCGAATACTTATCAGCTCTCCAGCGTCACCAATGAGTCGAACGAAGCGGACACACGCAATTTCTCCCATAGCGACATCCGCCGACTGCGTGCGGAGGTTATGCTCGACTGCATTAGCGAGGTCACGGGCACCCGGGACAAATTCCGCGGATTGCCATTGGGCGCCCGTGCGGTGCAGATCGCGGATGGACACGAATCGAGCTACTTTTTGAAGACTTTTGGCCGCGCTAGCCGCGATACTGTCTGCACCTGTGAAGTCTCGATGGACCCCAATCTCTCGCAAGCCCTCCACTTGCTGAATGGCGACACCGTCCAGCGCAAGATCGCCAATGGCGCTCTCGTGAAAAAAATGATCGACCAGCAGGAGACAAACTCCCGGATCATGGACGACCTTTATGTGCGCTGTTTTGGCCGCAAGCCGACCGACGAGGAGCGAAAAAACCTTGAGCCCATGCTAGGCAAGGAGACAGCCCCGCCGAATGCCAATCCCCCCGCTGAATCATCAACCCCAGCGCCCTCACCGCAGTCACAATCTTCTCCAGATCCTCAACTCCAGGCCAAAATGAACACCGACGATCGCCAGAAGCATTTGGAAGACTTGCTCTGGGCATTACTGAATTCCAAGGAGTTCATGTTCAACCATTGAAGATGCGAAAACTATCCACAATTTTGATCTCCGCGCTGGTTTTAACGGGATGGAATAGGCTTACATATTGTGCGGATAAAGTAACGTATGCTGTTGATGTTCTTCCTATTCTGAGGAATAGCTGTTTGAATTGCCACAATCCGGACAAGCACAAAGCCGGCCTCGATCTTTCCACCTATCAGGCGCTCATGCAGGGGAGCGATAGCAACAAAGTCGTCGAGCCTGGCAACCCGGGGAACAGCCTTATGCTCAAGCTCATTTCCCATACCGATGAGCCTGCGATGCCGCCTAAAAGCGACAAGCTGCCCGATTCCCAGATCAGCGTGATTCGCAAGTGGATCGAAGGCTACGCGCTGGAAACCACCGACAGTAAAGCCGCCTCCATGGCGAAAAACAACACGCCCGCCCTGGAAATGTTTGCCGAGGAAAAGCCAAGCGGGCCGCCGCCGATGCCCTGCGATCTTTTGCTGGAACCGGTGATCCGGACTTCGCGGCCCGGAGCCGTGGTATCGCTCGCCGCCAGCCCTCGGGCCCCGCTTTTGGCGATCGCAGCGCAGAAGCAGGTCATCCTTTACGATACTTCCACGCTGGAGCTCGCCGGCGTCCTCCCTTTTCCCGAGGGCTTCCCGGAAGTGGTCAAGTTCAGCCGCGATGGACGTCTGCTGGTTGCCGGCGGCGGCATCGGTGCAAAGTCCGGTCGCGTGGTGGTGTGGGACGTCATCTCCGGCAAACGTGTGCTCGAGGCAGGGGATGAATTCGACGAGGTTCTGGCCACGGATATCAGTCCCGACCATCACTTCATAGCGCTGGGCGGTCCCAACCGCATGGTGAAGATTTTTCAGGATGGAAAATTGCTCCACAGCATCAAAAAGCACACCGATTGGGTGACGGCGCTCGCTTTTACATCGGATGGAAAATACCTCGTCTCAGGCGACCGCCAGGGCGGTTTGTATGTCTGGGAGACCGCGACCGGCGATCAGATTTTTATGCTGCCGAGCCATAAGGCAGGCGTGACGGCGCTTGCTGCACCCGGACCACTCGCCTGCCTTTCGGCAAGCGAAGATGGCACGGTGAAATTATGGGATTTACGCGAAGGGAAGGAGAGCAAGAGCTGGGATGCCCATAAAAGCGGCACGCTCTCGCTGGCCTTCGCGCCGGACGGCAGACTGGTCACATGCGGGCGTGACAAGCGTGTCCATCTTTGGGATCGCGATGGAAACAGCCTGAAGGAATTCGACGCTTTGGGTGACGTGGCTCTCTCCGCTGCCATTTCTGGCGACAAGATCATTGCCAGCGACTGGACCGGGGTGGTCCACGTATGGAGC
>JBAVPB010000163.1:0-12471 GCA_049692655.1 Chthoniobacteraceae bacterium | reverse complement strand
AGCACCGCCGAGGAGAGCACGATGAAGAATACATTATTGTTGCTGAATGCGCTGAAGGCTGCGCCGGTATTGACGAGGTAAACCAGATCAAAGAAACCGGGGATCACGGGCATTCCCGAACCGAGCTCGATGTGCTGAACGACAAGCCACTTTGTAATCTGGTCGAGGGCGTAGAAGAAAATCACCACGACCAGATAACGGATGGTATGCGACGGCTTTGGGACGGATGACGAAGCAACCGGACCTGGGACTGAGCTGATTTGGGGTTCCGGAGTCGTCATGCGGGTTTGGAAATTCCTTCCACGACTTTCTCGCAGCGGTCGCAGAGATCGGGATGCGCTGCGCTTGTGCCTACCGCCGCGCGGTGACGCCAGCAGCGGGCACATTTCTTGTAGGCGGTGCGGATGAGGTTTGATTTTGTTTCCGGGCCGGCGACCAGGGTGAGATCGCTGAGGATGAAAAACTCCTCAATCTCGGATTCACGGCCCTGCATCGGCTCGAGCTGCTTTGCCCCGGCGATTTCGAGCGTGACGGCGGCTTCGAGCGCGTTGCCGATCAGCTTTTGCTGGCGGGCCGGCTCGACAGATTGAGCGATGACGCCGCGCAGTTTAAGCCATTCGGCAATTTCCGTTTCCAGCGCGGGGTTGCGGAGCGAAGCGTCGGCCTCGGGGAATGTCTCGAGGTGAACGGATCCAGTCTTTCCAGCGAATTCCCATGCCTCGTCGGCGGTGAATGCGAGGATCGGGGCAAGCATGCGCACAAGGGCGTCGAACACTTTGTGCATCACCGTCTGGGTCGCGAGGCGGCGAGGGCTGTTGGCGGCATCGCAATACATGCGGTCCTTGGTGATGTCCACGTAGAGGGCGCTGATATCCACAGTCACGAACTGGTTCAATGTCTGAAACACCTTGCGGAAATCGTAGGCGGCGTAGGCTTCGCGGGAAGTGGCGATTACTTCCTGCAGACGGCTGAGTATCCAGCGGTCCACGGTTGTTGCACCTTCGAGGGAAGCCTTTGAGGCGTCGAAACCGGAAAGATTTGCGAGCAGGATGCGCAGGATATTGCGGAATGAGCGATAGGCATCCGTGAGCACCGCGAATGATTCCTCGGAGAACGGAACCTCGCTTGTGAACTCCACGCTCGAGGCCCAGAGCCGGACGATGTCGGCGCCGTATTTGTCCACAAAATGGGCGGCATCCGTCGGTTTGGTGTAGGTGCCTTGTTCGGATTTTGAAACTTTCTTGCGGGTGTCCTTATCCACTACGAAGCCGTGCGTGATAACCGTGCGGTACGGTGCGGCGTTGTTCATGGCGATGCTGGTCATGAGCGAGGATTGGAACCAGCCACGATGCTGGTCGGTTGCTTCCAGGTAAACATCGGCAGGCCAGCACAGGGCGGGATTTTTACGCAGCACGGCCTCGTGAGAAACGCCGGAATCGAGCCAGACGTCGAGGGTATCGTTGCGGCGGGTCGAACCTGCGGGCAGGCCGAGGGTTTCGCACCACCATACGTCGTCTTTTTCGAACCAGAGGTTTGTGCCGTTCTTCTCCACGACATCGGCGATTTTTCTGACCAA
This sequence comes from Chthoniobacteraceae bacterium, assembly GCA_049692655.1. Classification (GTDB taxonomy): domain Bacteria; phylum Verrucomicrobiota; class Verrucomicrobiia; order Chthoniobacterales; family Chthoniobacteraceae; genus DASZPK01. The sequence continues at coordinate 10,895 of JBAVPB010000163.1, read as the reverse complement.
GGCCGCATCGAGGATGGGCGCTCCGTTAACATCGTAAAACACGGGAAGAGGCACGCCCCATGAACGCTGGCGCGAGATGCACCAGTCGGGACGCGATTCCACGGTGCCGTAGATGCGGTTGCGGCCCCAGGCGGGAACCCATGTGACGCCGTCGATTGCCTTGAGGGCTTCCTGGCGGATCGCGTCGATCTTGATGAAGAACTGCTCGACTGCGCGGAAGACGATCGGGGTTTTAGAGCGCCAGCAATGCGGGTACGAGTGCTTGTAAACCTGCTCGCCGATGAGCATCCCCTTCTCGCGCAGATGTGCGATCACGTCCTTGTTTGCGTCGAAGACATATTTACCGGCCCAGACTGGAACGCCGACTTCCTCGGTGAAGCGACCGCGTTCGTCCACGGGCGAGAGGATCGGCAGGCCGTTCTCGACGCCGGCGATGTAATCGTCCGAACCGTGGCCGGGCGCGATGTGGACCTGGCCGGTGCCGCTGTCCATGGTCACAAACTCAGCGACGATCACGCGCGAGGTGCGATCGAGGAATGGATGCTGCGCCTCGACGCCTTCCAGCGCACTGCCGCGGAAGCTCCTGCCCTGCACTTCGAAGGTGTAGCCGGTGGCCTCGGTGAAAACCTGCACGAGCGCGGCGGCAATCACGAATTGCTCTGCTTTTTCAGCGCCCGGAGCGCGGAACTGGCCGACTACGTAATCGTGGCGGGGATGCAAGGCAATGCCGACGTTTGCTGGGAGCGTCCATGGGGTGGTCGTCCAGATGACCATGCTGGCCTGACCGGCGAGTTCGCCGGAGACGATCGGGAATTTAACGAAAATGGCGGAGTCCTCGCGGTCCATGTATTCCACCTCGGCCTCGGCGAGCGCGGTCTGCGCGCCTGTGCTCCAATAGACGGGTTTCTTCGATTGATAGACAAGGCCCTTCTCCACGAATTTTGCGAAGGAGCGGATGATCTCGGCTTCGTAGCCGGCATCGAGCGTGAGATAGGGATGTTCCCAATCACCGAGAACACCGAGGCGCTTGAATTGCTTGCGCTGGATGTCGATGAACTTCCGTGCGTATTCCTCGCTCTTGCGGCGGACTTCGACCGGGGAAAGGCCGCGTGATTCCTTGACGACCTTGAACTCGATCGGCAGGCCGTGGCAATCCCAACCCGGCACGAATGGCGCACGGAAACCGGCCATGGATTTTGATTTTAACACGATATCCTTGAGCACCTTGTTCAGGGCGGTGCCCATGTGGACGTCGCCGTTTGCGAATGGCGGGCCGTCGTGCAATACGAACAATTCGGCGTCCTTGCGCGCATCGATAATCTGTTCGTAAAGACCGGCTCCCTCCCATTTGGCGAGCCGCTCGGGTTCGCGTTTTACGAGGTCCGCTTTCATGGGGAAATCGGTTTTAGGAAGGAGAAGTGTGTCTTTGTAATTCTGGCTCATTGGAAAAGGAGGGGCAAGCTATCACCCACCGGAAGGAGGGTCAATTGTTCTGGTCGAAGGTGGCGAATGGAAATTTGGCAGCGCATTCGTGACCCCCTTTCAGGTCGGACCTGGTCGGACTGACCCGGACTTGGTTGTACCCTATCTTCTGTTGAGCATTAATAGGCACCGTAATTTTAGGTTTAGTTTTGTAAAAATATTCATATCGTTATTAATATATTAACTCTTTTTGTAAAATAACGCAAGTAATTTCATCAAACTATTTTTACAACAGTGTAATTTGGCTAGATTACGGGTAAGTTGCCTTTTCCGCGACGAGTTGTGATAGAGTTTTTGGAGGTGCAAAAGCAGCCGAAAATGCCCCGGCAAAGCAGGGAAACGTAAGTTGGAATTGAAAAATCATGGAGCGAAAAACACATACCGGTAAACAACCCACGAGTACCATGAACAAAAATCCAAATACGAAATTCCGGATAATATTCCTCCTGTCCATTCTCTGCATCGGCGTGGTGTCGATCCACGCTCTGGAACCGGAGTCCCCGACTGTGATCCTCGGACCTCCAGATATTTACCGTGTCGCGCATCGCATAAATTTCGTGGGAAGTCCGTATAAATGGACGCCCCAATATGCGTTAAAGGACAAGATCACAGCAGATGGCCAGGCTTATCTTAATCCCATGATTGGCCCGAAAGGATTTGTCGTTGAAAAAACAGCCCGCAACGAATTTTTGTTATATTCACCCTACGATATGGCCATCGCCCAAGGCTGGTACCAGCCGCCTTCGGGCCGCTTTACCGTCACCAACAATCTTCGGGGATTCTTTCGCTCGCGCAATTTCCATCTGGATGGGAACCGGCGGCCTTGGAGGGCTTGAATATCATATCGCGGATGCCAAATGGTCCCGTTACGACATCAAAAAAGATGCCACCCCGGGGCATGCGATGACGATCCTGTATGCGGACGACGATTACGTCTTTGCCGGCTACTCGAAACTTTACGTTTATTCCGTCCAGAAAGATCAATGGTTCGAAATCGCCCAGGTTTCCACAAAAGGCGCGAGTTTGGGGCGCTCGGGAATGGGGACTCAAATGGTCTATGATCTAAGTCACTATGCCACGGAAAAATATATTCCGACTAATCAGCCTGTTGGCAGCTTGAATCTATTTGGGATGCCTTCTTCCCTCCGATATGATGCTGAAACAGGGGAATATGTTCTGAGCTATGGCGGGCAAGCCTTGGTGAATATGGATGAGCAGCATGGTCCGAAACCAACCATACTTCACATCAAAAAGAGCGATCTCGCCAGGTAGTTTTAGATACGGCTTAAGACCGGGGAAGGTAGCACCTCACTGGCATTTAGTTAAGGTACCATTATTGATGACGCTTCTATTCCGTCACCCCTTTCAGGGCTTTGTTCATTATGGTATATTGTTGATTATCTGGAGTTCCGCTGCGCTTCACCCCGGGCTTTAATTCCGCCGCGCCTACGGCGCTACTGATAGGGAATAAAGAGCAGTCCGAAGAAGCTATCGCGGACTGGGACCTGACAGAGCAGGTCCCTCCATGGACGCGCCGTGTGAATCGTGGTTTCACCCCTTTTTGTATGACCATCGTAGAAAAGGGCTGATAATTCTTAACTTAATGCCAGTGAGGTAACGCCTTCCCCTACAAGTTCGCCCCCTTCGGGTGCGCGGGGGAACTGGCGTTTCTCCCCTGCCCTTTTGCAAAAAAAGCCGCCTCAATTGCTTGAGGCGGCTTGTTGATTTTTTGACTGTTTAGTCCGCTGTTCTTACTTCTTTTTCGCGGCTTTCTTTTCCTCGAGGGCGGCCTGGGCTGCTGCGAGGCGGGCGACTGGCACGCGGAATGGCGAGCAGCTCACGTAGGTGAGGCCGAGCTTGTGACAGAACTTGACGGAATCCGGATCGCCACCGTGTTCGCCGCAGATGCCGAGCTTGATGTTCGGACGGGTCTTGCGGCCCTTGGCAACGGCGATTTCCATGAGCTGGCCGACACCGGCCTGGTCGATGGTCGCGAATGGATTCTTCTTCACGATTTCGAGCTCCGCATACTGTGGCAGGAACGAACCGCTGTCGTCGCGGCTCATGCCCATGGTGGTCTGCGTGAGATCATTCGTGCCGAAGCTGAAGAACTCTGCGGACTCCGCGATGGCGTCGGCCGTGAGCGCGCCGCGAGGAACCTCGATCATGGTGCCGACGAGGTAGCTGAGTTTGACCTTCTTTTCCTTCTGCACCTCGGCAGCGACGCGGTGGACGATTTCCAACTGGAGATCGAATTCCTTCTTGAACCCGACGAGCGGGATCATGACCTCGGGCTTCACTTTGATGCCTTTTTTCTGCACGTCGGCAGCGGCTTCAAAGACGGCGCGGGCCTGCATTTCGGTGATCTCGGGAAAGGAGATGCCGAGACGGCAGCCACGGTGGCCGAGCATCGGGTTGAACTCGTGAAGGTCTTTCACGCGCTTGCTGATCTTGTCCACGCTCACGCCCAACTTCTGGGCGAGCTCGTTCTGGGCAGCATGGTCATGCGGCAGGAATTCATGCAATGGAGGATCGAGGAAGCGGATGGTCGCAGGGAAGCCCTTGAGCGCCTTGAACATGCCGGTGAAATCCGCACGCTGGTAAGGCAGGAGCTTTGCGAGGGCCTTTTTACGGTCGTCGTTGTTCTCAGCAAGGATCATCTCGCGCATCGCGTCGATGCGGTTGCCCTCGAAGAACATGTGCTCGGTGCGGCAGAGGCCGATGCCGGTGGCGCCGAAGTTAACGGCGTTTGCGGTCTGCTCGGGGTTATCCGCATTGGTGCGAACCTCGAGGCGGGTCACCTTGGAACACCAGTTCATGAGCTGAACGAAGTTCTGATAGGTGCGGCTCTTGCGGGCGCTCTTGTTGTTCTCGAGCAGGCCCTGGATGATTTCGGAAGGAGCGGTCGGCACTTCGCCGAGATAGACGATGCCGCTGGTACCGTCGATGGAGAGGAAGTCGCCTTCGTTCACCACGTCCTTGCCCACGGTCAATGTCTTTGCCTTGTAGTCGATATTCAATGCAGCGGCGCCGCAGATACAGACCTTGCCCATCTGGCGGGCAACGAGTGCCGCGTGCGAGGAGACACCGCCCTTTGCAGTGAGGATGCCCTCGGAAGCGATCATGCCGCGAAGATCCTCAGGCGAGGTTTCGTTGCGGACGAGGAGGACTTTTTCACCCTTCGACGCGGCCTGATCGGCGCGGTCGGCGTTGAAATAGACCTTGCCGGAAGCTGCGCCCGGGCCTGCAGGGAGACCGGTGGCGATTGCCTTGGCCTTCTTGATTGCGCCGAGATCGAAGATCGGGGCGAGCACCTGGTCGAGCTGGTCGGCGGGGACGCGCATGATGGCGGTTTCCCAATCAATGAGGCCTTCCTTCTGCATCTCGACTGCGAAACGGACAGCGGCAACACCGGTGCGCTTGCCGTTGCGGGTCTGGAGCATGAACAACTTGCCTTCCTGGATGGTGAATTCGAAGTCCTGCACGTCCTTGAAATGGCGCTCGAGGGTGAGACGCACTTTTTCGAGATCAGCGAACGGTTTCGGCATCGCCTTCTTGAGGAGCGCGACGGGCTCCGGGGTGCGAACGCCTGCGACGACGTCCTCGCCCTGTGCGTTGATGAGGAATTCCCCGTAGAACACTTTCTCGCCGGTGGCGGGGTCGCGTGTGAACGCAACGCCGGAACCGCTGTTCTCGCCGGTGTTTCCGTAAACCATCGCCTGGACATTCACGGCGGTGCCCCACTCGGTCGGGATGTTATATTTGCGGCGGTAAACGATCGCGCGATCGTTCATCCATGAACCGAACACGGCGCCGACTGCGCCCTTGAGCTGGTCCCATGGGTTGTTTGGAAATTGCTTGCCGGTGCGGTCCTTCACGAGGGCCTTGAAGCGCTTCACGAGTTCCTTGAGGTCGTCGGCGGTGAGTTTGGTGTCCTCGTACTCATGCGTGCCGTATTTCTCGTCCTTGAAATGCTCGATCGTCCCCTCGAAAGGATCGTGGTCCTCGCCCTGGCGCTTCTGCACGCCCATGACGACGTCGCCATACATCTGGATGAAACGGCGGTAACAGTCCCACGCGAAACGTTCGTTCTTGGTGGCATTCACCAGCGCGAGAACGGTGTCGTCGTTGAGACCGAGGTTGAGGATTGTATCCATCATGCCCGGCATGGAGTCGCGGGCGCCGGAGCGGACAGCCACGAGGAGCGGCATTTTCTGCTTGTCGCCGAACTTGGTGCCCATGATGCGTTCCATGTTGGCAACGCCGGCTTCCACCTGTGCCTGGAGGACGGATGGGTAGGTGCGCTTGTTTGCGTAGAAATAGGTGCAGACATCCGTGGTGATGGTGAACCCGGGAGGCACTGGGAGGCTGATACGCGTCATTTCCGCGAGATTTGCGCCTTTGCCGCCGAGGAGCGCCTTCATGGAGCCGTCTCCGTCTGCCTTGTTGTTGCCCCACGTATAAACGTATTTGTGGGCCTTGCCGGGTTTGGTCGATTTTTTAGCCGCACCGTTGGTGTGGATTTTCGCGCGTGAAGGAGGAAGTTTTACTGATTTGGATTTGGTAGCCATGAATTACTGATGTGTATTTGTACGGATGAATGTTGGTTGCAAGTACGGGATGCCCGACCGGTCTATACCGGGGAGCCTTTATCCGCAGTGTCGAGTACTTCATCGACGGCTGCAGTGAATTCGTCCAGCCCGGTGCTGGGGATAATGATGGTGTTGCGGCGGCCGTGGGCCTCCTCGATGATTTTCAGGAAGCGGCCACGATCGTTCTCGTGATATTCGATGAAAAAGTGCTTTCGCTCTACCTGTAGTTCTCTTGTAGCAATAATGTTGTCCATGGATGACGCGCCGTCGTTGTTAAAAAACGAGCCGATCAGAATTGCACAATATTGCGGGAGCGTAAATAAATAATTTCCATGTTTTTTACAAAACCTGTCTTAAGTAAGAGACAAGCCCGCTAGGCCGGGTGAAAGTCGATCTGCTGTTTGTAAACGTCCACGCGGGAGACCATGACATTCAGCTTGTCGCCGATCTGGTAGGTCTTTTTGGTGCGCTGGCCGACGAAGCGGAGGCGCACGGAATCGAACGTATAGAAATCCCCCGCCAGGGCCGATACATGGACCATTCCAGAAAGCAGCATGTCGGGCAGCTCGACCAGGAGGCCGTAACTGCGGACATCCACGACCACCGATGCGAATGCCTCGGGCTTCGATTGTTTGAGCTGGTTCTGGAAAAACTCTATCTTCTTGAACTTCACGGATTCCTTTTCGGCATCAGCTGCCGTCCTCTCCGTGAGGGAGATGTGTTCGCAGACCGCGGTGAGGTCGGCGGCGGCCAGGCGCACGCCTTTTACGGAATGGTGATTGCCCGCATGCGAGAGGACGCGGTGCACAACGAGATCGGCATAGCGGCGGATCGGGCTCGTGAAATGGGTGTAATTCACCTTCGCCAGGCCGTAGTGGCCGATGGGATTCGTATCGTAGGTGGCGCGCTTGAGGCTTTTCAGGAAGCCGAGCTTGAGCGCGTATTCCTCGGGCCTGCCACGGATGGAGGCGAGGATTTTCTGCACTTCGCGGCGCTGGGTGAGGTCCCCTGCCTTCAGGCCGTAGCTGGAGACGAACTCCCGATACTCGGCGAGCTTTTCCGGCTCGGGATTTTCGTGAATGCGATAGACGCCGGGGAGTTTCTTTTGCTTGATCTCGTAGGCCACGGCTTCGTTTGCGGAGAGCATGAATTCCTCGATGAGCTGGTGGGAGATGTCGTTCACCACCTTCTCCATGCGGATGGGGGTGCCATTTTCATCGAGCCAGACCTTGATCTCGGGGAAATCGAGATCGAGCGAGCCCTCGGCGAACCGGTTTTTGCGCAGCAGCGAGGCGAGTTCCCATGCGGTATGCAGGCGTTCCGCGAGGGGTGAGTCGGGCTTTTTCTGGAGGATGGCGTAGGCTTCCTTGTAGGTGAATCTGTGGGCGCTGCGAATGACGGTATGGGCGAAGCGGGCGGACTTGATCTTGCCGGCTTTCGTGAACTCGATGAATGCGGAACGGGTGAGCCGGTCCACGCGGGGCTTCAAGCTGCAGATGCCGTTGCTCAATTTCTCCGGGAGCATCGGGATCACGCGGTCTGCGAGATAGACGCTGTTTCCACGCACGAACGCCTCCTTGTCGAGGGCGCTGCCGGGGGTGACGTAGTGCGATACATCCGCGATGTGGACGCCCAGGGTCCAGCCGTCGCTGTGCTTCTCGACGAAAACGGCGTCGTCGAAGTCCTTTGCATCGTCGGGGTCGATGGTGACGATCATCTGGTGGCGCAGATCCTCGCGGCGTGCGATTTCGCTTTCCGGGATGGTCTCGCTGATGCGCTCGGCCTCGGCCTGCACCGCATCGGAAAATTCCGTGGGGAGATGATGTTTGCGGACGATGGAAAGCATGTCCACGCCGGGGGCGGAGGCGGGTCCGAGGACCTCGATGATCTCGCCTTCCGGGTTCACATGGCGGGATTCCCACTCGTCGAGCTTCACCACCACCTTGTCGCCGACCAGGGGCGGGCGTGGCAGTTTCACCGCGCCGGGATGCGTATAAACATCGTGGCCGAGGCGGGGATCGTCAGGAATGACGTAGAAGAAATTTTTCGTCTTTTGCAGGGTGCCGACTATGGAGTCGTGGGCGCGCACAAGGATCTTGATCACGCTCCCCTCTGCCTTGTCCGCATCGCGCCGCTGCATGCGGCCCTCGTGCAGGATGCGGGCGACCACGCGGTCGCCGTTCATTGCGGTGCCGGTATTCTGCGCGGCGATGTAGAGATCCTTCTGGCCGGGTTTCTCGCTCAGGATGTGGGCGCCGCCGCCGGCGTGGATCTGGATGACGCCGGTGACGAGGTCGGCCACTTCCGGCAGGATGTAGCGTTCCTTGCGGACGAGGGCGATCTCGCCACGCTGCTCCATTTCACGGAGGACCTGGCGCAACTCCGAACGCTTGTCGCTGGAGAGGCCGATTTTTTTTGAGAGTTCGACGATGTCGAGGGGCTGGTATTTTGGCAACCGGAGCAACTGCAGGATTTTGTTTTTCAAAATTTTTGCAGGCGGGTTGATTTGCTGTTTTTTCATTGGAAATTTATGGATTCGCGCCTGGGAGTTCCGAGAACTCGATGTGCGCGGAGGTATTAAAGAATGGTTGACCGGCATCCGCGGCTTCGATTTCGAGCGAGCGGATGCGGCGTGTGGATTCGCCTTTCGAGAAGGCGAGGTAATCTGCGTTATTTTCTATGAGAGGATTGAGAATGAAGCCGCTGAGGGCTTGTGACAACGGCATTATATACGTGTTAGACGTGCCGTCGTCAAGTCCGACGTTGAGCCTGACCATCGCCGGCTTGTAGAAAAAGCGGCGGAGACGGCCCAGGAGCGAGGGGCGCAGATCGATGGTGACCCAGAGGTTTTTCGTGGCGAGGTCTCCGAGAAGGAATGGCGTGTTCAGCGCAAGATCGATGGAGCGCAAAGTGCGTACGGGGGCGGATGGCTGTTGCGGAGTGCGGCGCTTCCAGAGCATGTAGCCGTGCTCGTCGGGGATGACGACTGCGTAGAGCCGGGGGAGAATGCGCAGGAGGAGCGCGTCGTCGAGCGCGGCGAGGCGTTCGTCGATGGCGTTGAGTTTCATCAGGACGAAATCGGGGGCGCGGCTCGAAACGAGGAAGTCGTAATTCAGTTGTTCCAAGGGCTGATTGTATGCGGCGAAACTCTGGAATACGGGACGCGGTGAGTAGTGAAAGCCATTGTAAAAGATGGCGGTCTGTTCGTTGCCGATCAGGTCCACGGTGCCGCTACCGATGATTTCGCGGGCGAGCGGTAGATCGGATTTTTCTTTGTGCTCCTGCAAACTGGAGCCGTAACTTGCACGGAAGGATTTCCAATCGAGCACGTTGGAGAAATTGTCATGGATGCTTTCCCACAGACCGTCGCTTACGTAAGGCGGCTCAGTTTCCTCCTCCTGCATGATGTTATGGACGGCGAGGAGGGAAATAACTCCTGCGCACAAGAGGAGGCTTCGTTGCAACCATCGCAGGCGCGGCGGGTCGTCCATGAGGGCGGGAAATGCGGCCATCGGCACGAGCGCGCTGACGAAGAATACCAGCATGTGGGCATCCGCGCGGACGAAGCCGTGCTTCCAGTCGAGAAAGAGGAATGCGGCGAGGATTGCGAGGGAGGCGATGGCACGCGGTTTGTTTCGCTGGAGACGGAAATGCAGGAGCATGTAGATGCCGAGGATCGCGAGGACGGCGATGCCCTTCCATAAAACATGGGCCGATGCCGGGGTGCCCATGGCTTCCTCGTAGCCGGTGCTGATCCGCCAGGAGTTGCGCAGGTAAGCGGGGAAATTCAGCGGGTTTTGGTGGCAAAGCAGCCAGAGCATCAGGCCGCCGCAGGAGAACCAGCTGGCAAGCCATGCCGCTTCGAGCAGGCGGAAGAGCCGGCATTGATAGATGCAGACAACTATGATCACGAATGACGCGAACACGAGGTTCGTGAATTTCATGAGCGAGATCGCGGCAAAAAAGAGCGCGAAAAATGCGCTGGCGGGCCAGCTCCATTTGTCGTTGCGGACCAGCTCGATTCCCATGAACGCAATCGTGATCATGTAAAGCGCATCCGGGTAGATGATCCCGTAAAACAGGAACATGAGAACGTAGATGATGCGCAGTTCCCAGCGAAGGCCGCGGCCGTTGCGAAGGATGATCGCGGCGAAAGTCATTGCAGCGAAAAGCTGCCAGAAAATGAGGCTCCAGAATTGGAGGCCGAACGAAGTGTTCCCCATCAGAAAGCCGAGGGGGCCGTAATTATAAACCACTTCGGTGCCGAACTGGCGTCCGTCGTGAAAGGTCTGTCCCATCGCCATTTTCCACGAGGGATCGACGCCGAGGCCGGGATGTTCCGGGAACTGGAAGATGGCAACTGTGAAGAGCAGGAACAATGCGATCTCCACCAGCCAACGCGCACGACCGGTCCCCGCCTTATCCCCCGCCCCTCCTGCCGCCGTCAAAATCATCAGCAGCTTTCGACCACGATCCGCGCTCCCTCGATGGCGATCACCTTGATGCGCGAGCCCGATTCCACAAATGCGCCATCCGTCACCACGTCGAGCATCCTGTCACCGAACATCGCCTTGCCGCTCGGCCTGAGGATTGATTTTGCCACGCCGGTTTCACCCGTTTTCACCAATGCGGGTGAATCAATGCTGGCGGCAGAGAGGGATGGGCCGGAGGGGCCTGAAGTGCCGAGTACAAGACGATTGTAAAACGTTGTTTTCGGAAGAAATTTCCCAAGCAAAAGGATGAGCAGGACGCTGACAAGGATGGCGCCGCCGAGATTGACGATGGGGAGTTTCAACATCTCGCCACTCGGAATGAGAGGCT
>JBAVPB010000162.1:0-6947 GCA_049692655.1 Chthoniobacteraceae bacterium | reverse complement strand
AATCGTCCCATTAAAGCCAGACGCAAGGCCGCAGGTTGGGATCTCTCCTACCTCCTTCACCTCCTCGGCCTTCAGCCAAAAAATTTAGATGCGTGAGCCTTGGCTCCCCAGAGTCCGCTTCCACGTGTTGTGTGCATGGAAAATCAAGTGAGGAGGCGGTTCGTCGTGGACTTTTCGGCGGGCCACCGAAAAGAGCACCCGGGCCGGGCGCGCTACCAGGAATGTTGCTGCGACGATTGGGTTACTTTGGTGAGCAATCCCGCGTTCCAACTGAATGGATACGGCTAACTTCCCCCGTTATTTGACAGGGACGGGTGTAGCTGAGGGAACCGCCGGGGCTTTTGCAGGGGCGGAGGATTGCCAGTCATCAGTCCGGAATGGTGAAGCGGGCAGCCCTTCCTTGTTGTAGAGATTGCATGCGGGATTATTTGCAAAAGCGTAGCGCACCGCGACGGGCTGCGGGACATCGGGACTCGAGACTACCACGTCGTTGCCGTCGATCTTTGCATCGGCCCACACCCAGTTCTTGTCCTCGCCCGCGATTGCGAAACCCTGGAGATCGGTTTTGGAAACCGGCGCGGCCAGCGGATCGGTCCACGGGGCGCTCCCGATCACAAGTCCGCCGCCGATGGAGTCCGGCTTGAAGCTGATCCTCGCCTTCCCGCCTTCAACCTTCAACGCATCGAACATCGGGCCTGTGTAGACCAGCTTCTCGCCATAGGCGACATGCCGGGCCGCCAGCGCAAGACGCGAGCCGACGTCCTTTTTGTCGGGCGGATGAATGTTGCCGCCGGTGCCGATATCGAGGATCACGGCCATGCCCGTTTTCGGCAGGGCGAGGGTCTTCACCTGTGATTCGCGCAATATCGCCCAGGCGGAATTTTCACCTGCGGTCTTCGGCGCTGCCATGAAGTTTGCAAGCTGCACGAAAAGGAACGGGAGATCAGCCGTCTTCCAGCGTGCGCGCCAGTCGGTGATCATCGCAGGGAAGAGGGTCCGGTATTCCATCGCGTTGCTCGCGTTGCTTTCGCCCTGGTACCAGATCACGCCTTTGATCGCGTAGGGGATCAGCGGATTGATCATGCCGTCGAAAAGCATGGAGGGCGTGCCTGCTCCTCCTGCGACTCCGGGAGGACGCGGGGCGGGCGGGGTAGGTTGCGGCGGAGGCGTCTGCTTTGCGGCCTTGGCCTGGTCGGCTGCGGCATGCCACGCCTTGAGCGCATCCTGGTAGGCGGTATCGGCCATTAATGCTGTGTTCCATTTCGCGAAGGCGGCGTCGGCTTCAGCGCTCTTTGCGGCGAATTCATCGTCACCACCGGGATATTTGTCAGTGATTGCCTTGTAACTATCCGCATAATGGGTGAGGGCCGGGTCAGCCTGGAGGGCGGGAATGCTGGTCCACGACTGGGCGGGTGTGCCGCCCCAGGAGGATTCGATGAGGCCGATGGGCCGCTTGAGGGCCGCGCGGAGATCCTTGCCGAAAAAGTAACCCACCGCGGTGAAGCCCGGCAGAGTCTCAGGCGTGCAGACCTGCCACTTTGCGGTGACATCCTCGCGGGGCCCGATTGCGAGCTGGTGCGGCACATGGAAGAGACGGATCTGGTCGTCGGTCGCATCGACAGTCTGCGCCTTGTTCGTGCCGAATTCCATATTCGACTGTCCCGAGCAGAGCCATACATCGCCGACCAGCACATCCTGGATGGTGATCGTATTTTTCCCCACGATGGTCAGCACTCCCGGCGCAGTGCCGCCGGGGAGCGCCGTGAGGTCCGCGCGCCATTTCCCATCGGGCCCGGTGGTCGCTTCCGCGGTGTGGTGCTCCTTAGGGTCGCCAAAAATGACGGTGACCTTCTCGCCTGCGGCGGCCCAGCCCCACACCGGCACCGTTTTCTCCTGCTGGAGCACCATGTGATCGCCGAAGATGGCCGGCATTTTGATATCGGCCCGGCTTTCGTAAATACTGAGCGGGGCGAGGGCGAGGAGGCAAAGGAGGGTTTTGTTCATTTTGTAATAGCTTGGTGGGGATGAGGAAAACGCGGATAGTCTTTAACAATCCGCTGCTGCCGTGCGAGATTATTCTTGAGTCGCAAGAAGACACCACCCCAAAATAAAAATAAATAGACCCGGCTGCCCGGGCTGATCCGCCCGAAGTAAATACGGTATTCAAACAGCAATCGCGGCCATCTTAACTATTAAGCTCCATCAATGACTGACGACCTGAAAACTTACGACCTGGTGGTGATCGGCGGCGGCCCTGCCGGGATCACTGCAGCGACCACTGCCGCGACTTTCGGCAAAAGTGTGGCGCTGGTGGATTGCAACCCGGAGATCGGTGGCGCGGGAATCAACACCGGCACGGTGCCGAGCAAAACCCTGCGCGAAACCGCGCTCGCATTGTCGGGATTTCAATCACGCAACCTCTACGGCGTGGATCTTTCGCTGCAACGCGAGGTCACCGTGGCCGATTTCCTCTGCCACGAGGAACGGGTGAAGGACGCCTTTCACAAAACCATCAAGCAAAGGCTGCACGAGCTGAATGCCACCATCCATTGTGGCGAATGCACCTTCCTCGACGCGCAGACGGTCCATGTGACCCTCTGCGCGGATGAGAGCCAGGGGACTGATCCGAAAAATCCTGCCGCCCCCCGGGGAGAAGTCCTGTTGCGCGGCGGAAAAATACTGATCGCCACCGGCTCGTCGCCCGTGCGTCCGGCTATTTTTCCTTTCGGCCAGGGCGAGGTTTACGATTCCGACACGATCCTGAAGCTCGACCGCATCCCGAAAAAACTGGCGGTCGTCGGCGCCGGCGTCATCGGCGCGGAATACGGCTGCACCTTCCGCGCGCTCGGCGCGGAGGTCCATATTGTGGATGGCCGCAATGTGCTCCTGCCGTTTCTGGACGCGGAGGTCTCCCGGGAACTCGCGGCTGCATTCGAGCGCAGCGGCATCGTTTTTCACTGGAACGAAAAAGTGCTGAAATGCATCCCTCAGCCCTCCGATGGCGTGAAGCTCGAGCTCTCCTCAGGCGCTGTGCTGGATGCCGATGCCGTGCTGGTGGCTGCGGGCAGGCAAAGCAATACCGCAAATCTCGGCCTCGAAAAGGCCGGCGTGAATACCGGCGAGCGCGGCCTGATTCCCGTGAACGAGCATTTCCAGACGAACATCGAAAACATCTACGCTGCGGGCGATGTGATCGGCTTCCCCGCCCTCGCCTCCACCAGCGTGGAGCAGGCCCGCCGCGCGGTGCGCCATGCGCTGGGCCTCGCAGGTAGCGCGATCTCGCCGCTGCTGCCAAACGGGATCTACACCATCCCCGAGGCCAGCATGGTCGGGGAGACCGAGGAGTCGCTAAAAAAGCAAAACGTCCCCTACTTCACCGGCAGGGCGAACTATCGCGACAACGCACGCGGGCGCATCATCGGCGACCAGGATGGTTTCTTGAAGTTGCTCTTCCGCAAGGACGACCAGCGGCTCCTCGGGGTGCATGTCATGGGCGAGCTCGCGACGGAAGTCGTCCACATCGGCCTTGTCGCCATGATGTGCAACGCATCGGCAAATCTTTTCGTTGACGCTTGTTTAAACATGCCCACGCTCGGCCTTCTTTACAAAACCGCCACGCTCCAGGGCCTGCAAAGCATCTCGCCTGGCGAAAAACAGGCGTGAGCCTTTTTGGTCATTCACGCCATATCATTTCTTCCGCCTAGATCGATTTCGCGGAATCCATGCGCCTGAACCTGGAGACTTGATCGTCGATCACCGCCCTTCCTTTGACAAAACCGCGCGTGCCCAGGATGTGACTGTCCAGCACCTCAAATTCAGCCTCCTCAACGGCCTGTTTCAACCCCTCCATGTTTGGGGCCCATTTGTTTGTCGCGTCGGAGTTAAGCCGGTCGCGGGAATAAAATTGCCAGATCGGCAGATCACGCAGCGCGGGCGACAGCGCTTCCAGCGTTGTGGAGGAGCCATCCGGGAGCAGCACGGCGTTATCGAGCAGATGGGTCTCTACAAACAAACCGGCATCCGGTTTCATCACGCTCCGTACGCGGTCAAAAGCGGCCATCGGATTCCGCAGGTGGTAGAGCACACCCAGGAAAAGCACCAGGTCAAAGAATCCGTATTTCGCGGAGGTCACCTCGTAAACATTCTCTACCACATGTTACACCCGGCTGCCAAGGATCTCGCTGGCGATTGTAAACCCTGTCGTCGTGGGCTTGCGGTAATCGAGCGCGATCACCTCGCCGGCCCCCCTCCGCTCCATTTCAAATGCCATGAACCCATCCGCCGTGCCGATATCCAGCACCCTGAGACCTGAGCAATCGACGGGCAGCCCCAGGCCGTCAAGCTGCCGCAGATTCTCTCCTGAATCGTTGATTCCCGGCGTGATGATCCCCGGGGAAAGTTCGATGCGATGATACCAGGCCGTATGCTGTGCAATCATCGATTTGATAATTTCCGCGTCCATGATTCGAGTGGCCATGGCGCCATAATTATAGCTCCAAATATTATTTGCACGACCAAATCAAAGACAAAAACCATCCATCCGGCAGTACCCGGGTTCGCATGGATTTTCGATCTTGCGCTTTCGCGTTTGACTCCTAGATTCCGTAGTTGAATCGTTCGCTCCGGTGACGGCATGTTATATATGACTCCCAGAATACAATGAACGTTTGCACGATCGTAGCGAGGAATTATCTCGCGCAAGCCCGTGTCCTCGCCGCTTCATTCCAGGAGCATCATCCAGGCGGCTCTTTCACCGTATTGATCGTGGATGAAATATCCCGGCCGCCGGATTTAAGCGATGAACCTTTCGAGATCCTCGCCACCGGTGAGATCGGGCTCGATGTTGCCGAGATACACCGCATGGCGATGATCTACAACGTCACCGAATTCTCCACGGCCCTGAAACCCTGGCTTTTGCGGCATATGCTCCGCTCATCGCCGCAGGTTGTCTATTTCGATCCCGATATCGAAATTTTCGCTCCATTGGAGGATCTGGCGGTACTCGCCGGCGGCCATTCCATCGTATTAACTCCTCATACCACGGTGCCCATGCCCCGCGATAAAAGGACGCTTTCGGAAACCGATATTCTGGGCGCCGGCATCTACAATCTCGGATTCATCGCAGTGGGAGACGGTTGCGGGCCATTCCTCGATTGGTGGTCGGAACGGCTCCGGCGGGAAAGTATCGTCGCGCCCGTGCAGATGCGTTTTACAGACCAGCGATGGATCGATTTCGTGCCGGGCCTTTTTCCCCATTACATCCTGCGCGATACCACATGCAATGTTGCCTATTGGAATCTCTATGGCCGGGCGCTTGCATGGACCGGCAGCCGGTACGAGGTGGATGGCAGGCCTTTGCGCTTTTTTCATTTTAGCGGCTACGACCCCGATGTCCCTTTCATGTTGAGCAGACATCATGGCCTCAAGCCACGCACACTTTTGAGCGCCCACCCCGCTGTAGCGAAGATCTGCGGGGAATATGCGGAAAAACTCGTGCGCGCCGGATTCCACGGCGCGACACAGGGCGGATATGGATACGATATGGTCGAGAGCGGGCTCCCGGTCGATTCCCACATGCGGCGGGTTTACCGGCAGGTATTGGAAGCGCACGAGGAAAAAGGCGGACAGGAGCCGCCCAATCCATTCGCGCCGGGTGGCGGGGAGCGCTTTCTTGAATGGCTGGGCCAGCCGGTCGCTTGCGGAGCCGGTTTTCAATTTTCCCGCTACATCATGGCTTTGCGTGAAAGCCGCATCGACGTGCAAGCGGCGTTTCCCGATGTCACCGGTGAGCACGCGCAGGCTTTTTATGACTGGGCACATGCAAATGGAAGCTGGGAGGAAAAAATCGACAGCCGGCTCCTGCCCCGCATGCCGCCGGCCATCCCTTCCCCGGAGCCGGTGATTTCATCTGCCGGGCCGGAACCGGTAGTGGCGGTGGCAGGTTATTTCCATGCCGAGCTCGGCATCGGCGAGGCGGCGCGTTTGCTTCTTACAGCGCTGGATGCTTCGCAAACCCCTTACACCACTGTTTCCTGCCGCGACACCTCGAACCGCCAGGAGCACCTGTTTGAAGGGCAGCCGTCCGGGAGCACAGCGAACGATATCAACATTGTTTGCGTCAATGCCGACCAGATCGCTTCCTTCGCGCGGAAGATGGGCGCGGATTTTTTTCATGGCCGTCACACCGTGGGCGTCTGGTTTTGGGAGAGCGAGGATTTTCCAGCCTCCATGCACGCCGGCTTCAACTTTGTGGATGAGATATGGGTGGCTAGCGATTTCATCCGCGAAGCTCTTCACAGAATTTCACCCAAGCCGATCTTTACTTTTCCTCTTCCGGCCGGCGCGCAAAAAAATTACCCTCATCTTACCAAGGTGCAACTCGGACTGCCGGATGCCTTTGTGTTTCTTTTCAGTTTCGACTTCTTGAGCGTGTTCGAGCGCAAAAATCCCATCGCCATCATTGATGCGTTCAAGCAGGCATTCGCCCCCGGAGAGGGGCCGGTCCTTGTTCTAAAATGTATAAACGGCGACATGGACATCGTTCATCTTGAAAAATTACATTTCATGGCCGCCGGCCGGTCCGACATCAGGATCATGAATCAGTACATGTCAGCCGCGCAAAAAAATGCCCTCATGGCCGCCGCCGATTGCTATGTCTCGCTTCACCGTGCCGAAGGCTATGGCCTGACCATGGCTGAAGCGATGGTGTGCGGCAAACCTGTCATCGCAACCAACTACTCGGGCAATCTCACTTTCATGGACGATACAAACAGTTTCCTGTGTCCGTTCACATTTCAACAGGTCGGCCCCGGTTCCCCTCCTTACTTGCCCACTGCAAAATGGGCCGCGCCGGATATCGCCGTAGCAGCACGTTTAATGCGCTACGTTCACGATCATCCGGAAATAGCGGCTGAGCGTGGAAAAAAGGGCCGCGAGGATTTGCTGGC
>JBAVPB010000161.1:0-22905 GCA_049692655.1 Chthoniobacteraceae bacterium | reverse complement strand
GTGATAGCCTGCGGGCTTGTACTCCCACAGCTTGTATTCCACCCAAAACAGGCTGTGAACGAGCGGGTAGTATTGTTGCGTGACCCCGGGTTGCGTCCAAATCCGCACCAATCCATTCGTGGAATATAATTCCGGGCTGGTCAGGTGCTGCTCGTCGTCCCAGACAGGAGTTCCGTTCCAGGCAGGCTGATAGGCGATCAAGACCACTGCAACCAGCAGCAGGCTTAAAAACCATTCCTGTTTCCAGAAGGCAACAGGGGCATTTTTCTCCAAACTATGTGTAACGGAAGTAATGATAAAAAGGTTCTGATTTGCTCAGTTCGTAGGAAATTTTAGTCGGATTTGGTCGGATTTACCCGGATTGAGTCGGAGAAACAAAGGGCGGAGGGATGAGGGATGAGGGCGGAAAGAAGAGGACCTCGGCGGGGTAAGTTCATGGTTTTTGGGAGTGGGATATAGTGGGGTAATCCGGGATAGAGTGGGAGAAAGGGCAAGGATAAAGGCTAAAGTATAAAGGATAAAAATGGGAAAACAGTGAAGAAAGACGAAGCTCCAATGAGGTTTTTCAAAGATGCAAACAGCGTGGAGAACGTAGAAAAATAGTATTTTGTCATATTCTTTAAATATTACGCATTTATTCAAAAGAATCAATATATATTTTCGTTTTGTGTAAGTTTTAAGAGTAATTTTTTTTAAACAGGGGTGGCGTTTGACATTCCAAATGGCTTTACGTTACGAAAAAGGGGTCTTTCCAATACCGTGCAACCTTTCATCAGCCGCCGATTGTTCCCGTGGTTGGGATTTATTCCTGTCGTATTGGCTTTTGTCGGGATGACGGTTTTGTCGTGGCGGAAATGGGGGGATGTCATCATTGATTTTGGCTCGAACCTCTATGCGCCGTGGCAGCTTGTGGAGGGCAAGGTCCTTTATCGCGACATACTCTGGTTGTTCGGGCCTTTTTCACAGTATTATCATGCGCTCCTTTTCAAATGCTTTGGAGTGTCGCTGACAACGCTGATTTTTTCCAGCCTGTGTCTCACGGCGGTTTGCATAATCATGGTTTATCTGCTTTTCCGGCAGGCGACCGACAATGTAGGGGCGATGGTGGGTTGTCTCGTGCTGGTGATTGTCTTTGCGTTTGCCCAGTATATTGGCAACGGCAACTACAACTACATCTGCCCCTACAACTATGAAGCGGTGCATGGGCTTTTTGCGTCTATTGCGGTGATCGGTTTCCTGATCCTGTGGTTTTTCAGGAGGAATGTTTTTTCCGCCTGTGTGGCCGGGTTTTTCTTCGGGCTCGTTTTTTTGACAAAGCCTGAAGTTTTCGTCGCGATTGCGGCGGCGGTGCTCGTGGCTTTTGTGATCGAGTGCCTTGGGAAAAGGAACCTGCGGGCTGCGGTTGGGTTTCTTTTTTGCGCGATGATACCGGTGGCGGTCTTTGCGATTTATTTCTGCCGGATGGAGGGAATCCATGTCGGGTTGCACAATACGTTTTGGAACTGGATCGCGGTTTTCAAGGTGCCCATCGCCAAAAACAAATTCTACCAGTGGTGTCTCGGGCTGGATGAGCCGCAGAAAAATGCGCTGCTGATGCTCCAGCATTTCGGAGGAGTCCTGGCGGCGACTGCGATCTGCGTCCTTTGCTGCCGTTTGCAGCGAGATACGGGCGCGGTGAGGAAAGTGGTTTCCGTTTTGTTCCTTTGCGCGCTGGTTGCCGCGGCGTTTCAGTTTGACTGGATGCAATGCGGGCGGGCGTTGCCGTTGCTTTCGCCGATCATCTGCCTGCATCTGCTTTGGAGCCGATGGAAGGCGTCCGAGCCGGATGTTTCGCTCAATCTTGTTTTTCCGATTCTCTGGTCTGTGTTCGGGTTTGTGCTGCTGGCGAAGATGGGGTTGAACTGCCGGATCTGGCATTATGGATTTGTGCTCGCCATGCCGGCGGCGCTCTCGGTGGTTTATTACCTGGGATATTTTTTGCCAAATGCGTTGAAGGGATTCGGCGTGAATGTCGTTTTGTTCAGGGGGACGGTTTATGTGTTGCTGGGGGTGGGGATTTTCAGCCTGCTGGGCCGGTCGATTCAGTTTTACCACTTGAGGGACCTGCCTGTGGGGAAAAATGGCGACATGAGCTACATGTTTGACCCGGATTTCGACCCGACGGGGAAGGATCTCAACCTGGTGCTGGACTGGTTTGAGGCCAATGTGCCTGCGGGCGCGACATTCGTCGCGATTCCGCATGGGCTGGGGATCAACTACCTTACGCGGCATGCCGATCCCGTGCGGTACACGGAATTCATCCCGCATGTTTTACAGACCTACGGCAACCACCGGATCGCAAAGCAACTGGAGGCTGCGCATCCCGACTACATCGTGCTGGTGCATGTGGATACGACCGAGCATGGGGCGCGGTTTTTCGGGGAATCGCCGGAGTACGGGGCGGAGATTCTCCGGTGGATCAATACGACCTACCGGCCGGTGTACCTGGCTGGTGCTGAACCTTTGCAGAACGAGAATTTCGGGATCAAAATCCTCGGGCGAAAACCAATTCCCTAGAGGATCGTGCCGCCCTTGCAGGGCTGGAGAAATTTTTGAGACGTTGTTCCCGGGGCTTCACCCCGGGCTGTCACATTGCACCCCGTTAGGGGCTGGGAATACAGAGCACGCCACTCCCCTAGTGGGAGAGTGTCCGGGTGTGTGGGGTGGTGGTGATTGTCTCCATGGTCATCTTATTGTAAGCGTCGGTGTTCGGGCCCTGGGCTCTGTCCGGAGAATAGAGGTCGCGGCGGTTTGCCAGCGTGGTGCAGGCGTTGAGGGAGATGACGACGAGGAAGAGGAACGGGAGGGCGATTTTCACGAGGCGATGGGAGCAAATTCCATACGGCATGTCAACACGCGAGAAAATGGGGGGAAGGCGGAGGGCGGAAAAGGGGAGAACGTCCAACGTTCAACTTCCAACATTGAACCTCGAATGAAGAGGAGCAGTTTTAAGCTTTAAGTTTTAAGGGGGACCGGAACGAACTCGATTTGTGTGTGGAGGCATTTTTTGGGTGTGGAGGGAAAAATAAAGGCGAAAATTTTTCTCGCCAGAGGTGTGGCAACCTCCTACAAACGCACTCCCATTTTATGTCGAGTCCGTCGAATCCCAATACCCCGATTTTGCGTGTGGGCCTGCCTTCCGGCAGCCTGCAGGAGGCGACCTTTGCCTTGTTTGCAAAGGCGGGGTACCGGATCAGCGGCCTGAGCCGCTCGTACAAGCCGGGTGTGGATGATCCCGACCTGCAGATCCGCCTTTTGCGGGCGCAGGAGATCAGCCGCTATGTGGAGCACGGCTACCTGGACTGCGGCCTCACGGGGCAGGACTGGATCGTGGAGAATGAGTCGGACGTGGAATCGCTGTGCGAGCTTACGTTCAGCAAGATCAGCAGCAACCCGACCCGCTGGGTGCTGGTGGTGCCGGAGAGCTCACCGGTGAAGACCCTCAAGGACCTCGAGGGGAAGCGCATCGCCACAGAGGCGGTGGGGATGACGCGGAAATTTTTTGAACGCAACGGGGTCAAGGCTGAGATCGAGTTCAGCTGGGGCGCCACAGAGGTGAAAGTGCCCGATCTGGTGGATGCGATCGTGGATGTCACCGAGACGGGTTCCTCCCTGAGGGCCAACAAGTTGCGTATCGTGGAGACCCTGATGGTTTCCTCACCCCAATTCATCGCGAACAAGAAGGCGCTGACCGATCCATGGAAAAAGGAAAAGATGGACCGGATGGTGCTTTTGCTCAGGGGAGCGCTCGCGGCCCGCGACAAAGTGGGCCTGAAGATGAATATCGCAGAAGATCAGTTAAAAAATTTGCTCGAAGCTCTACCGGCATTGCGTAACCCCACGGTTGCGCATCTCGCGCAGCCTGGATGGGTTGCAGTGGAAACGGTGATCGATGAAAAGATAGTGCGGGAGATCATTCCGCAGTTGAAATCATTGGGAGCAGAGGGCATTATCGAGTATCCACTTAACAAAGTGGTTTATTAGCCAGCAGGCAGGTCACACCAATATGGGTTCACTCAAGAAAAGACGTAAAGCTAAAATCGCAAAGCACAAGAGACGGAAAAGAATGAAAGAAAACCGTCACAAGAAGCGTTTGCGCTATAAGTCTTAGTCGCTAAATTAGGCAGATGAACCCGACCCGGCCCGGAGCCCAACCAGTAACATGGAAACGGCGGACTGGCCTGCTGTACCTGTCCATCCTGCTAGCCGCCACGCCTCTGCATGCGGCGCCGAAGGCCAAGAAGGCTGCCACCCCGCAGCCTTCGCCCGCCGTCGCGCCCGTGCCGGATGAGCCTCCCGTCACGTCCAAGGATCTCCAGATCACGGCGGACGACGAGAGGAAGGCGGATGCCATGGCGAGCTTCATCGAAGGGAGCATCGCCGAGGACAACGCGGACCTGGACAAGGCGCTGGCGGATTACCGGAAGGTGCTCGAGGTCGATCCTGCCGCGAAGATCCGGCCGGAGGACGACCCCGACACGCTCACGCTGCTGGCGGCGAAGGTGGGGTTTGAACTCGCGCGACGGGGCGATGTCGCAGCGGGCATCGATGTGCTGAAGGACACCGTAAAGGCCGCGCCGAAGGAATCGATGGCGTACTATTATCTTTCGCAGCTCTATTCCAAGTACCTGAAGAAATACGATGTCGCGCTGAAATACGCGCAGCAGGCGCTGGAGCTCGACCCGCAGAATTTCGTCTTCCATGTCGCGAACTACGAGTTGCAGATCGACCTCGGGCAGCCGCAGAAGGCCGTGGAGATCCTCGACCGGGCGGCGATGCTGAAGAATGACGACCCGCAATTCTGGCTGAAGATGAGCGAGCTGTACATCCATGCGCTGGTGAAGGAGGATGGGACCTGCACCCCCGACGACATGAAAAAGATGGACGTGATTTTTCAGAAGACCCTCGCGCTTGCCAAGAATGATCCCACGACGATGGCGAAGGTCGGGGATTTTTACGTGCTGACGAAGCAGATCAAGGAAGCGATCCCGCTCTACGAGAAAGTGCTGACAGCATCAGCGGGCGGTGGCGTCGATGAGACCGTGGTCGCCGCAGTGCGGGAAAAGCTGGCGAGCTGCTATGTGGTCGCAGGCCAGCGGGATGATGCGATCAAAACGCTCGAGGCATTGATCAAGGGAGATCCGATGCGGGCCAGCTCGTATGAGACGCTCGGGCAGCTCTACGCGGAGAAGGGGGATTACGACAAGGCGCTGAACAGCTACCAGCAGGAACTCCTCCTGAGCCCCAACAACCCGACGAATTACCTGCGGGTGTCGGACATGATGTTCCAGCTCAAGAAATTCGACAAGGCGGTGGAGATGCTCACCGAGACGCACCAGAAATTTCCCGATTACCCACGCATCACCTACGCGCTGGGGCAGGCGCTGAGCCTTGCGAAGAAGCACCAGGAGGCGATGGCCGTATTTGACGAGGCCAAGGCCGAGGCGGAGAACAGCGAGAGCGGGATGCTCGACGGGGAGTTTTATTTCGATTACGGCGCGGCGGCGGAGCAGGCGGGATTGATCCAGAAAGCGGCCGACCTTTTCAAGAAATCGATCGCGCTCGATCCCGGCAATGCGGCGCGTGCGTATAATTACCTCGGCTTCATGTGGGTGGATCGCGGGCAGAATCTCGAGGAAGCGGGCACACTGATCAAACACGCGGTCGATATGGACCCGGGCAACGGCGCGTATATCGACAGCCTTGGCTGGTATTATTTCAAAAAAGGAGAGCCCGAAAAAGCGCTCCCCGAGCTGCTGAAAGCGGCGGAAGCGATCAAGCCCGAGGATTCCGAGGTGTACGACCATATCGGCGACACCTACCAGAAGCTCGGGAATGCGACGCAGGCGCTGGTTTACTGGCAGAAGGCTGTGGCGCTTGATCCGGATAACAAACCGCTGGCGGACAAGGTGGAAGGGGCGAAGCAGAAGGTGACCTCGGTCACGCCTGCGGTGTCGCCGACGGCTTCGCCGGGGGCGAAGGAGCGGCAGTAGGGGGGGATTAAGTTTGGAAGCGAAGGTGATTGAAATTGATCACATCGGCTTTAATGGATGTCAGATAATTTGAGAGAGGGAAGTCGTCCGTGACAACCAGATATGTTTCCGCTAATTCCAAAAGAGTTGCGTCTGTGAGGCCAAACCGGGAAAAAATGGGCGACGCCGCTGCTGTTTTTGAGGGCACATAATGTTCACCCAGCAGCTTAAAGTTTGCGCTGAGACAATCGAAGAACCTGGATTTGAGTTCGCCCGGAACGTCCCCGGAAAGATTGCTTATTTCCGTGAGAATATTAGGGGTCGTCACCTTCAAGGGAAAGAGATCGAAAAACCGCTTTATCAACCAATAATCGGAGGCGACGTATTTTTTTGTTCGTCGAAGCCTCGGAATTTGATCAAGGCTGAATTCACCCACGAAATAAAGCATCAACAAGTTGGAATCAATGAGCACTCCTCGATTCCTGTACTTGGAAACGAGCCTGTTAAGATACTCTTTCAAGAGGCTGCCTGATTTTCACGGCTCGAACTTTTCCGGATTTCGCGTCAACATCGACAATCTTGAACTTTCGTTCCGTGCCTTTTGGCAGGAAGCCTTTAAAAGCCTCACCAAGCACGTCAGTTCTCGCTTTCAACGGCTCGTCAAATCCGACTGTGATGAACCAATGCTTCTCATCTTTATCGAGTTCAACCTCTTCCAGTTGAAAACGATTTAATGCTTTGCCGAAAAGCTTGCCGCAATATGCTAAAGCGATTTTTACTGCCTCTTGCACGTCAATCATCCTTCAGCTTTTCTAACACACCGGAGAACACGTTGCAAGGATGGCGAACTGGGAAAGGAGGTCAGAAACCCTGATCAAACGCGCTGTCGATATGAAAGCGGTCGCTCTCGACCCGGATAACAAATCGCTGGCCGACAAGGTGGAGGGGGCGAAGCAGAAGGTGACCTCGGCAGTGTCGCCGACGGCTTTGCCGGGGGTGAAGGCGGAGCGTCAGTAGGGATTTGAACAGGAGATAACGGAGGGAACGGAGGGGGTGGGATACCCCGTCTCTATTTTCGTCCCGTGGAATTCTTTTGTTGGCGAGGCGCATCCACCTTGGCATGGTGCTGATTCCCTAATATGCCACGCTGTGCATTGTATCCGATGAGTTCCAAATGATAACCATCCAACCAAGGCACGAAGATGATCCCTCCTTTCTCGATCAAGTGCGGTGGATTGTAGCCGGGTGCGTTGACCAGTATAAGCCGGCCGAAGTTTACATCATTCGAATTCGGGACCTGTTTGATTATAAGTGGTGCTATTTCAGCGGCAAGACGCTCGGTACACTTGGAGTACACTCCTTTTACGACCTTACGTTGCCTCCTTTCGTGCCTGGCCGGGTAATTTGCCAGGATCATTACGAAAGGGTTGAAGCTGATGGTGGTATTTACAAGGCGTCCGATGCGCCTCTTTTGCATATCCATCAGCGAAGTGAGGCCAATTTGAAAAGAGTCATTCGCAAGACGACGAATCAAGGAACTATATTTTGGTACAGCAGCGGCAGCACGGTGGCAGGGAGAGGGAGTTTGATGGTTTACAATGTGTCGCCGAGCATGAAATTTGGCTGGCACGTAATGTTCCTGAAAAAATCCATATGGCAGATTGAAAAAGTAACATTCATTTCCAAGCCATTGGTCGAAGGGTTGCGAGCTTCGGGATGTGACAAAATGTTTAAGGAAACATCGGCCTTGGCTTAAGCAAAACCATCCGAAAATCAATCTGTGAACGGTAACCAAACAAATTCAGGCAGGACGTTCGCCCTGACTGGAGCCTATTTACAGCTTGGCGTGCTTGTAGGAAAAGTTGGGACAGTCATCGGTATGATGCACGCATTTGATACATTGGGGGGTAGCAATGTGTCAGACCCAAGGCAACTCGCCGCGAGCATTAGCACCGTTTTGATTGCGACGTTTGTGGGTCTTGTTTTCGGTGTTGTGGGATTTGTTCTTATTGGTGTTTCGATCTTCGCCTGCGGCTACAGGGCCCGGTGGTGTTTCTGGTTTCTCGTTGTTTATGGAGGTATTTTGCTTTTGGGATTTCCGATTGGCACGGCAATAGGCCTCGCCATTCTCATTTATTGTTATGGGCACAGGGATGAGTTTTTGCGACGTAATCCGCCGGGTCTCGAGGTTGATGCGATGTAAGCGATCTCCTCAGATTCGAATCTAAAAAAGAGAAGCGAAGGTCTATTTTTCTGAAGGCTGGAGCGCCTTGTAAATCTCCCGTGTCCAGAGGGGAAAATCCTTCTCGTTTATATAAGTTTTTACGACTACACCATCCACGGTCCTGAAAATGGTGAGAGGATTAATTTTGTCAGAATCTTCCGCATCCGGTGAATTGTCCAAAAAGTAGGCCCTGTCGGCGATCCGTGCTGCATTAACCGCTTGCTTTAGTGAACGCACATAGCGGCTCCGAATTTTATCCAATGGCACATCATGACCTCCCAGTTCCACCCGCCACGCGACCCGGGATGAGTTAATCTCAAAACTGTTTGTTGCAACGTAAACGAACCGTACGAAATATCCTGCCTCCTTGGCGCGGCAGATATAATCCACTTTTTCAGGGATTGAGAGAACCGTTTCGAAAAGCAAACCCTGACCTTTTGTGAGACATTCCTCTCTCATTTCTTCAGCCAGATTGGCGGCTTTTATTACTGCATCAGGATCATTCCAGCCGCCAAATTTTTCCTGTGCAATGTTGTCTGGATTGATTTCCACAAGTCCCTCAGTCCATGCATAACGGGAGCGCAGAATCTTTGTGATTTCCGTTTTACCAGAGCCATTAGGGCCGGCAATAACGACCAGAACCGGTTTGTCGTCAGGCATGGGAAGGCATTTCTACCTTCGCGTGTTTCTTAAGCCACTGCGCCTTGAATTCCTTGTAATTCAGTCCGGATTTGCCGCGTTGCGCATTGGATTTGCGAATGGCATCACCTACGGCGACCAGAGCCTTTTGAAGTTCCTCGGCCTCGGTTTCAGGATCCTGAATTTTTTGCCGCTTGGCATTCATGCGGGAAAGCTACTCTTTTTTCACGGGGGCGTCAACCGGGGCATGGCTTCGTATGGGGAATCGGGGAGCCTGAATCGCACACGACGCTGGCGGCCGGGTTCCTGGGCGTGTTGTCCCGGATGGTGCCCTATGAGGATTAGTAAAAACCTGGGATCAGGTTGGCAGTTCCGCATCGAGCGTCTTGTCGTCAATGCGCGCTCCGGCTCCGCCATTCCCTGGCAAAGAAGGGACAAAGACGTAGGCGGGGTCCTTCCGCTGTCTCTGGAGGAGCGGGATGAGGTGTTTCCAGGTCGCCCACAAGCCGTGCGGAGCGGGTGGAAAATCGTGCTCCACTGCTTTGCGGAGCCGGGGCAGATTGTAAAACGGGACGGCTGGGAACATGTGATGTTCGACGTGATATTGCATGTTCCAGTAGAGAAATGATGGCAGCCAGCCGGAGGTATAGGTGCGGCAGCAGAGGCGGAAATCCGCGACATTCGGCGACAGGCCGGCATGTTGTGGCGCGGCGCAAAGCAATTGCAGCCAACTGCAATACTGGCACCCAAATGTCACGATCACGATGAGGATCCAGTTGCCGGTGGCGATGAAGATCGCGGCCAGGATCAGATGTCCGATGAGGACGGTGCGGGCCCAGTTGCGATGCTCGCGGCGCAGGGTCGTATTCGACTCGGGTAAAATTTTCGCGGTCCACTCCGGGGAGAAAAATCCGCCGCCGGAGATATCGCCACGCGCCGCCTTGAACCAGGTGCGCACCACGTAAAAAGGCTGAAGAGGATGGCAGGTGAGGGCTGTGAGGACGAACTTCACGCCATACCAGTCGAGTCCCTGCGGCAGCACCACTTCCCCGTCGTGATCCTTGTGTACGGTGACCTGATGGTGCTTCACATGGCTGACGCGGTAACTAATCGGATCAAACCAACTCAGGAAAGCGTAGATTTTGAGGAAGAAATCGTTCCAGAATTGTGTTTTAAATGGGGTCTTGTGGCAAAGCTCGTGGCCGGCGATGCCGCCGAAGAAATTCGCAAATGTGCCATGGACAAACAACGCAAGAAGCAGCACGGGAACCGCCCATGGCCAGTTTGCCGCATGCACATTGCGGAATGCCATGTAAGCCAGCGTGCCGGTGACGGCAAAGAGCGCCAGTTGGGGGATGACCTGTGCAAATGCACGCGCGTCGCTCTTGCGGATGAGTTCGCTCATCACCGCCTTATCGACCTTGGTGCGATACCAGCTGATTTTGATTTGCTCGTTCATGGGGGATGGTTGATTGCTTTCGTGCGCATTCCAATAAGGCATGAAAAAGAATCCGGATCAACACATCTCGACGTGATCCCTCAAAGCGCACCGCGTTAGATCATCGTTGTCATTTCCCGTTGGTTTGCTACGTTCCGCACGAGGACATTCATTCCGCATTTCCCCTTAAAAAACCCCCACGCTCCCATGCTCCAGAAGCGCCCGTTTTTTATCCTCCGGATCGTCCTCTTCGTTCACATATTAGTGGTCACTCTGCCGGAAGTGCGTGCGGCGAACGCCGCGGTGGTCGTCTCCCAAGGGAGCATAAAGCAGGTGCCTGCGGGTGTCTTGCTAGGCCCCAATGATCCGCGATCGCCCTACATCAGCCGCACCGCATTGCTTCCCAGTGAGATCTCTGCGGAAATGCGGTTTGAAGTCACCTTGAAGATGCGCAATTTTGCCGAACTTCAAGCGCGGCTGGGCAATGGCGAACTCATTCCCTTTCAAGAGATGGTCGCGAAATATTACCCCACGCAGGCCGATTACCAGACTGTGATTGACTGGATCAAGGGCCAGGGCTTTAAAATCGCGCGCCGGGATGACAATCGTCTCGCCATATTTGCCGTTGCAAGCGTCGCCACCATTCAGAAGGCTTTGAGGGTGAACTTTGCGCGCGTTTCCTTGAAAGGCCGGGAATACACCTCGGCAGTCACCGCCCCGAGCATCCCCGCGGCCATCTTTCCATTGCTGGTCGGCATTAATGGTCTCCAACCCCATATCCAGGCGCACAAAAATTCCGTGAAACAACAGGCCCTGCCGGATTCATTGACCGGCACCAGCCAGCCATATACTCCGGCCCAGATATTGCATGCTTATAATGCGGAGGGGCTCACGGTATCAGGTTCGGGGCAGTCGATTGCGATCGTCATCGATACATTTCCCAACGCCAGCGATCTCACCCAGTTCTGGAGCACCTACGGCGTCGCCCAGTCAGGAACCAACATTTCGTACATACAGGTCGTTTCAGGATCGCTCCCGACTGATTTTGTCGAGGTCTCGCTCGATACGGAATGGAGCAGTTCCATGGCCCCTAGGGCAAAAGTGCGGGTATATGCCACCACCGATCTCGAATCGAACGACCTTGATACGGCCTACCAGCAGATCTTTGCGGATGCCGTGGCTCACCCCGAGTACGGCATCCACCAGATGTCCATGAGTTACGGCCTCGGGGAACAATATGAATCTGCAAGCCAGGTCTCGGCGGATGACCAGTATTTCGCAAACCTGGCGAGCGCGGGAATAACCATATTTGCCTCTTCCGGGGATGGCGCGAACGATCCGGGGTCAAACGGTTCAGCTGGTGGCGGTCCCGTGCAGGCGGACTACCCATCGAGCGACCCGAACATCACCGGGGTCGGTGGCACGTCCCTTACCCTCACATCGGGCAGCAATATCAACACGGAGACCGCCTGGGCGGACAGCGGGGGCGGCGTCAGCATTTACTTTCACCGTTCTACCTGGCAGACCGGCACCGGCGTTCCGGTCGGAGCCACGCGCTGCACCCCCGACGTGGCAGCGCCTGGAGATCCGAACGAGGGCGCATACGTGATCATTAGCGGTTCACAGCAGGTATGGGGCGGCACCAGTTGGAGCAGCCCGACATGGGCGGGGCTCTGCGCATTGATCAATCAGGCCCGCGCCAATGTGAAGCTGGCCCCAATCGGAATGCTCGGCCCTAAAATTTACCCGTTGATCGGCACGTCAAACTTTCAGGACATCACCAGCGGTGGCAACGGATACAACGCCGGTTCGGGGTACGATCTGGTCACTGGAATAGGTTCGCCGAACATGCAGAATCTCGTAAAAACACTGGTCGGCTTGCAAACGGCCCCGGCGGTCGCGACCATAACCCCCGGCGGAACCGCCGCGTTTACAGTCGCCTCTGGCGGGACTTCCACCAGTTACGCATGGCAACGGATGCCGGTCGGCACCAGTGTCTGGAGCAATATATCCGGCAGCGGCACTTACACAGGCTCCACTACGTCATCGCTTACCGTCAACGGGGCAACCCCTGCCATGAGCGGCGACCAATTTCAGTGCGTAATCACCACGGGGAGCAGTGTTGTCACCACAGCGCCGCCGTCCGTTCTGGTTGTCGATAATCCTCTGGTGGTCACGACCCTGGCGGGCGAGGTGCTGGTCACCGGCACCGCGAATGGAACCCATGCCGGAGCACAATTTAGCTATCCCAGCGGAGTGGCGGTGGACAGTTCCGGGAACCTTTATATAGCCGACTTCAGCAACGACACCATCCGCAAGGTAACGCCATCGGGTGTGGTCAGCACGCCTTACGGCCGGCCCGGAATATCGGGCACAAGCAATGGCACCGGCACGAATGCGCTCTTTAACACCCCTAATGCGGTCGCAATCGACAGCGCCAATAATATCTACGTTGCCGATTCGGGGAACAGCACCATCCGTAAAATCACCCCGGCGGGATTGGTGAGCACCCTCGCGGGCGAGCCATTGGTCACCGGAACTTCAGATGGCATCGGTTCATCCGCGCTGTTTAATAATCCCCAGGGTGTCGCTGTTGATGGTTCCGGCAATGTTTATGTGGCTGACTCCGGGAACGAGACCATCCGCAAAATAACCTCCTCGGGTTCGGTATCGACTCTCGCGGGAACGCCGGGTGTGGGCGGCTACCTTGATGCCACAGGCACAGGCGCACTGTTCAATGGGCCCATCGGTATTGCGGTCAATAGTTCGACGAATGTCTATGTGACTGACATTTACAACGACGTCGTGCGGGAAATCACCCCGGCGGGTGTGGTTACCACCCCCTACGGCAGCGCCGGAGTCCCCGGCTATCTCGATGGCCTTGGTGCCCGCGTCCAATTCAATGCGCCCATCGGCATTGCGGTGGATGGGCTCAATAATCTTTACGTCACCGACAGCCAGATTCCTCCAGTCAACAATTCCACTTCCTCCGGGAATAATGTAATTCGCAGAATTACCCCCGCAGGTGTGGTAAGCACCATCGCCGGGCTCGCTGGAGTCACCGGCAGTGCCGACGGCACTGGCTCTGCCGCGCAATTCTTCAGTGTCCAGGCCGTCGCTGTAAACAACTCCGGTGTGGTCTATCTCGCGGATACATTCAACCAGACCATGCGTGCGGGGGGCATCGCCCCGCTGATCACTACTTTGCTGGGCACGCAGTCAGTCACAGCAGGCCAGTCCGTCACCTTCTCGGTCGGGGTCACTGGCTCAGGCACGTTCACCTACCAATGGTACAAAAACGGTGTTTTGATATCGGGCGCCACGGCCTCATCGTACACCATAGCCAGCACTTCCACCGGCGATGCGGCCAATTACACCGTCATGGTCACCGATCCTTACGGCACCAGCACCTCCAGCATCTACACACTCGCTGTCAGCACGCCTATTCCAGCCGCGCCTCCCTGGGCACTTGCTGCGCTTGCCTTCTTGCTTTTGCTCGTTGCATTGCCATTTCTGCGGGTAAAGCACCCGGCACCATCGCAAGCGGGGCTGTGAACCCCTGATATTGGCCTATGATAACCGCTTTTATTGCACGAATTCCAGCTCTACAGGAGCCGGGATCAGGCCTGCTTCGCTGGCCATTTCCAGGAATTTGTGGATGGCCTCCCGGCCCTTGTCGCCGTAGTCGAGGGTGTAGTCATTCACATACATGCCGATGAATTTGTCGGCAAGGGTCGTGTCCATGTCGCGCGCGAGCGGCATGGCGTGGGCGACGCCGGCGGCGCGATGCTCGAGGCCGTAGCGGATGCTCTCGCGGAGGATCACATTCAACTCACTACGGACGGGCGCGGGGATGTCCTTGCGGATGACGTTTCCACCGAGCGGAAGCGGGAGGCCGGTTTTGATTTTCCACCAGACGCCGAGGTCGAGGACGGCGGAAAGATTCTCGTTTTCGTAGGTGAGCTGGCCTTCGTGGATGATGAGGCCAAGATCGGCATCGCCATTTTTCACGGCGGCGAAGATCTGGTCAAACGGGACGACGATGGTCTCGCACGCGCCGATGGCGAGTTGCAGGGCGAGGTAGGCGCTGGTCATCTTGCCGGGGATCGCGATTTTTTTGCCCTGGATCCAGTCGCGGACTTCGCCGAAACGGGGGTTCTCGCCGAGGCCGTCGGTGTTTTTTGCGACCAGGAGCGGGCCGTAGCCGTCGCCCATGCTGGCGCCGCAGGGAAGGAGCGCGTATTTGTCCAGCACGTAGGCGTAGGCATGGATCGAGATGGCGGAAATGTGGAGCTCGCCGCGGGTGGCGCGCTGGTTCAGTGTCTCGATGTCTTGCAATATGTGCTCAAAGCGGTAACCGTGAGTATCGATTTTGTTTTCCGCCATGGCGTAAAACATAAAGGCGTCATCGGGATCGGGCGAGTGGCCGAGGGTGAAGGTTTCGGTATGTCCGGGCATGGTTTATAGTTCCGTAAAATGAATAAAACAGGAGTAAATCGCTACTAAGATGCTAACGCAATCCCGATATCTCCGCCAATGGCAACTTTTACAATCATGAAGCAGCGCACCGATGCATTCTCCGCACCGCGCACGATCCTTGCCCTGGCGATCGGGGTGGTGATGGTCATCGCCGCGGGGACGGCGGCGTTTTATTTCATCACGGTGAAGGCTTCGCGCGAGGTGGTGCATGGTGCGAAGGAGGAATCCTTCGACGCTGCAAACCGTGTGGCGAACGGGTTCAAGAGCGTGTTCAATTTCACGCCGCAAGTGACTGTGGGCGGCGTCACGGTGATAGAGCAGGCGAGTTCCGTGGTGGAACTGGCCACGGTCGAGCAGGATGTGGTGGAGCATTACACATGGACGCAGACGTGGCTCGGCAGCACGAAGACGATGGAATTGCAGGGGATTTACAAGGCGAAGGCGGGGTTCAATCTGCGCGATCCATTCCAGGTTTCCATGGATGCACGGAAAGTCACGGCGAAACTGCCCGCGCCTAAGCTGCTATCGCTGGAGATGAAGAGCTACAAGGTGATCCGGGACGACAGCGGCTGGTGGAACAGCATCACGGCGGAGGACCGCGAAAATGCGATCAATGCCATGCAGGCCGAGGCGAAGCTCAAGGTGGCGAAAGCCGGGCTGATGGAAGAGGCCAAGACGAAGTTCCGCGAGGAGTTGGCTGAGGCGATCAAGGGGCAGCAATTTACGGCCCCTGTGGAGATTCACTTCGTAGGAGATCAGGCGCTGACACTGCCCGAAGGGCAGTAAGGCAAACGCTCAATCCTCAACGGTAGATTTACGCCTTGTTTCTCCCGCCCATGGCGACCAGGGCGATACCACCGACAAGCGAGACTACTCCCACTACAGGAGGCAGCGGAAAGGTTTTTTCGCGATCTGCCGAGGCTTGGATCGGACCCAGGTCAATGACCTTTTCGCGCTTGGTATATGTGATGCCGCCGTAGGCGAGTGCAACGACGCCGAGGACGATCAGGACGAGTCCTACAAAAAAGGATGGTTTCATATGGTTTTAATTTACCGCGCTTAAAGTGGATTCCGCCCGCTGATGATCCTGATCAGCAATACGACCACGGCAAGAACCAGCAAAATATGCACGTAAGCGCCAATGGTATAGACGCTGGTGATTCCGAGCAGCCACAGAATGATGAGTATTACAAAAATGGTCCAAAGCATAAATTTGATCTCCTGGTGTTTAAACAAGTATCGGAGGCGGCGGGGATTCAGCCGTATGGAGACCAAAGATTTTTGCTTATTCTTATTATCGGGGAAGGGGAGGAAGGCCGGGATTTTAAACCAAGTCAGTCAATAAGACGAGAAGGAAAAAATCGTAAACATGAAATAATTGCCCCGCGCTTCCCAACGGAGTCTGAAAAGATCAATTCATGAACTTGAACACAGAAAGGAGGCAGGCAGTGGTGAAAAACCGGGACAGGAGATGCGATTCGGCCAAAAAATGGCATTTCTGCCAAACAAAGCCAATTTTTACTCTGTAGAGGGCCGAAAAACAAACCCAAAACAAAGCCAATCAAACCCAAAAATCAACGAAACAAAGCCAATTTTTCACCATTTTAGTCCGCTTTTGCAGTGTATTTGATCACTTGAACATCTTGAAGGGTGATGAGGCCTTCGGTGACCATGGTATCGAGAAACGGGAGAAGTGTTTGGATTTTATCCTCGCTGTCCACGATTTCGATGACGATCGGGAGATCCACGGAAAGGCGGAGAATTTTTGAGGTGTGAATATGGCTCTTTGCGCCATAACCCATGGGGCCACGGAGGACGGTGGCGCCCGCGAGGCCGAGTTCGCGCGCTTTTAGGACGATTGCCTCATAGAGGGGTTTGTGTTCCCAGCTATCGGCTTCGCCGATGAAGACGCGCAGGAGCTTTTGGTTGGAGGGGGTTTTCATGGGGGATGATGGTTAGCGATTATAGATCTGCCCGATGGCGAAACCGAGCCAGACACCAACAAGGCAAAGAACGACGGAGAGGACGATATTCAGTCCCGCGTAGAGCCATTGGCCGTCACGTGCGAGGTTGAGGGTTTGCAGGCTGAATGAGGAGAATGTGGTGTAGCCGCCGCAGAGGCCGACCATGAGCAGTTGAGTGGCCAGGGTGCGCCAGTGGGGATCAAGGCGCGCCTCGGGTTGGGTGATGGAGCCCAGCATGCCGATGACGAATGATCCGGTGATATTAATGACCATGGTGCCAAGCGGGAAAATCTCACCAGTCCGTGTGCCGGCGATGAGGCCCGACAACCAGTATCTGAGCATGCTGCCAACTGCTCCGCCTATGCCGACCCATAAATAGCTTAATATCATATTCCTACCTGCGTGTGTGTTTCACGTATGCAGGAGTCATCAGCACTGATAACGGGTCAGGCGGTTTTCCCTTTCGCGGGACGGCAAACTCCATTGCCGATGGGGTTTAATTTACGCAAAAATCGCAGGAGCTAAAGAAAAATCAACGCTTTACACTTTATCATCCGACCACCGCCCTGTCGTGTTTGCTTTATATCCAGCGGGTGATTTTGAGCCCCTGGCCATCCGTGAATTTTCCGGCGACGAGACGGGCGGCATCAATGGCGACCCAGATGCCGGCTGCAATGAGCATGAGGATGGGCAGGTAGGGAATGCCGTTGGTTTCCTCCCAGTTACTGACACGTTCGATGGTGTCCATGTTAAACTGAGAGGAATTGACGATCTGGAGCACGCCGGCAGCGCTTACCTTGAACCAATAGAAACCGCCGGCGATCCACGCGAGCTGGATGACGCCTGAAATGACCTTCCCGGCGTAGATGCGGTGCGCGCATAAAACGAAGCACAGCAAAAACGCCGGCAGAATACGCTTCCGGCTAGCCTGTGGCAGCGGCGGCGGTTCCTCGGACAAAGCCTTTTAGTAAGCGGCCTGTGCGCCCTTGAGATTTTTTTTCTGGATCCAGGGCATCAAGGAGCGGAGACGGGCGCCGGTCTTTTCGATCGGATGCTTTTCGCCGGCCTTGAGGAGTGAATTGTATTTCTTGTACCCACCCTTGTATTCCTGGACCCACTGCTTGGCAAATTTGCCGGACTGGATGTCCTTGAGCGCGACTTTCATGCGCTGCTTCACGCCCTTGTCGATGATCTTCGGGCCGACACTCACGTCGCCCCATTTCGCTGTCTCGGAGATGGAGAAGCGCATGCCTGCGATGCCGGATTCGTTCATGAGATCGACGATGAGCTTGAGCTCGTGAAGGCACTCGAAATAGGCCATCTCGGGTGAGTAGCCTGCCTCGGTGAGGACTTCGAACCCTGCCTGGACGAGAGCGCTGGCGCCGCCGCAAAGTACGGTCTGCTCGCCGAAAAGATCGGTCTCGGTCTCTTCCTTGAAGGAGGTCTCGATGACGCCGCCGCGGGTGCCGCCGATTCCTTTCGCCCATGCGAGCGCAATTTTTTTAGCCTGCTTGCTTGGGTTTTGGTAAATGGCGATGAGCGATGGCACGCCTTTGCCCTCGAGGAACTGGCGGCGCACGATGTGGCCGGGGCCTTTTGGAGCGACCATGATCACGTCCACATCTTTCGGCGGGACGATGGTTTTGAAATGGATGGAGAAACCGTGGCTGAAGAGGAGGGTCTTGCCCTTTGTGAGATTCGGCTTGATGTCCTTTTCGTATGCTGTGGGCTGCTTCGTGTCAGGGATTGCAACGAAGATCACGTCTGCCAGCTTCACAGCTTCTGCCGTGTCATACACCTTGAATCCCTTGTCCGCGGCGACTTTGCGGGACTTGCTGGAAGGGTAGAGGCCGATGATCACCTTGACGCCGCTCTCCTTGAGATTCAACGCGTGGGCGTGGCCCTGCGAACCGAAGCCGAGTACGGCTACGGTTTTGTTTTTGAGAGGTTCGAGACTTGCGTCCTTGTCGGTGTAAATTTTAGCAGGCATGGGTATTGGTGTGGTTTGAGGTTGAAAAAATGCGGGTGCGCTATTGCTTGCGCGACAGGGCAACTTTGCCGGTGCGGGTGAGGTCGGCGATTCCAAACGGCTCCATGAGCATGAGGAACTTGCCGATCTTGCTTTCGTTGCCGGTGATTTCGATGGAGACGTTTTTGTGCTGCACGTCGATGATCTTGGCGCGGAAAATATCACAGATCTGCATCACGTCTGCGCGTGTCTTGGAGCTTACGTTCACGCGGAGGAGCAGGAGCTCGCGGTCCACGTATTCGTCGTCGCGAAAATCCTGGATGTCGATCACGTCGATGAGCTTGTTGAGCTGCTTGGTCACCTGCTCTAGCACGGTGTCGTCGCCACGCACGACAATCGTCATGCGCGAGGTGGAGGGATCAAGGGTCGGGCCGACGTTCAGGGTATCGATATTGAAACCCCGGCCACTGAACATGCCGGCGATGCGGGTGAGCACGCCGAATTTATTTTCCACAAGCACCGATATTGTGTGTCGCATAAAGGGGGTGGGATACTCGAAAGAAAAGGGTGTTTCGTCAAACTTAAAAATTATATTGAGCCTGTGGGGTGTTTCCTTATTCTCCGGTGACGATGAATAAAGTCAGAATCGGCGTCGCCGGGCTCGGAAACATGGGCTCAGCCCACATCCGGCAGATACTGGAAGGTAAAATCCCCCGGCTGGAAGTAAGCGCAATCAGCGATATCGATCCCCAAAGGCTTTCGCAATTTCCCGAGATCAAGAATTTCACGAGCAGCGAGGAAATGATCCGCTCCGGCGAGATCGACGCGATTCTGATCACGACACCGCATTATTCGCACACCACCATCGGCATCGACGCGCTCAAGAACGGGTTGCACGTGCTCGTGGAGAAACCGATCTCGGTACACAAGGCGGATTGCGAGAAACTCATCGCGGCGCACACGAATAAAAAGCAGGTGTTTGCCGCGATGTTCAACCAGCGCACGGATCCCTATTACATCAAGATCCGGAACCTGGTCAAAAGCGGTGAACTCGGTGAGATCCGGCGCATCAACTGGATCATCACCAACTGGTTCCGCACGGAGACTTATTACGCATCCGGCGGATGGCGGGCGACATGGGGCGGCGAGGGCGGTGGAGTGCTGCTGAACCAGTGTCCGCATAATCTGGACCTGTATCAATGGATTTTCGGACTGCCGGACAAGGTGCGCAGTTTTTGTCGCTTTGGCCATTACCACAAGATCGAGGTCGAGGATGATGTGACGGCGTATTTCGAATATGCAAGCGGCGCCACGGGAATTTTCATTACTTCCACGGGTGAGGCTCCTGGCACCAATCGCCTGGAGATTACCGGTGAGCGCGGCAAGCTCGTCTATGAAAATGACGAGATCCGGTTCACTCGCAACGAGGTCGAGATGACGAAGTTCAGCCGCACCACGAAGGAGAGTTTCTCCGCTCCGCCAACGTGGGATGTGAAAATCCCGGTGAATGGGCACGGTGGCCAGCACAACGAGATTCTTAAAAATTTCACCGATGCCATTCTGGATGGCAAGCCGCTGATCGCGCCGGCGAAGGAAGGCATTCATTCCGTGGAACTGGCGAATGCCATTCTGCAATCGACATTTGACCA
Source organism: Chthoniobacteraceae bacterium (assembly GCA_049692655.1). Classification (GTDB taxonomy): domain Bacteria; phylum Verrucomicrobiota; class Verrucomicrobiia; order Chthoniobacterales; family Chthoniobacteraceae; genus DASZPK01. The sequence goes on along the minus strand of JBAVPB010000161.1, from coordinate 2,532 downwards.
GAAAGCCATCGAGTTGCCGATCCATGCAGCAGCCTATAAGAAGAAGCTCCAGGCGCGCATCGCGAACTCAAAAATCAAAAAGAAAACAGTGAAGACCGTGGTGACGGACTTCTCAAAATCCTTTAAGTAAAACATCTCCCTCAAAATTTAGAAAATCTTTCCTTATGAAAATTGAACAAGTTGCCGCCCAACTTTATACCCTTCGTAATTTCGTTAAAACCCCGGCTGACATTGCCACCACGCTCAAGAAAGTACGCGAGATTGGTTTTCAGGCTGTGCAGGCGAGTGCGCTCGGGCCCATTGAGGAAAGCGAGCTTGTCAAAATTCTCGCGGGGGAGGGGCTTGTCTGTTGCGCCACCCATGAGAGTGGCGACACGATCATCAACGACCCGCAGGCGGTTGTCGAAAAACTGCAGAAGCTCGGTTGCAAATACACCGCCTATCCTTATCCCAGCGGAATTGATTTCAGCGACGAGGCGCAGGTTCATGCGCTCGCGAAGAAGCTGAATGCCTCGGGGGCTGTGCTGCGCAAGGCGGGGCAGGTGCTTACTTATCATAACCACGCGATTGAGTTTGTACGGTATGGGGACAAGACCGCGCTGGACATTATTTACGAGGAGAGTTCCAAGAAAAATCTCCAGGGCGAGATCGATACCTACTGGGTCCAGTACGGTGGCGCCGATCCTGTCGAGTGGTGCAAAAAGCTCAAGGGGCGGCTACCGCTTTTGCACATGAAGGACTATGCATATCTCACCTCGGACAAGCATGGAATGGCGGAGATCGGGTCGGGGAATTTGAACTGGAAGAAGATTGTCGCGGCGGCTGAGAAGTCGGGTTGCGAGTGGTTCATTGTCGAACAGGATGTCTGCCCGGCGGATCCGTTTGATTCTTTGAAGAAGAGTTTTGAGTATATCGCGGCCAACCTGGTTTCGTGACCAGGGTGGCAGGGATCGGGGATAGCTGACGGTTGGTAAGGGTTGGCAAGGGTTGATTAGCCCTGCCAAATCATGGGGTCAGGCGGCGGTCGTTTCTTTCAGAAATTCGAGGAGCCGGTCGATTTCCGCAGTGGTATTGTAGAAATGCGGACTGACGCGGATGTACTCGGTGTTGTCGCGGTCGTAGCGAAGGGAGACGACGATGCCGTTCTGTTCGAGCGTGTGGAACAGCTTCGCCATGTTGGCCTTAGGGTGGCGTAATGTGGTGATGCCGGAGGCATTGGGGCCGCTTATGGGAGCGATGATTTCGTAGCCCAGCGGCTGTAATCCGTCGATGAGGTGCTTTTTCAATTCGAGGATGCGGGCGGCTACTTTATCCATGCCGACGGCCATCACCATCTGGATTGCAGCTGTCATGCCGTAGATGCCGGAGATGTTCAGCACGCCGGGCTCGTAGCGCTGGGCGGTGGGGTGGAAGTTGATTTCGGGCTGGGTGATGAAATTGGGCGAGAGGACGTTCCATGCGCCGAGCAAGGTGGGGCGGAGGAGGTCGAAGTGCTTCTTTTTCACATAGACAATGCCGATGGCCATGGGGCCGAGCATCCATTTGTGGGCATCGGCGCTGAGGAAATCGACGTGCTCCACGGAAAGCGGGAATGCGCCGAGCGTCTGGATGGCGTCGAGGGAAAAGAGGATGCCGCGTTCGTGCAGCAGCCGGCCGATGGCGTCCACGTCAATGCGGTAGCCGGTGAAGAAATTGCACGATGCCAGCGCCACGAGGCGGGTGCGCGGGGTGAGGGCGGTGGCGACCAGCTCCGGGGTGAGTTCGCCGGGGTGCGCGGGCTCGAGGTAGCGCAGGACCACGCCTTTGCGCTGGAGGTCCATCCAGGGATAGACATTCGCCGGGTAATCGCCGGCGTAGCAGACGATCTCGTCGCCTTCGTTCCACGGGATGCCGTTTGCAAAGAGGCTCAGGCCGAGCGACGTGGGGCCGAGCAGGGCGACCTCGTCGGGGTGCGCGCCGATGAATTCCGCGGCGACACGGCGCGCCTGCTTGATGTCGTCCAGCACCTCGCCAAATTCCTGGTGATCCTCGCACGAGCGGCGGGTGTAATTGATCACCGCATCGGCCACGGTCGCGGGGAGCACGGTCACGCCGGCGTGGGCGAGGAAGATTTTTCGTTTTGAAACGGGAAACGCGGCCTGGCGCGCTGTTTCATCGAGGACGAGTGATTCGATCATAAGATAAGTGGTTGATACTGACAAATCCGGCGCCTTCTGCGAAGGTAAAAAAACCGGGAGTTGATCGCCCGTGATTTTATTCCAGATGCGAGAGCGACCGTCCCGGACCGCCCCGGACAGTCGAGCGCATCGGATGACGGCGCAAGAGGGAATTAAAAAAATCAAAGGAAGTTCTCTCCCTTTCGAAGGGGGCTGGCGTTGCGTGGCGAGGAAAGTGTCTCAACGCAGTAGGTGTTTTCACCTATATGTATTTCACTCAGTTATAACGCTTTAGTCTTCTCATTGTAACACGAAGAGTTTTATATCTCTTGCATCGGTCGATGCATTTGACGTGCTTTCCCATTGGGAAAGAATG
>JBAVPB010000160.1:0-15019 GCA_049692655.1 Chthoniobacteraceae bacterium | reverse complement strand
GGTACGGAGCGAATGATCAAGACGGGCGTAGAAATTCCGAATCTGCTTTTGCAACGTAAAGTGGTTCCAGACAAGCCCCGTGACTGTGCGGACAAGATTGATGCCGTCCCGGATGCGGTCTGCCGTGGAGGCGCCCTGCATGTCGCGAACCAACTCATCCGGCAGCGGTTCCTTGACACCCATCATCTGCTCCATGAAACGGCGGTTCACCGTGAACCCCGGCAACATCGCCAGTACACGATACCAGTTCAGCAGATTGTAATACACCCGGCCGCGCACCAGCCCGATCATGCAGTGGAAGACATGGGCATTCTTTGAAATGCGCGATTCCGGCACCGCCATCAACTTGCAAAATTGACGGTAAACTTCCTCGTAGGCCCGGCGTGCAAACGAATAGGTCAACGGTGTGGTGACGCCACCATAACTTTCCGCGATGTTGCTGTTATCCCATATGTTCAGCACTCCATCGGGATCCCCCTGCCCGGCAATGGAGGTAACCGGGCGGGATTGCAGCAGGTAAAGCTTTCCACCCTCGATCGCCCATTCGATATCCTGCGGTCGGCCAAAAAACGCGGCGCACTGGCGTGCCAGCCCGGCCACGGCCTGCACCTGCTCTACAGTCAACGCGGGCAGCAGGGCTTGCGCGCGCGGGAGATTTTCCACGCGAATGCCTTCCGGGGAATCCGGTGCAGCCCGGTGCGCGATGTTTTTTTCCGCGATACGGGTTTCGATGATTTTGCCCTTGCGATCCACAAGCCATGTATCGGCATTCGCCTCGCCGGAAACCAGCGCAGTGCCGAGGCCGCATACGGCCGAGACGACGGCAATGCCGCGCCTGCCTGTCACGGGATCCGCGCTGAATGCCACGCCCGCAACTTCGGCGTTGACCATGCGCTGGACCAGCACTGCCGGGGGTCGGGGGGCAAGCGGCAGCCCATGCTGCTTCCGGTAAGCAAGCAGACGCCCGCCGAAACCGGAACACCAGACAGCCGCGACCTTCTCCAGTGCGTGTTCCCGCCGGACGAAAAGGTAACTTTCGAGCTGGCCCGCAAAGGAATGCTCAGTCCCATCCTCATCCGTGGCTGACGAGCGAACGGCCGCAAAGCCGGAAACTCCGCAGAGTTTTACAAACGCGTCGTTGATCCCGGCGGAGATCTCCTCATCGGGCCGCAATTCCTGGAACAAAGCCTGGATCTGCGATGCATCCACTGCATCAGCCAGAACCTTCCGCCCCGTTTCTCCCAGGCTTTGCAAACAGGCGTCGCCGCTGATCACAAACCAATCCGGAATCGGGAGGGATGCACGATTCAATGCAGACAAGGCGCCTGCTTTGCCGCCCATTTCGGAAATGCGGGTGTGATCGTTGGGAAAAAGAATCCAGCGCATGATTTCAGCGTCCTTTAAACAACTGCCAGCACAGCGGAATCAATCCCAGACTCAAATACAAGACCAGCGTCCAGATCCCGGCCAGCATTTCGAAACGCTTGCCACTGCCCTGCCTTGGATCGCGCAAGAACAGGACCGCTGCAAAAATGGAAATGAGCGCCACGATGCCTGTCATTATGCCCACAGGGATAGCAAAGCCGATTTTAGCCGCGGCAAGGGAAGCGCACACGGCAGTGAGCAGCATCATTCCCAACCATGCAGCCACCGCACAGCTCCTTCCCCACAGAACGGAATAGGTCCGGACTCCATGTTCCTCGTCCTCCGGTGCGCGAATTTTCCTGCCGATCTCGATGACCACACCATTGAACAGACTTGCAGCGAGGAACCATGGCAGCCCTGCGGGCGGTGTTTTTAAACCCGCGGGCACCCAGTCACACGCTGTCGCGTAAAAGTCCACGATCGGCATGATGAACATATGTGTCCAAAGATACGTGACCGGGCGGGCCTTGAGCCATTCGCGGGCAAAAAATTCCCTGCTCATCAGCGCCAGATACAGCCAGCCGGCGCACAGCGCGATGATCAGATACGGGGTCAGCCAGAGGGCCAGCACCAATTGTACGACAGCCGCTCCCGCACCCACCCATCCCAATTCACGCAACGCCACCAGCCCGCGAGGCACGGGCCGGTACGGACGGAACTGCAAATCCTCTTCGTAATCCTTGAATTCGTCGGCAATCCGCAAACCCAGGAAAAATAACAGGCACGTCACAAAGGCTACGAACAAGGACGGCCACGCGGGCCATGTGGCTTGTCCACGCAGCAGATGGGAAAAGCAGACCGCTGATGAACTGAACGCCATGACGAGCATGCCATGGGCGAAGATGGGGAACCGTTCCTTTTGGTAAATCCACCACCGCGGCATCCTGGCGGTCCCGGGCTTCACGATTTAATTTCAGGTGAGGATTCGATTTTTTTCCCTTTGCGCCCGCGCGCCCGGCGGTCGTGTGCGCGGGTGAATTCGTGTGAGCTTAATGCCGCGATGATCGATAACTCCCCGGCAAGCGCCAGCGCTCCGCACACCTCGGCAAAAGCCTCGGCATGATCCGCGCCCGCGAGCCCCAGGATTTCCAGGCACCCTCTCTGGCTCGGCAGGCCCGTGCCGCCGCCCACGGTGCCGACAATGACATTTGGCAGGGAGGCGGAAGCGTAAAGGCCGCCAGTCTCTGTCAACTCGAAACGGGTGATCCCGACCGAAGACTCGGCCACGCAAGCGGCATCCTGCCCGCAGGCAATGAAAAGGGCGGCAAGTCCGTTTGCATAATGACCGTGGACGCCGATCGTTCCGCTCATCACACCTCCCATGGCGGACATCCGCCAGTAATTCACCATCATTTCGGGCGTGGTGTGGAGCAAGCGTTTTACAAGCTCCGCGCTGAGGGTGACCTCGGCCACGACTTTCTTTCCCCTCACGTTCAGGAATGAGAGCGCGCTGGCCTTCTTGTCCCCCGAAAGATTTGCCTCGACGAAGAAATACTGCGGTTTCACCGGGGAATGGTCCTCGATGTAATTGCAAATCGCCTGGGTGGCGATCGTAACCATGTTCTGGCCCGACGCCGACCCGGTGCTGAACTCAAAAATCAAGTAAACGTGGTTGCCCTCGATCGCGAACCGCATGTCCAAAAGCCGCCCGTAACGGGTAGTGGCCTCCGCCACCTGGCAGAACGCATCCTGCTGCGACAATACCCAAACCATGAATCGTCCAGTTTCTTCCAAATCGCGGAATGCAAATCCAGGCGCCCTGCTTACGCCCTCGTTCACAACCATGACAGCGCACCCCCCGGCTTCGCTGATGACGTGGGCTCCGCGGCTATAGGAGGCTACGAGCGCCCCTTCGGTGGTGGCGAGGGGAAGGTAGAAATCCCCTTTCGCGAAAAGACCATTGATGCGTATGGGGCCCGCCAGTCCGACAGGTACCTTCACGGTGCCAATGAAGTTCTCAATATTTTGATGATAACATTCCATCTGCCCGACGGTCCGGGGGTCGGCGATGCTTGCCTGAGTCCCGGGCGGCAGACCGAGAAGTTTCCAGCGTTTTTCAACAGCTTCCGGCGACAATCGCGCGCCACCGGGGACACGGGGGGCGGCGGGAGCGTGATTCGGGCGCAATCTTTCCGCAAGCGCTTCCAGATTCGTTTCCGCTAAATCATGGCGTTTAAGAAAGCTTGCGGTTTTGCTGGCGGTTGTGGGCATGGCGAAGGGGTTCGTATCGTTGACACTCCGGATTGGGTATCCAGATCATCAGATGCGGCGACCATTTTACAGCCATGCACTGGTATTTGGAATACAAAGTATTTCGTCGATTTATGCTGGTCCGCGAGTCGCGCTGTGGCGGCTATTTAAGAACGTCCTCGATGCGTTGCAGTTCTTCGGCGGAGAATTCGAGGTTGTTGAGGGCGGCTACGTTGTCCTCGATCTGGGAGACTTTCGATGCGCCGATGAGGGCGCTGGTGATTTCCGGGAGGCGGAGGAGCCAGGCGAGGGCCATCTGGGCGAGGGACTGGCCGCGGGCGGCGGCGATTTCGTTGAGCTTGCGGAGCTTGTCGAGGAGTTCGCCGGATTCGATGCGTTTGCGGACGCCCGAGCCGAAGTCGGTGGCGGCGCGGGAATCGGCGGGGATGCCGTCGAGGTATTTCGAGGTGAGGAATCCGTTTGCGAGCGGGGAGAAGGCGATGATGCCGATGCCGAGCTCGCCGGCGACGGGGACGAGGTCTGTCTCGATGCCGCGGCCGAGCATGTTGTAGTACGGCTGGTGGATGGTGATGGGGTTCCAAGTGCGGCCGGCCATGAGTTCGCTGGCTTCGCGGGTGCGCGCACCGGGGTAATTGCTCACGCCGGCGTAGAGGGCCTTGCCGGAGCGGACGATCTGCTCGAGCGCGCCCATGGTTTCCTCGAGGGGCGTGTTGGGATCGGGGCGGTGGTGATAGAAAATATCGACGTAGTCGAGGCCGAGGCGTTTGAGCGACTGGTCGATGGAGGCGGTGAGATATTTGCGCGAACCGAAATCACCGTACGGGCCGGGCCACATGCCGTAGCCGGCCTTGGTGGAAATAATCAGCTCGTCGCGCGGCATTTCCTTGAGGACGTGGCCGACCACAATCTCAGCGTTGCCCGCGGGGCGGCCGTAGTTATTCGCCAGGTCGAAGTGCGTGATACCGAGGTCGAACGCGCGGAACATGCATTCGCGCGCGACTTCCTCGCCGCGATAGCCGCCGAATGTTTCCCACGCGCCGAGCGAGATTGCGGGAAGCTTCAGGCCCCAGCGTCCGCATTTGCGGTAGATCATTTTGTCGTAGCGGGTGGTGGAGAAGGTGTTCATGGGTTTGTTTTGGTTGGGAGAATGCGGGGTGGAGATTGGCGGGGAAGGTGTTCACAAATAGCTTTGCGGGGTTTCCGTGACCAGCGGGAAATTTGCGAGAGTGCGCTGCGGATTGTGCATAGCGGTTCTGGCTCAAATGCACTTCCTTGCCACGAGCACGATGAGTTCCTCCGATTCGTCGGTTTCGTTCCGGGCCCGTTTTGGAAACGCCTTGGATTCGATTTCGAAATGGTGCTCGTATAAACACGCGTAAAGATGGCGGTTGTTTTTCAGGCCCTTGTCGGAGAAGAGGGATTGGTTTCCGCGGTGGGGGAGATTGACGACGATGATCCTGCCGCCGGGCTTGAGATATTTTGCGGACTCGTGCAGGACGGTCCAGAAATCGACGTAGTTCAGGACGTCGGAAAAGAGCATCAGGTCCGCGAGGTCCGTGGCGGTCTTCGTTGCCGGGTTGATGCCGAGGAATGCGCAGATGCGGAGCGAGGCTTTGCGGAAAGCGAGTGATGTGGGCTGGCCCAGCTTTCCGATGTCGAGGCGGACGCGGAGTTCGTCCGGCGAAGCGGCATTGTCGGCGGCGATGTCCACGCAGATCCGCTTCCGTACCGGTTTTGGCTGCAAGAGTCGCGTCACCGGCACCGCGCCGCTGCCGACATCCATGATGAGGCTGCCGATTTTGTCCTCCGCTTCCAGGTTGCTGAACAAAGGCTCCAGAAGATGCCGCTTTAAGTCCGGCCCGTAGGTTTCGCCCCAGCAGTCATGCCATGTCTTCGCAAAACCGGCGTGGAGGAAGCGATCGAGGTTTTGGAAGCCCTTTGACCAGTTGCGGCGCGCATGGACCACCCAGGCGACGATCAAGACCAACAGCAATATCACCTGGATGCCAATGACGATGAGCAGGAATATTGAGCGGGGCATCCGGGGATGGTTTAGCATGCGGGAGGCGTTGGGTCAAAGTATGCGCGGGGTTTCTTGCGCCGCCCGTTTTCCGCAGCCCCTCCGGGGCTGAGTCGTTTTTATCGGGGTTCCGGTGGTTTGCACCACCGGCTAATTTTCGTCACCCCTCCGGGGTGGGATTTCATGTGTCGGGCAACCCTTGATTAATCCGGCCAAGAGGCGTGTTGCTGACACTGAATTAATCCGCGTTGGTCGGGGCTTCCTCTTTCGGGGGCTCTTCTTTTTTCGGCTTGGATTTCTTTTTGGATTTGGACTGGTCCTTGAAGACTTCGCGCAGGACTTTGCCGACCATGGGGGCTGCGAAATCGCCGCCGTGGGTGCTTACGCCGATCTCGCCCTCGTACACCGCGGCGAATGCGTATTTGGGTTTGTCGGCAGGGGCGAATCCGGCGAACCATGCGGCGTTGCGCTCTTTCTTTTTCGGGCCCCACTGGGCGGTGCCGGTTTTGCCGGCCACGGCGACATTATCGACGCCGGCTTTGTGGGCGGTGCCGGAGCCGCCGGTGACGACATCGACCATGGCTTTCTTAAGCTCGGCGAGGATGGCGGGATGCATTTCCATCTCGGCCTTGGCGCGGATGTCGTAGGCGGTGATGATCTGGTTCTCGATGCTCTGGACCTGCTTGACGAGGCGGGGCTTGTAGAAGGTGCCGCCGTTGCCGACGGTGGCCATGGCCTGAGCCATTTGCAGCGGGGTCACCAGGGTATCGCCCTGGCCGATGGAGATATTTGCAAGATCGCCGCTGAGCATTTTGCGGTTATAGACTTTCTTGGTGTATTCGTCGGTGGGGATGCGGCCCTCGGCCTCGGAGCGGAGCGGGATGCCTGTCTTTGCGCCGAAGCCGAACTTGAAGGCCCAGTCGGTGATCGGCTTTTCGCCGGTCTTGATGCCGACCTGGTAAAACCATGTGTCACACGATTGCTCGAGGGCTTCGTGGAAATCAAGCGAGCCGCCGTCGCTGTGTTTCCAGTTGTGGAACGTTGTGTTACCGATTTCCATGGCTGCGGGGCAGCTGAATTCCTCGTGGAGCGAGATCGCGCCGCTCTCCAGCGCGGCGATGCCGACGAAGACCTTGAAGGTCGAGCCGGGGGGATAGGCGGAGCGGTAGGCGCGCGGGAGGAGCGGGTTCTCGGGATCATCGCGCAGCTTGTTGAAATTCTCCTCGGAAATGGTGGGGACGAACATGTTCGGGTTGAAGACCGGCCACGATGCCATGGCGAGGATGTCGCCGTTGTTCGGGTCCATGATGACGATGGCGCCGCGCTTCGCGCTTTTTGCCAGCACTGCTTCGCAGAGGCGCTGGAGATCCTGGTCGAGGGTGGTGACGACCGTGTAGCCGGGCACGGGCGGCATGGCGATTTTTTCGGCGATTTTTTTGCCGCTGGCGTCGATCGAGATATTCATCTGGCCGACCTTGCCGGTGAGCTGGTCGTTGAAGGTGGATTCCAGCCCCTCGCGGCCTTCCGTCTCGGGCCAGAGCAGGTCGTTGTTCTCGATCGGCTTGTCGAGCGGATGCCCGTTTTTTCCGGCGTAGCCGAGGATGTGGCCGGCGAGGAAGCCATTTGGATAAAAGCGGAGATAGACGGGATGCAGCGTGAGGGCATCGGAGGGATGTTCGCGCACCTTCGCGAGTTCATTCGGGAGCAGGTCCAGCGCGATGTCGAGAGGGAGCACGCCGCGGTTGTGGTAGTGCTTCAGGATCTGGTCGTCCGGCGCATCGGCTGTGCGCCCGAGCAAGCCGCGCGCGATGCCGATCTGTTCATGCGCGAACTCCAGCGCCTGTTCATCGCTGAATTTGAGCGGCGTGGGGAAATTGATCGCGAGGTTGTAGCTCACGCGGGTTTGGGCGAGGGGATTGCCGTTGCGGTCGGTGATCTGTCCGCGCGGGGCGGGGATGCTGAGGAGGTAGGTGCGCGCCTGTTTCTGTGTTTCCCACGAGGGTGTGAGGGCGGTGTCGTCCGGCTTCGGCGCCGTGGTGGGCATCTGCGCCAGTGCGGAGCAGGTGAGAAAGATGGGGATGAAATGCCAGGGCTTCACGCAGGGAGTGTCAGGGACGGTAGATTGGTCGCATGAACGGGGGAGATGTCCAAGACAAAATGTTGGGGGTGCTTGGTTGCTGCGGAGTCAGGAGAAACAGAGTTTCGGGGACAGATGCGCTCCCAAATCGGAGTTTGGGAGCGAGGAGCCTGGGCGGCTCTCATATTATGCGATGCCATGGATGCGCTTGCAGGCGGTGATTGTGTTTGCGATCAGCATGGCGATGGTCATCGGGCCGACGCCGCCGGGGACGGGGGTGATGGCGGCGCACTTCGGGGCGACGTTTGCGAAATCGACGTCGCCGACGAGTTTGTAACCTTTTGGTGAATCGGGGGCATCGACGCGGTTGATGCCGACATCGATGACGACTGCGCCTTCGCGGACATGCTCGGCTTTCACAAATTCCGGGCGGCCGATCGCGGCGATGAGGATATCCGCCGAGCGCGTGACTTCCGCGAGATTCTTCGTGCGTGAATGGGCGACGGTCACCGTGGCATCGCCGCCGCGGCCCTTGTTCATGAGGAGCAGGGCGAGCGGTTTGCCGACGATCATGCTGCGGCCCAAAATAACGACGTGCGCACCAGCGAGCTCCACGCCGCTCTCGAGGAGGAGGCGCTGGCAACCGAGCGGGGTGCAGGGGACGAACGCGGTGGGATCGCCGAGGGCGAGCTTCGCGACATTCACGGCGTGGAAGCCATCCACATCCTTGCGCGGGTCGATGGCGGCGATCACGGCGCTCTCGTCGATATGCTTGGGCGGCGGCGATTGCACGAGGATGCCGTGGATGGCGGGATCGGCGTTCAATTTTTCCACGAGCGCGATCAGTTCCGCCTGCGTGGTGGTTTCGGCGAGCTCGTGTTTTTGCGAATAGAGGCCGAGGTCGTGGCACATCTTGTCCTTCGAGCGCACGTAGGCGCGCGATGCAGGATCATCCCCCACCAGCACCACGGCGAGTCCGGGCGTGACGCCTTGTTTCTTCAAGCTTTCCACGGCGTCCTTTGACTCCTGGTGGGTTTTTTGCGCGATGGCTTTTCCGTCGATCAATTTCATAAGGTGACTGGCTGCATGGTGGTTTCAAATTCCGCCCTCTTCGCCTCAAACTCCTCCGGCGTGAGGTCGGGGGGGATAGGATGCATTTTTCCAAAACGAATGTCCACGCGCGAGAAGGGGAGCGGCACCATGAAGCGGTCCCAGCTCCGGAAGCGGATGCAGCGGGAGTATTCCACATAGACGGGGACGAGCGGCGCGCCGGTTTTTTGCGCGAGGAAGAGCGGGCCGCTGCTGAGCTTGTAAACGGGGCCGCGCGGGCCATCGGGGGTGATCGCGATATCGGTGCCGCCGCGGATCCAGTTGGTGAGTTCCAGCATCGCCGCCGCGCCGCCGCGCGAGCTGGAGCCATTCACCACGCCCATGCCGAGGCGCAGGATGATATCGGAGATCATCTTGCCATCGCGGCTCTGGCTGATGAGGGCCGTCACGCCCTTGCGCTTGCGGAAGAAGCGCTTGAAAATCACCGGCGACGAGAGGAGGCGGTTATGCCACAGGGCGAAGACGTAGGGCTCGGGGTGCCTGCCGGTCAGGAAATCGCACTCATCCACAAAATGCGCGCGCAGCGTCGCGCTGAGCACGCGGAGAAACGCGGCGCCGGCCCAGGCGGTGATTTTTTCCTTCGTCGCTTTTTTCACGCGGATTTTTCGTCGTTGCTCTGCCAGCGGAAGGCGGCGGGGTGGGGCATGTCGAGCTGGTCGAGGATGCGGAAGACCACGGTATCCGCGATCTCCTCCAGCGAACGCGGGCGGCTGTAGAAGGAGGGCGACGCGGGCATGACCGTCGCGCCTGCCTCGATGAGTGTGGTGATGTTCCGCGCGTGGATGAGGCTCCACGGCGTCTCGCGCGGCACGAGGATGAGCTTGCGGCGTTCCTTGAGAAAAACATCCGCCGCGCGGAGGATGGTCGATTCGCTCGTGCCCGCCGCGATGCGCCCGATCGTGCCCATGGAGCAGGGGACGATCACCATGGCATCGAACCGCGCCGAGCCGCTCACGAACGGGACATTCATCCCCTGGTCGGCATGCTGGATGATGCCCGGCGGCACTTTCAACTCGTCGATCTCCTCGCGGATCACCTGCTTTGCGTAACCGCTCAACACCAGATGCACCTCGTGCTCCGAGGGCTGGATATGGTGGAGCAGGCGCTGCAAATAAATGGCGCCACTGGCCCCGCTGGATGCGATCACGAGTTTCATCTGCCTCTACATTTACTGTGCGGGAAAAGCCGCGTCCAATGTTTTAAGGGCGCATGTTTCTGGAGGATCAGCGTCCAGCTTCGATAAGATACATCCAGTTCGTCGCAACCAATACGATCACGGCGAATCGCAGCCAGTTTCCGACCGTGCGTGAGGTAATGGAAATTCGCGCCCGTGGCAGCCGGAAAAGAAGCACCGCGAGCGCGTAGAAATCAAAAAGCACGATCCCCGTCAGCGCGCAAAAGACGAGCGGATTCCACGCAAACGCCGCCCCGAAATGCCCGCCGATGAAATCCCGCACGCAACGCGTGGCTCCGCATGTGGGGCATGGCATGCCGGTCAGCTGGTGAAACACGCACGCCGGCAGCGGGAGCGGCGATTTCATCCACGCAGCCGCCACGCCGAGGGATGCGCCGGAGACCGCAAGCCAGAGGAATTCGTGGTCGATCTCACCTTTGCAAAGAGGCCGCCATTCCATGGGGGATCAATGCTGGAAAAGCGTCTGCCCCTTGGTTGCAAGCGCGACCCCGAAGACCATCACGAAGAGGCCGCAGCAACAGATCACCGGCAGGAATACCGCCAGCACGGCTTTCCCGGTGGGGATTTCATGCGCCTTTGCGATGCCTATGCAGGTCGCCACGAGATTCCAGATGCCGGAAGCCAGCCCCCCGCATATCGGGATGAGTTGCAGCACCGCCGCTGATCCAAAACTATAGCAGACCACACGGTAAGTGGTTTCAAAGGGCCGGTTCGCCCCGCCCAGCATCATGAGGCACAGATGCAGGATCCCGGCTTGGAAGAAGGAACTGAGGGCAAGGATCAGCGGGATGACGAACACCGCGGCAATGAGCACAAACACCGATGTAGTCGGCGTAAAGTGATAGATGCCGGTGCTGCTGCCATTTGTGGCGGAAAATCCCTGCACCTGCTGGGCGATCACCTTATAGACCACAGCCATGTAGCTGCCGATGCCGCCCACCAGCATGCCGTATTGGAGCGGGTTGGCGAAGCCTCCCTCACGTTTCATGCGGGCGAAAGTTTCCGCAGGCTCGATCAGCACCCCCTTGATCGTTTCCATCACCGCATTGAAAAGCCCCAGGCTCTCGCGGTGTTCCCACGGCGGGCCGTCGCGTTGCGGCGCGGTCGCGGTGGGCGCCATCACCTGGCTCAGCGGAGGCGGCACCGGGCCGGTTGGTGCAGTTGGCGCGATCTCGCGATACGGCTGCCACGAGGCCATCCCCTCGCTCCACACCAGCGTGTCCGGCGTGATCTTTCCCGCGGCCACGAGATTATCGAATTCCGTCTCCGTGACAGGGCCGCGCTGCTGGTTGTTTTCGGTGTAATACCAGTTCATGGGTGCGTAGGGAGTATGTGCGGTTGGAATGCTGTGGATCGATGGCGCGGACCGGCGGATAATTTAAAAGGCCGCGCCTCAAAAGGGAAGAAAAGAGTTCTTTTTGGCCTCCCGTGGGCAAAATAGGCGCAATTCCCCTTAAAAAACGATTGCATTAAAAAACGGGGTCTTTATTTTGAGTGGCCTGATTTTTACGTAGGAAACTTTTTATTATGGCTGACCAAGCAAACAAATATCCCGAAAACGTAGCTGGAAAATTTTATGTCGATGACCAGTGCATCGACTGCGATCTCTGCCGCGAAACCGCCCCCGCAAATTTCACCCGCAACGACGACGGCGGCCACTCCTTCGTGTTTAAACAACCCGAAAACGAGGCCGAGGAAAATCTTTGCAAGGAAGCCATGGAAGGCTGCCCCGTCGAGGCGATCGGCAGCGATGGCGTCTAGCACCTTAAATTCTGAACCAATTTGGAGGGCCCTCACTCTACCCGGGTGAGGGTCTTTCTGTATGGACCGCCGTCTGCGCGAAAAAGCCCTGGCGGAATGGCGCGGCCTCCCGCAAAAGAAGCCGCGCGAGGATCGCACCGTCTCCGCCGCCGACGCGGTGAAAAAGGCCATGGAGAGCCTCGGCTTGAAGGACCGCCTGCAGGAGGCCGAGGTGCTGCAATTCTGGAAGGACACCGTCGGCGATTTCATCGCCAGCCACTCCGCCCCCAGCCGGTTGAAGGACGGCATCCTCTACGTGCAGGTCGTCCAGCCTGCGGTGCATTACGAGCTCGACCGAATCTGGAAGCCGCAGATTTTGAAAAAACTCAAGGAACGCTTCGGCGCCAAGGTCGTGCGAGCCATCCAGTTCCGCGTGGGCGGTTAATATGAACGACCACATCATCATAGCGAATCTCGAATTGCTCACACGCATCGGCATCACGCCGGAGGAACGGGAGAAGCCGCAGAGGCTCACCGTTTCGCTCGTGCTGCAGCCACGCAAGGGATTTGCGGATCTCGGCGATAACATCACAAATGCCGTCGATTACGCCACCGTCTGCGCCCGCGTGCGCGAGCTGGCAGCCGGCGCCGCCCGGAACCTCATCGAGACGCTCGCAGAGGAAATCGCGGCGACGCTGCTCCGGGAATTTCCGCTCGACGCAGTTGAAATCGAGCTGCGAAAATATATCCTGCCTGAAACCGATTACGTCGCCGTCAAGCTCCGCCGCGCACCGGCGCACTAGAAATCGGCGCATTAGATAAACAGGGCCCCGCCCAGATGGATTCCACCAAGCTCATCCCCAGCCCGCTCAATCCCGACTGGCTCATCCCCGAGGGCTGGGAGCACATCCTCGGCGTGAAGATCGATTACCGCCTCGGCAACTCGATCCTGCACCTCCTCCGCGTGCAATTTCACCAGCACGCCCGCCTCGCCGATCTCACCGAGCGGCATTCCCACCCGTGGCACCAGATGCTCTACTACCAGCGAGGTGGCGGAAAACTCGAGGTCGAGAAGCGCACCTACGAGGTGTCGAAGGGGAGCATCTTTTTCGTGCCGGCTGGCCGCAAGCATGTCTTCCAGAGCGACTCCGGCGAGAACGCCGTCTGCCTCGCGCTCGACTTCAACGTGAACCAGTCCAGGGCCATCGACCTCGGCGGCCTCCCCATGCAATCCGAGGTCGCCGTGCTCCTCAGCCTCCTGCACGGCAAGCACGCAAAGCCCTTCCCACTCCGCCCCTACGACCAGGGGCTCATCGATGGCTGCATCGAGCAGATCGTCGCCGAAAACGAAAAGCGCGACGTCGGTTTCGCTTCCATGATCCAGTCGCTCCTCCTCCGCCTCATCGCCCTCTGCCTCCGCGCCACGCAGCGCGCCACTGGCTTCGGCGAGCATTTCCGCCATACCTCGTGGCGCTACCACCTCGTTGCCGAGCGTGTCGCATCCATCATCCGCGCAAACACCACTCGCATGCCGGAGCTCACCCTGCGAGAGGTCGCCAAACTCTGCGGCACCAGCCACAACCACCTCAACCGCATCCTGAAAAAAGAAACGTCCCACACCTTCCATCAGCTCCTCCTCCAGCAGCGCCTCGAGCGCGCCCGGGAGCTCCTGCAACAAGGCCGCTTGAACTGCACCGAAGTCGCCCTCGCCAGTGGCTTCAACGACAGCAATTACTTCTCCCGCGCCTTCCGCAAGACCTACGGCTACTCCCCCTCCGAACTCGGCCGCACCGGCTGACCAACAATAGGATCGGCGCCCCAGAATAAATCAGGACATAGCAATCACGCTCCGCGTCATGGAGGGACATGCTCTGTCATGTCCCAGTCCGCGATAGCTTCTTCGGACCTCTTCATTCTCATAAAACATCCATCGCCACCCGCCGTCCTTCTTCTACCGCAACGCTGTAGCCCCCCCATCCGTTTTATTCCCCCTTGGAGTCTTGGTGCCTTGGTGGTGAATCATTCCCCGCATCCCCTCAACCTTGCGCTTTACCCCAAAACCACTTTGCCCTAATCCTCAAGATCAACCGCACCCACCCCGAAATCCCCATGAGCAAATCCACACTCCCACGCCTCATCATCGCCGATAGCGAAACCAGCCCCGACATCCTCTACGCCACCAGATTTTTCGCCCCCGACGCCTTCATCTTCCTCGAGAAAAAAGGAAAACGCACCATCGTCCTGAACGACCTCGAGATCGACCGCGGCCGCAGGACCGCACAGGTGGACGAAGTCATCTCCGATTCCGAAATCGTCGTCAAAAATGCCGGCAAAACCCCGCGCCTGCTGGTCGATACCATCGCCGCCTTCCTGAAATCGCGGAAAGTCCCCGCCGCCCAGGTCCCCGCCTCCTTCCCCCTCGGCCTGGCCCGCGGCCTCGCAAAAGCTGGCATCCGCCTCGAACCCGAGCCCGGCTTGTTTTACAAGGAACGCGAATTCAAGACCCCCGCCGAACTCCGGCTCATGACCCGCGCCACCCGCATCACCGAGACAGGCATGGCCCGCGCCATGGAAGTCTTGAAAGCCGCAAAGATCGGCCCCGAGAACCAGCTCCTCTGGTCCGCCCGCCCGCTCACCTCGGAAATCCTCCGCGCCGAAATCGACTCCGCCATCCTCCGCGTCGGCGGCCTCCCCGCAAACACCATCGTCGCAGGCGGCAGTCAGGCGTGCGATCCCCACGAGCGCGGCAGCGGCCCATTGCGCGCCCGCACCCTCATCATCATCGACATCTTCCCCCGCGACGCAAAGACCGGCTACTACGGCGACCTCACCCGCACCGTCGTCCGCGGCAGCGCCAGCCCCGAGCAGCGCCGCCTCTGGGAGACCGTATTCGAGGGCCAGCGGCTCGCCCTCAAAGCCATGAAACCCGGTGCCGATGGCCACAAAATCCACGAATCCGTGAAGGAATTCTTCAAGGTGCAGGGCTACCCCACCGTGCAGCGCAAAGGCCGTTGGACCGGCTTCTTCCACGGCACCGGCCACGGCCTCGGCCTCGAGCTCCACGAGCAGCCCCGCTTCTCCGCCACGAAATTCAAGCCCGGCCAGGTCATCACCGTCGAGCCCGGCCTCTATTCCCCCGGCCTCGGAGGCGTCCGCCTCGAGGACGTCGCCACCATCACCAAAACCGGCGTCCGCCTCCTCTCCAGCTTCCCGAAGGAGTTGGAAATTTGAATGTATGAAG
>JBAVPB010000159.1:0-5110 GCA_049692655.1 Chthoniobacteraceae bacterium | reverse complement strand
AAATTCCCAAGCAAAAAAAAGAATTTTTTCCGAACGAACCCAAAAATTAAACAAATTCAAGGTAAATAAAATCAAGCCGCAATGGACTTAAAAAATGAAATCGACTGACAAAAATGTGGCGAAAAACACGACAAGTTACCCGCCTATACCGGGTTAAACCGGCCTAAAAGTCTTTCAAAAATGCTGAACACTCACCAATAAATATGACATACTGTCTCAGCCTATTGTGCCGCCAAGGGATCATCTTCCTGTCGGATTCCCGCACCAGCGCCGGGGTGGATAACATCACCATCCACCCGAAGATGCGGATCTTCAGCGAGGAAGGGCACCGGGTCATTTGCCTTACGAGTTCCGGCAACCTCTCCCTCACGCAGACGGTGACGGCTTTGATCGAGGAAGACATCCTGCGTGGCAAATCAGACGCCAACATCCCGCATCTTCTGAATCAACCGACCATGTTTGAAACCGCCCGTTACGTCGGCTTAAAAATCCGTCAGGTGGAACAAATGGATCGCGCCGCCCTGGAGGCAAACCGGTTCAGTTTTAACATTAATATCCTCGTCGGCGGCCAGATCGCCGGTCTCGCCCCGGAGATTTATCACGTCTATCCCCAGGGGAATTGCATCCATGCGAGTTGCGACTCCCCATTTCTCCAGATCGGCGAATTCAAGTACGGCAAGCCAATCCTCGACAGGGGATTCACCTACGAGACCACTCTCGCCGAGGCGGTGAAATTCGGCGTGCTCTCCCTTGAGGCGACTATGAAAAGTAACGTCTCCGTAGGCACGCCGTTCGACATTTTTTGTTATGAAAAAGATTCGCTCGCTGTGAAATATCGCTACCGCATGCACGATGGTGATGCTTATCTCGAGAACGTACGCCATAAATGGCAGGAGGGTTTGGTAAAGCTTGTCAACGCCTTGCCGAAACTTCAATTTCCGGGTGAGGAAATCCAGCCCGGCGAGGAAAAATCATGACTACCACCCAACCCCATCGCACGCGCGTAAAAATATGCGGCATCACAAACCCGCAGGATGCTGCCGATGCCGTGGAACTCGGTGCCGATGCCCTCGGGTTCAATACCTACCCCGGTTCAAAGCGCTTCATCGACTTGAAGCGGGAGAGTGAATGGATCCGCAGTCTGCCGCCATTTATTACCAAAGTCGCGGTCATGGTAAAGCCGACCATCGCCGAGGCCGAGGCCGTGTTTAATCTGCCGTACATCGACATGGTGCAGTTTCACGGCAACGAGGATGAAAAATTCTGCGCCCATTTTGCCGGCTTGGGCCTCCCGTTCATCAAAGCCATCGCCGTCAAGGACGAAACCTCCCTGCACGATGTTGGGCGGTTCGGCACGTCGCATATTTTGATCGATGCGTATTCCCCCAGCGCGTTCGGGGGAACCGGGCAATTGATTGATGCCAGCCTGACCGGGCATTTTTCCCAAAACCAGGGTGAAAAGTTTCACCTGATCCTTTCCGGCGGGCTGAAGCCTGCAAATGTCCGGGCCGCAATCGACCGCATCCACCCCTATGCCGTGGATGTGGCCAGCGGGGTGGAGATCGCCCCAGGCCGTAAAGATAAGTCCCTTATGGGTGACTTTATTCTTGCTGTGCTCGGTAACGCGTCCTAGAAGTGGTTTTTGGCAACTTTGCACACTGCCTGCATCAAAGATGAGATAATCAAGTTTCTCTTTTGCGAAAGTAATTCTTAAAAAATATAGAACTCTTCGAAGACGGTGGTCTGCTTTCTGCTTTTAACGAGTCAAGCAAGTTAAAAAGAGCCAACCCAATATGGTAAAATCCTACATCACAACCTTTGCCCTCTGCGTAATGTCGCTGGGAGTCGCGCTGGCCGAAGACCCCGCGCCGATTCCGCCGCCATCACCCATTGCGCCTGTCACTGCAGCTCCCATCACGCCTCCCGCTGCTTCATCCGTTGCGCCCGAGCAGCCGGCTCCTATCGAACCCCCAGCCAATCTTTTGCAACAGCAATCCGGCAGTGCAACTCCCGGGCAGGTCGATCCCTCGGCTCCCGCTGCAACTTCAGGGACCTCCGCAGTCCCTGCGGCCGGCGACGCCACCGTGGCGGTGGCTCCGCCAGCCCGCACGGTGAATGAATTCCAGGGTGACGATATCAACCAGGTATTCCGCCTTCTTGCCCGCCAGGCAAAAATCAGTCTTTTGATCAGCGACAAAGTCCAGGGCACCGTGACGACCCGCTTGGAAAATGTGGGGCCGTTGCAAGCGCTCGAGATCATTGCGAATTCCAAAAACCTGATTTTTGAGCAGCAGAACGGCATCTATTACATCAAGACCCAGGATGAGAAAAAGGCCGAGCCCCTCGTTACGGGGCATTACACGTTCAGTTACGCGATTGCTTCCAAGGCGAAGGAGATCCTCGACAAGCAGCTTGGCGCGGGAACATCCCAGGTGGATGACCGCACAAACACGGTTTTTTATTCCACGCCAAAGTCGAATGTGGATAACGTAAAGCTCTTTCTCGAAACCATCGACAAGCCTACGAGGCAGGTGATGATCGAGGCCCGCCTGGTCGAGCTCACGGCAAATCCGCAGCAGAGTTATGGAATTAACTGGGCTGGTGTGGTAGGCAGCGCTTCATCGCCACAGACCATTACTTATGGTGCAGCCGTCCCCGGTGCCTCCATTAGTACCCCAACCGGGCCGTTTTCCCTGGGTGATGCCACTAGCACCAATTTCTTAAAGTCTCTTACCCACTTGGGAACCTTGGCCACGGGTCAGATCGCAATCCTCAATGTGCCGCAAATGTCGCTGGCCATGCAGTTTTTAAACGAGGATCAGGATGCGGAGTTTCTTGCCAATCCACGCGTGGTGACTGCAAACAATCAAAAGGCGACAATCAAAATCATCCGTAACCAGCCTGTGCCACAGTTGAACTTCAACGAGCAGACAGCGACCGCAGTGTTCGGTGGATTCACGGACAAGACCTTTGGTAACACGCTCGTGGTCACCCCTTCCATCAACAAGGATGACTTCATCACGCTCAGCGTGCAGCCCGAAATCAGCAACAAGGTTGCGGATGCCACATTCACCTTTTCCGGAGCTACCGTTGCCAGCCCGATCATCGACACCCGCACACTCGACTCCAGTGTTTTGATCAAAAGCGGCAACACGCTTGCCATAGGCGGTCTTTTGCAGGATGAAGTCACCAAGACTAGGAACAAAGTGCCTCTTCTCGGCGATCTTCCCGGGATTGGCTACGCATTCCAGTCGCATCAAAATGTCCGCACCAAGCGCAATCTGCTGATATTTGTGACGCCTACCATCATTAACGATGGATACGGCACGGGCTTGGAGGATCAGGTGAGCGGCTTGAATAACAGCGGTGATGAATATGCCGATCCGAACGGCTGGCGCAATAACGCTAAGGGCGCCGTCCGCCTCGTGCCGACATCGAACCGCACGGTTGTCGCGGATTATCCGAAACCCGGTGCAGCGCCTGCGCCGCAGAAGGTGAATTACAAAGTCAACGCATCCGATCGCGAGCAATAAAGGAGTAGCCCACTCGAATTTGAGCGGGAATTTGCGGGCGGGCGATTTTATTCAATTCTTGGATTGGAAAATTTTTGGGAGCCGCTATTTTAGCGGCTCTCAATGCGTACATATAAAATTGCTGTTTTGCCTGGTGACGGGATTGGCCCCGAAGTAATGACCGAAGCGCGGCGTGTGCTTTCGGTAGTGGGAAAAAAATTCGAACTCTCTTTTTCGCTCACCGAAGCGCGGGTCGGAGGCATCGCCATTGATCACGATGGCCAGGCCCTGCCTGATGCGACGCTGAAAATCTGCGATGAATCCGATGCTATTTTATTCGGTTCCGTCGGTGGCCCCAAGTGGGAATCGTTGCCGCCAAACCAGCAGCCCGAGCGCGCGGCCCTGCTGCCGCTGCGCAAGCATTTTGGCCTTTTTGCCAATCTCAGGCCGGCCATTTGTTTTCCGGTTTTGACGCATGCCTCGCCGGTGAAGGAATCAATCATAAGCGGCGGCTTTAATGTGCTTTGCGTGCGCGAGTTGACCGGTGGCCTTTATTTTGGCCAGCCAAAATACCTGCGTGAGGAAAACGGCGAAACGATCGCGGTGGATACCATGGTGTACCGCCGGAGCGAGATCGAGCGCATCGCTCATGTCGCATTCCGCGCGGCACAGGGCAGGGGTAAAAAACTCACATCCATAGACAAAGCCAACGTGCTTGAAAACGGCGTGCTCTGGCGCAAGACGGTGAATGAAATCGCGGCGTCCTATCCGGATGTGACGCTCAACCATCTCTATGTGGACAATGCAGCAATGCAATTGATCAGGAATCCGAAGGGCTTCGATGTGGTGCTCGCGGAAAACTTGTTTGGTGACATCCTCAGTGACGAGATGGCGATGATCGCAGGATCGCTCGGCATGCTCCCCAGTGCCAGTCTCGGCGCTTCCACGGGGGACGGTTTGAATTTTGGGCTGTATGAACCCAGCGGCGGTACCGCCCCTGATATCGCAGGCAAAGGCATTGCGAACCCCATCGCGCAGATATTGTCGGTGGCATTGATGTTGCGCTATTCGTTTGGCCAGGAGGCTGCTGCCCAAGCCATCGAAAAAGCGGTGCGCGAAGTGATCGAGGCAGGCAACCGCACCGGCGATATTTTCACCGAGGGTTCCACCCGGGTAAACACGCGCGAGATGGGCGATGCAATAGTGGCCGCGCTTTAGGTTCCCTTTGAGGTTCGCCAGTTGAAGAGGCTTGAGATCGCCGTTGAGCGGACTTTTTCAAAGTCTTTCTCTCCTGCGGAAATGAGCACTATCAACCGCTCGGTCTCACTGTAATCGACAAACGAAATTGAGATGGAATCGCGGCTGCCATAGCGGGCGAAAGTGAAAATAAATTCCGTGCTTGGGCGTCCGCTCAGGAGGAAAGGCGAGGGGACTGTCTTGACAAACACCACATTCTTGGCGCCTGCGGGAATGAACTGCATCGCCTGGGCCTGCATATCATCCGGTGGCGTCGAAGAGTCTGGGCCAGCCTGAGGCGTGGGTGCCGGTGTGGGAGTGGGCGCGCTTTTCTTGATCACAATTAATTTCATCCAGGCGCC
>JBAVPB010000158.1:0-7958 GCA_049692655.1 Chthoniobacteraceae bacterium | reverse complement strand
CGATCACGGTCTTTTCAGCCCCACCGATCCGGATGTGCAGATGTTTGCCCATGAATACTGGCAGGACCATATCCATGATCCGTTTGATGAAAGTCTTCCGTACCACCGCCTCTGGTGGATCCGGCGCGGACAAAAAGCGGAGCCCATACTCCGCGAACCGGTGAGCCACAGTGGGCACGAATGGTGGGATGCGGATGGAAAACACATCTGGTATCTCCATTACGGGGTGGGAGTGAAGAAAGTAAGCATGGAAACTCGTGAGGAGAAACTCGTGTGGCCGCGTCATCTATCGCATGCGCACTCGGACCAAACTGGACGTTATCTCGTGGCAGACACAATGGCTGATCCAGCGGTATCCGATTGCCACGTCATTTTCCGGAATCTGGAGACAGGCAGGGACGTGGAGATCGTGAATCGTCCACCACTGGCCGAAGGATTGACACAATGCACTCATTTGCACCCGCATCCGCAATTCTGCCAGGACGACAAATACATTTGTTATACAACCACTGTACACGATCGTGTGGATGTCGCGCTGGTGCGGACACAAGACCTGATTGACAAGACCCGGTAGGAAGTGCAGGCAACGGTCACTTATGAATAAAACTTTTCCGTCTGAACAAATGCTCGTTCCTTTCAAAGCAGCCTTCTATCGCACGGTGGAGGATGTAACAGTGAGAGAAACAAGATTCGATGCAGTGTCTCCATGCGAACGGATCATCCAGGTGGATGCCTGCGGGATTTGCGGCACGGATGTAAACGCGATAATGAGGGGCTCCGCCGAATATGTGCAGTTGGGCCACGAGGTGGCCGGACGGGTTATCGGGGCCGATGGGCGTGCCGGTGAAGGGAGAGTGGTGCTGGAAAGTTCCAGTGCATGCGGGAGGTGTGCTGCGTGTCGCAATGGGCGCCCGGATGCATGCACAGCAGTAGCCAGCTTTTTCCAGAGGCCTTATTTTGGGATCGCGGAACGCATGATTTCCCCGGAGATTTCTGTGCTGGAATATGAGGGGCTTGAACCCGCTGTGGCGTGCCTTTCCGAGCCACTCGGGGTCGCGATTGATCTTTGTGAAGTCGCTCAAATTACTCCTTACTCCGTGGTGCTCGTGGTCGGCCTCGGTCCGATCGGTTTGATGGCGCTGCGCCTTGCCCGGCTGGCTGGTGCTGCAAAGATATACGCCTCCACTTTTTCCCGCTCCGAACGCCGCAATGCCCTTGCCATGGAATTCGGTGCCGACGAGTTGCTCTACGAGGATGAAAAACCGCTGGCTGCGAGAAAGCTGGATCCCGCGCCCGACCGGATACTGAGCACTACGCCGCCGCCTTCCATCGCCGGCTGCGTGGGACTCGCGGCAAAAGGTGCGATTATTACTTATATAGGCGTGGGCCATGGGGATACGGACCGGGTGGAACTCCCAGCGAATGAGTTTCATTTCAAAAAACTGCAGTTACGAAGTTCTTTTGCATCTCCCGCCTTGCGCACGCCGATGGCTCTTGAACTCTTGAAGTCAGGAAGGGTGGATGGTGACCGGTTGATCTCCCATCGTTTTCCGCTTCAGGATGCAGCAGAGGCGATCCGTGTGGCATGCCTCGACAAAAAAAACGCAATCAAAGTTGTTGTCGAAAATAACTGACCCAATCTTTATGAATCAAAGTCATCCCAAACTAGGTGTTATCGGCGTCGGCACGATTGGCAAAATCCATTTGCGAGCCCTGGGTGCAGCGGGTATCACGGTCAGCGCTCTGGCTGATACCTCAAAAGCTGCACTGGAGGCTGCTGCCCCCTTGGCTCCAGATGCCAAACACCACACCGACTGGCGGGATTTGCTGGCTGATCCTGAAGTGGATGCGATCGTCATTTGCACAATCAATTCCATGCACTGGCAGATACTCAAAGAGGTTATTGCCTCCGGAAAGCATGTCTTTTGTGAAAAAACCATGACTGTCGGAGCGGAGCAGGCAAGGGAGGCGGTAAGCGCGAAATTAAAGCCGGGCCAGATGGTGCAAATAGGGTATATGAAGAGATTCTTCCCCGCATCGCAATGGGCGAAGGATCATTTTGCGGAAATCGGTGAGCCGATCTGTGCAACGGTTCGCTCGTTTCAGGGGGGATTGTGTGACGACGGCGTTTTTGATTCCGCAGACTGGCGTCCTACGAAGGATGGGCCTTCGCGCACACGGCAATTTGCATCGGGTGGGATGTTGAATATGGCGGGCAGCCATATGCTGGATATGACGGCATGGCTTCTCGGTGCGCCGCGGAGTGTTACATGCAGGACTTGGGCACCGGAGGGGTACGATGCCGAATTGCACGCGCATGCACTTTTTGAAATGGAGCGGGGAACGACCGTGCATTTTGAAGCGGCGCTCTCCACTTACAGCAAGACTGGCCCTTACGGAAATGGCTGGGATGAACTTATCCAGATTGACGGTAAAAAAGGGCGCTTGGAATTGATTTATCCTCTCTGGGATCGTCCTGAGGATTTCTCCGCCAAGGCCCGCATTTACCGTGAGTCCACGGGAAAGTGGGAAGAACCGGAATTTCCAAAAGTAAATGCGTTCCAGATCGAACAGGAGGCCTTTGCACGGAGATGCCGTGGAGAGATTGCCGAGTCGCCTTCCATTGGTGAAGCGGCAGTCGTGGATTGCTGGATTGATGCATGCTACCAGTCCGCCCAGCGGGGCGGAGAAAAGATGCCGGTTCAAAAGTTATGAGTGACAGTGGGTCATTTTAACAACCAATGGGTTAAAAACGATGCAGAGAAATAATTTCATGGTGGGTGTCGCTGCGAATATCCTGCAACTGCCTTCTAACGAGAAGGAACTGATCCGGGATGCTGGAATAGAGTGGTTGCGCTCGGGAGGATTTGGTTTTGATGTTCAAAAGTTTTTGCATGGAGGAAAACAAACCGCGCAATTTTATAGCCTTAAGGAGCAAATTGCTGGATTACTTGACGAGGGCTTCAGTATCATGGGTTTGACTCCAGGTCCGAGGGAGATGGGCGAAATCGCCGGTGCGCCGGGATCTGCCGAATATTACGATAATTATCGTCAAGTCTGTGCCTTTTTGGGAAAGGAATTCCGGGGACTCATCAACTATTGGCAGGTCGCAAATGAACTCGATATCTGGATTTTTCGGAGTTCGCTTTCCCTCGACCAATCCGTGGATTTTTTAAAATCAGGCATCCGTGGTTTGAAGGAGGCGGATAACTCTTTGAAGGTAGGAATCAATATAACATTGTTTCCGTCCCTTCCAGGCGAAGTGGATGGGAATACCGAATTGCATGAAGGTGTCCATATTGCGAAAGGTATTTACCAAGATCCAGCGCTGGAACTTGATTATGCCGGTTTCGATAGTTACCCCGGTACATGGAGGGAAGGAGGTGTTGAAAGCTGGGATGAATATCTCGATGCCTTCCACGGCCTTACCGGAAAGCCGGTAATCATCCAGGAATTTGGCTATTCTTCGAGAGGAGAAATGATGACGCCTGTAGAGAATAAAAGCGGCACCTATCCTTGCGAGGCGGGAAAATGGCGGTTTTCGTGGAACGGTGAGGGGCACACTGCGGATACTCAAACCCGGTTCATCGAGGAGTCATTCAAGGTATTTGCGCGCAAGCCCTTTGTCATCGGTGCGACTTATTATAACTGGAAGGATAACAATAAGTGCTGGCAGTGTGGGAAAGCTGACTGCCCGATCGAAACCGCATGGGGATTGTTGGATCGTCAAGGCAAACCCAAGCCATCCTACCATGGCATTAAGGCAAGTATTAAAGAAAACTTTTCAAGAGAGTGTGTCAGTAATCGAGGGTGAGTGTTGCCGGTTTAGAGCAGCAGCCAGCGTCCAATATAATTTGTGAGCTTTAAAAAATCCATATGATCTATTTCAATAAAAAATTCATTACACTTGCGGCCCTGTTGCTTTTAGCGTGTGCGGATAACGTGTCGCTCCAAGCCCAAAGTCCCGGCCCATCGCTGTTGTCGAATGGTAATTTTCAATCAGCCGTAAAAGATCCGGGTTGGCCGGACGACTGGGGCAAGGCCAAAGGGGTTTCGTGGGAAACTGAAAAAGGAAAGCATTTCCTTCGTCTCGTGTCGCAGGAACCTGGAGTGATGCTAATGGCTTACCGCGAAATGGCGATCCCACGGGGCGTAAAAGGCCTTGAAATCTCGATCCGCTATCGTACAGCAAACTTGAAACCGGGTGCGCAAACCTGGTTCGACGCGAGGACAATCTTTCATTTGCTTGATGCGAAGAGACAACCGGTGATGCCTGAGCCAAAGGTGATAGTATTTTCCGGAAAAGCGGCAGATTGGACCGATGTCAATATACGGTCTGTCCTGCCGCCGGAGGCAACAACACTCGTTCTCATGCCATCGCTGTTTCAAGTTGCCTCGGGAACGCTTGATCTCGCGGAAATCCGTGTCACGGCCATGTCGGACAGCGATACAGCGGCGATAACGGCGGCCACGGAAGCCCAGTCGAAAAAGGAGGCTGAGCATGCGGCAATTATCGAGAAAGAGATGGCCCTGCCTCCGAAGACGCCCGAACTAAAAGTGTCGGGTAACAAAATTGTAACTTCTGACGGCCAATCCGTATGGCTCCAGGGCCTGTGTACGGACAGCATGCAGTGGTCAATGGGAGATAATATTCTGTGGTCGATTCACGTCGCCATAGATGAATGGAAATCGAATGTCATCCGTCTTCCTGTGCTGGACACATTCTGGTTTGGTCATGGCAAGGGGCAACCGGCAAATACGGAGGAGGATTACCGCGGATTAGTGGACAAGGCTGTGAAACTTTGCGCGGCCAAGGGAGTTTATCTGGTTCTGGATCTCCATGCCTTTGGCGCACCGACAGAGGCCCATCTTGCTTTTTGGAAAGATGCGGCTGCGCGATACAAAAACAACCCGGCTGTGTTATTTGAATTGTTTAATGAGCCTCATAACATCTCATGGGAGATCTGGAGGAATGGTGGATCGCTGAATAGTGACAAGAACAAAAATTCTGATGTGAATCCCCTTGAAAACAAGGAGAAGGTCGAGGGGGATGAGTGTGTCGGCATGCAGGCCATTGTGGATGCTGTACGAGCGACAGGCGCGAAAAATATGATCGTGTCGGGAGGTCTCGACTGGTCGTACGACCTGACCGGTATCGTGAATGGCTATGCGCTCGATGACAAGGGAGGCGACGGTGTGATGTATGTCTCCCACATTTATCCGTGGAAAAAGGATTGGAAAGACAAGGTGCTCGTGGCTGTGGATAAATATCCGATTATTATTACTGAAATCGGGTGTCCTCAAAAATGGGAAGACTTTTCATTCATCCAGCCAAGCCAGCGGTACCCGCTTGAGGGCTGGTCGGAAAACGTGCTGGGAATGATCCAGAAGTATAAGCTCAATTGGACCGGATTCAGCTTTCATCCCCATTGCGGACCGCAAGTGATTCAGGATTGGAACTACACACCTACGCCTTACTGGGGTGTTTATGTCAAGGCGGCACTTGCAGGGAAGCAATACGAACTCAAAGAACTGAGATAGCCCACATGTGTTTTAATCCAAAGAATATTTATTAACTCGCAACAGATCCTTGATTATGAAATTCATCCTGCCTTGTTCGATCGTGTTTCTTGCCATTACAGCTGTGGCACAAAATAGCCAGCCTGTTATAAGCTCAGAAAAATCGTATTATCCGGGAGTGAATCTTGCATCAGCGGAATTTGGAGGAAGCGGCACGATTCTCGGGAGAAATTTTGCCTATCCTACGCAAGCCGAGTTTACTTATTTTCAAAGCAAAGGCATGAGGGTGGTGCGCATTCCATTCAAGTGGGAGCGTTTGCAACCGGCTTTAAAAAGTGATTTCGACTCCGCAAACATCAACGAACTTGACCGGTGCGTGGAGCAGGCTACCAAGCTCGGTCTTGTGGTGCTGCTTGATGTTCACAATTATGGCTCACGCTCCGATCCTGCAGACATCAAAAAAGGGGTGTATGTGGGAATGGATCCCGAAGTTACAGGGGATGATTTTAACAATCTTTGGATTCGCCTGGCGAATCATTATAAAGATAACCCTCTTGTGTGGTTCGGATTGATGAATGAACCCCACAAACATACCGCCGTGCTGAATGCCAGTCTCATGCAGTCCGCTGTAAATGCGATTCGCGGAACTGGAGCGAAGAATAAAATACTGGTGCCGGGGACTTCTTTTACCGGTGCTCACTCGTGGATAAAATCAGGAAATGCCGACGCGTTAAAAAACTTCAGGGATCCAGGTAACAATTTTGTTTTTGAAGTTCATCAATATTTGGACAAGGACTCTTCCGGCACACATCGCGAAGCTGTGGCGGGTTCCGGGTCATCCCGGTTGGTTGCTTTTACCGAATGGGCAAGGCAATATCATTTCAAGGGATTTCTCGGGGAATTTGGCTGGGACAATAACCCTGCAGATATCCAGGCGCAAAAGGAAGGCGATGACTTGTTGACCTACATGGACAAGAATCGGGATGTCTGGACCGGTTACACGTATTGGGCCGCAGGCCCTTGGTGGACGCCCTCCTATCTCTATTTGATTGAACCAGAAGGGTTGAAAACCGGCAGCCCGATCGACAAGCCGCAGATCTCTATTCTTGGTAAACATTTGAATTGAAATTTGAGGTGATATTCATCTGCCAGACAAAACCTAAGGTCTTATTTTGGATGGATGTTTTGCAAAGAAAGTAGCGATGTTAAATTCTATATCTCGTAATTTATTACGTGGTGATTGGTCTTCTGCCAGGATTGAGGAAGTGATTGCCCGCCACCCGCATAAACCACTTCTTCCCGGGATCGGCTCGGATGTCTGGCGAAAGGTTGCAAATAATCCGTTGTTACAGCAGCTTGCAAAACCATCGCGTGTAATGGCTGAGGACGAGTGCGGGGAACCTCTTCCGGAATTGACTGATGAGCTTTACTCCAGCTTCAGGCGCACTGGCATCCGCCTTACTTTTGAACGTGTCTATTTTGAGCGCCGTC
Source organism: Chthoniobacteraceae bacterium (assembly GCA_049692655.1). Taxonomy (GTDB): domain Bacteria; phylum Verrucomicrobiota; class Verrucomicrobiia; order Chthoniobacterales; family Chthoniobacteraceae; genus DASZPK01. Next base: position 947 of record JBAVPB010000158.1, on the reverse strand, counting down.
GCCGTCTTGCCCGCGTGGTAATCAGTCTGCTGCTCAGTAGCGAGAATGATCCCTGGCGTAAACGTCTCACGGATTCCGTGATCAACAAACTTACCTCCATATTCGAGGAAGTCTCATGGGCTCTTCCCGCACATGTACACTGGCACGATAACGAAGATTTCAGCGGCAAGGATCCGCTTCAAATTGATCTCTTTTGTGCGGAGACTGCAAATCTCATGGCTGAGATGCTCGACTTGCTGGGCGATGTGATCCCCTCCGAATTGAGAACCCGGATTCGGGAACGCCTGCTGCACGATGTCTTTGAGAACTATGTGGACGAGGCGAATTCATGGAGATTCTCATGGAAGCAAAATAGCCACAACTGGAACGCCGTGTGCCACCAGGGTGTGGTCGGTGCTGCTCTCTCGCAACTTAATGACCCCCATCTTCTCGCCAAAATTCTGGCAGCGGCAAAAGAATGTCTTCCGCTTTTCCTTGGTGGTTTTGGCAACGATGGGGGTTGCTCAGAGGGGCCGGGTTACTGGAGTTATGGTTTTGGTTGGTTCACCGTTTTAAATGAACAACTGGAAGCCCGTACTGACGGCGAACTCTCCCTCTTTGAAGACGATGAACACGTCCGTGCAATCGCACGTTATGGTCCCCGCGTTTCACTGACGGCAGGAAACCTCGTCAACTTCTCCGATAATGCTGCCAGCGGCGATCTCAACGCCTCTCTGCTGGGTTATTTGGGGAAGCGTCTCAATGAGCCGGAGTTTCTTGTTCTGGCGCAAGAGAATTACCGGAAACTGGTGCAAAATGGATTCAATCCAAACGTGCAGCGGGCAGATTTATTTTATCTCGTGCGTCTCATTTTGCGATGCCCGGATGATTTGTCGAAGCCCGTTCATTTTGTGAGACAGGATTGCTTTTTGCCAGATCTTGCGATGATTGTGGCAAGTGGTAATGAT
>JBAVPB010000157.1:0-5051 GCA_049692655.1 Chthoniobacteraceae bacterium | reverse complement strand
GCGGCACATGACTTTTTGCATCAATTTTCATGCCAGACATAGTGACATCATGATGTCACTATGTCTGGCATGAAAATTGATGCAAAAAGTCATGTGCCGCTGTATGCGCAGGTGGAGGAGGTGCTTTCCTTGGGGATTGCGGATGGGACTTTTCCTGCGGGGAGCCGGTTGCCGTCGGAAGATGAGTTGGTTGGGCGGTTTGGGGTGAGCCGGACGACGATCCGGATGACCATTCAGAATCTGGCGAGGCGCGGGTTGGTTGAAATACGGCGGGGGAAGGGGACTTATGTCATGGAGCCGAAGATTACCCAGGAGCTGACCGAGCTTACCGGCTTTGTGGAGGACATGGAGGCGATGGGGCGGCATGCGACGGCGCGGCTGCTGGATAAACAGATCGTGGCGGCGAGCGGGCCGGTGGCGCGCCGGCTGGGGCTGACTGCGGGAACGCTGGTGGTGCGCATCCAGCGTGTGCGGCTGGCGGACCGGGTGCCGCTTTCTTTTGACGAGACGTACCTGCCGCGTGAGATCGGCGAGAAAGTGATGGAGAATGACCTGGAGGCTGAGCCGATTTTTTCGCTCCTGGAAGAAAAGTACGACATGCCGCTCGTGGAGGCGGAGTACCGCCTGGAAGCGGTGACGGCTGAGATGCATGTGGCGCGGGCGCTGGGGGTGGATGTGGGAAGCCCGATATTCCTGATCGAGCGGACGTCGTATTGCGCGGGGCACCAACCGGTCGATTACGAGAAGCTTCATTACCGGGGCGACAAGATCCGGTTTGTGACGCGGCTGGCGCGCCGCACGGCGGTTGCATCGCGAAAAGGGGAGGCGTGAAATGGATTTGAGGTTTGAGTTGTGGTTGTTTGCGGTATCCGTCGGAGCGAGCGCGCTGGGCGGGACGCTCGGGATGGCAAGCGGGATTTTTATCGTGCCGATCCTGACGATGTTCGGCCATATCGGCATCCATGGGGCGATAGGCGCGAGCATTGTCTCGGTGATTGCGTGTTCGTGCGGCGGCGCGGCTCCGTGCCTGAGGGGAGGGCTCACGAATATCCGTCTCGCGATCGTGCTGGAAGTGGCGACCACGCTGGGAGCATTGAGCGGGGTGGTGCTGGCGGGAGTCATCCCGGTGCCGTATCTCTTTTTTCTTTTTGCCGTGATTTTGTTGCTGTCCGCGCAGCAGATGCTGTCGCGGCGGGGTGAACCGGCCGGTGCGGTCGCCACGGCTGACCGGAAGGAATGGGCCACCGTTTTGCGGCTGCATTCCAGTTATCCTGATCGCGCGCTGGGGCGCAATGTGGATTACCAGGTGCAGCGTGTGCCGATGGGGATGGCGCTGATGTATGGCGCAGGGCTGATCTCGGCATTGCTGGGTATTGGCAGCGGGGTGCTCAAGATCCCGGCGATGGATACGGCGCTGCGGCTGCCGATCAAGGTTTCATCGGCGACTGCGAATTTCATGATCGGCGTGACCGCCGCGGCGAGCGCCGCCGCTTATTTTGTGCGTGGCGATATCGTGACGGCGGTTGCTGGGCCGGTGGCATTGGGTTCGGTTTTGGGGGCAATGATCGGGGCGCGCGTCCTGATGGTGGTGCCGAATGAAAAAATCCGCGTGCTATTTATTGTCGTGCTCATCGTCCTGGCGGTGCAGATGTTCATGGGGGCTTTTGGCATTAATTTCGTGAGGGGGGCGGCATGAAGGCCGGTGTTTCGAAACCGTTCCGCATGGAGCGATTGCTGGCCGGGCTGTTGCAATATGGAACCGGGCTGGCGTCCGCCATGATCGGCCTGGGGCTCGTGCTCGCGTTCATTGATTCACGGGTGGGAACGCATGACCTGGCGGTTGTGGGGAACATGCGGATCGTCACGGCGGGCATCCTTCTGTTCATTCTGCTGCCGGCCTTGCGCGTGTTGCTGATGCTGATTATTTTTTTGCGTCAGCGCGATTATCGCTTCGGTGTCATCGCGGCGCTTGTGCTGCTGATTCTTTTTTTCGGGTTTGTGATTGGGGCGGGGTTGGGGAAAGGCAGAAGGCAGAAGGCAGAAGGCAGAAGGCAGAAGGCAGAAGGCAGAAGGCAGAAGGGGTTTTTTGATGTGTGTTTTGTGAGGGGCGTCTCCGGATAGCAGCGGGTGGATTGGGAAAAAAGTTCGATGCGGCGAGACGCCGCAACCAGCACGCGAGACGCGGGCGCTCCCCGGAAGAAGAGGTGCCGCGCTGTATGGGTGAGGGGTTCCTGGAAGATAAGGGCGTCTCTTGAGGGCTTTTCGGCGGGCCGCCGAAAAGGGGTATTCGAGCCGAATGCGCTACCCAGAATGTTGCTGCGACGCCCGATTTTTTTGCGATCAATTCCACGTTTAACAGCATGGCTTAAGTCGGCGTGAAGCAGAGATGGGTGACTGGGTTTTGCCGATGTCTTGTAGCGGAATTCGCCGCGACGCTTACTTAAGTTCGCGGTAGTGGGATCGTGGTGTCCGCCACACTACAATGCTGCCGGGGTGAGGGTCAACTGGCTCGTGGGGTGCTACTTATGGGGGTGAATAATTCATTATATAAACATCATACCCAATTATTCATAACCCTGATTATTCCATGAAAAACAAAGTTACAGACAGCCGGGGCTTTACCCTGGTGGAGATCATGATCGTGGTGGCAATTATCGCATTGCTGGCATCGATCGCAGTGCCCAATTTCCTGCGGGCGCGCAAACGTTCGCAGGCGACGAGCATCCTGGAGGATTTGCGGCTGCTGGATTCGGCATCCGACGAATATGCGATCGAGATGAACAAGGCGAGCGGCATGCACCCGAATTTCAACGACTTGAAGAGTTACCTGAAGACGGGCTCGCTGTTGTACAATACCGGGAAGGATCTTTTTGGAAATTCCTTCGGGCCTTTCACGGTGGATTCGATCCCGAAGGTGCCGACGAGCTCGTTCAATGCATTGTCCGATGTGGCTGATGCTTCCTTCTGGACGCCTTACAGGTAACCGGGGCAGATGAGATCGTGTAAAATGGACCGGCGTCGTGACTGGCTGCGCGGCGTGTTGTCTTGGAGGACGTCTAAAAAGTCATTTTGTCCACAGATGACACAGATTAAAGAAAGAGACGCCTTGGGAAAATCTGGCATTAATCTTTGATGACCGCTTTTCCCGCTTACTTTTTAACCACCCTCTTAACTGGAAGGTGCAACCTGATGGAAAAATAATGACATGGTGCAGGCCATGGTAATTCGTGCGATCGCACGCTACGTGCGGTGGAATGCAAGGTGCGCCCGAGGCGCTCGTGGAGCATATTAATTGACGGTTTTATTCCGTCACCCCTTCCAGGGGTTCATGCATTTTTATATGGTGATTTCCCGGGGTTACGCTGTGCTTCACCCCGGGCTTTAATTCCGCCGCGCCTCCGGCGCTGTATAAAATCGTTTTTGGAAAGAAAGCGGCGTATTTCCTTAACTAAATGGGGATGAGGGCATACCATCCTTTACAATCTGTTTTGGTTTCGGAAAGTTCTTCCCGGTAATGAACTGTCACAAAAATGAGTGCGGATAATTCCAATGCGGGTTCCGCGCGTCCGGCGCTGGGCGATACGGTCAAACGCATTTTGCCGTGGCTTGTCGCGGTGGCGTTTTTCATGGAGGCGCTGGATACGACGATCCTGAATACGGCGGTGCCTGCGATCGCTAAGGCGCTGGGGGTGGTGCCTTTGAGCATGAAGGCGGTGCTGTCGAGCTATACGTTGAGCCTGGCGGTGTTTATCCCGATCAGCGGGTGGATGGCGGATCGATTTGGGACGCGCCGGGTGTTCTCAACGGCGATCGGTATTTTCACGCTGGGGTCGTTTCTTTGCGGCATTTCGAGTAACATCCATGTGCTTGTCGCATGCCGGATCCTGCAAGGGTGCGGGGGCGCCATGATGGTGCCTGTGGGGCGGATCACGATGGTGCGGACGTTTGCGAAATCGGAATTGATCCGCGCCATGAGCTTCGTGGCCATACCGGGGCTGATCGGTCCCATGCTTGGGCCGATTGCGGGCGGTCTTATCGTTGGGTATTTTCACTGGCGGGTGATTTTTTTCGTCAATATGCCGATCGGGCTGCTTGGCCTGTACCTGGTTTACCGACATCTGCCGGACTACCGGGAGAAAAATACCCATTCGCTCGATGTGGCCGGGCTCATTCTGTTCGGCTCCGGCATTGGGTTGCTGTCGTATGTGCTGGAAGTGTTTGGCGAGCATACGTTGAGCGGGCGCTCGATGCTGGAGTTGCTGGCGATCTCCGCACTGCTGCTTACGGCTTATGGATTCAGGGCGACGCGGACGGAGTTTCCGTTGCTTAGGCTGACTTTATTCCGCATCCGGACTTTTCGCTCGGCGGTGAGCGGCAGCTATTTCACGCGGCTGGGGATCGGCGGCATCCCTTTCCTTTTTCCGTTACTCTACCAGGTGGGGCTCGGGTTCACGCCGATACAGTCCGGCCTTCTCATGATGCCGCAGGCGATGGCCGCAATGAGTCTCAAGATGACGATGCCGTGGATCCTGAGGCGGTTCGGTTACCGGAGTGTGCTGGTTTCAAACACGATTATCCTGGGGTTGCTCATTGTCCTGTTTGCAACGATAGGAGCGGGGACGCCGGTGTGGCTGATCGTCGTGCAGGTGTTTACCTTTGGCTTTTTCACGTCGCTGCAATACACGAGCATGAATACGCTCGCCTACGCCGATGTCACCGAGGAGGAGACGAGCAGCGCCAGCACCATCGCGAGCACGATGCAGCAAATGTCGATCAGCTTCGGCGTGGCGACGGCGTCGCTGGCGACGGCGTTCTTTATACCGGACCGTTTTCAGACGAGTGCGCCGGAAATGATCCGGGGTATCCATGAGGCATTTCTTGCGCTGGGGGTTTTGACGGTGCTTTCCACCATTATATTCCGTGAATTAAAAAACGATGATGGTGATGCGGTGAGCCAGCGGAAGGTGATGCCGCATGTGGGGTGATGGGGATTTTTCGGACAGGATTAACAGAATTAAGCCGCCCACCTCTGCCCACGGGTTGCAGCCCTG
>JBAVPB010000156.1:0-21978 GCA_049692655.1 Chthoniobacteraceae bacterium | reverse complement strand
GGCATTGCGCCCGAGCGTGCCGGTGACGCCGCCATCGCCTGCGCTGCACGTGCCGCCCCCGCAGCAGGCATTTTGTGGATCGCCCTGCGCGAGCCAGTAGAAACGGGCGTCGGAACTGATGCAGTTCGATACCGGGCCGTGCTCCGCGCAGGTGCGCTTGAGAAAAATACGGGCCTGTTTGCCTTCGGTGACTTTCCAGACTTCCGCAGGGGAGTCTGCATTGCAAGCAGGGCACCGGCTCGTGGTGCGCTTGAGCAGTTCCTCCGAGGCAAGCGCGAGCTTCATTTGAAATCCATGTGGGGCTGCAGCGCGATGCAGCCGCCGAAGCAGATGGAAAAATTCACGACCATCAAGAGAAAGATGAACAGCGCTGTGAGGCCGAATACTTTGCCGGCGCTCCCCGTTTTTCTTGCCAGCAGATATCCGATCACCACGCACATGATGAATGTCACTGGCAACCCGAGCAAGGCTGGCGCCACCTGGTCGTCATCGGGAAGCAATTTGCCAAAGGCCGTGAACAGGACGCTCGCGGCCCCGGGGCTGATGAGCACCAGCCACTGCCAGAGATTTTTTGGTTTGTTCCAGACCATGGAGAGTAGTCGCAGGTTGGAATTTTTTTAAAAAATCAGGGTTGCTTTTCTTTCAGCAAATCGCGAATTTCGCGCAGCAGGAGTACATCATCCGGCGTGGGAGGTGTTGGCGCTGGCGCGGCGGGCTTCTTGAGTGTGGCCATGAGCTTGTTCATCGGTTTTACAAGGACGAAGAACACCACGGCGGCAAGGATGAGAAAACTGACCACCGAGTTAAGGAAATTGCCGACCATGATTGGGCCAAGCTTGATGCCGGCAAAATCCACATGCTTACCACCCACCATGCCGATCAACGGAGTGATCACATCCTTGACCATTGATTTGACAATGTCGCCGAAAGCGGCGCCGATGATGACACCTACCGCCAGATCCATGACATTGCCTTTTGCGACAAAGTCCTTGAATTCGTTGGCAAGTCCTACTGTCATTGATTTGAGGTCGTTGCTCATAATGCACTTGTTTTAACAGGTTTCCTACTGGAACACAAGCGGTTAATAAGCCCGCCTTAACCAACCAGTTTTTGTGTAAACGCAGCCAGCTTGCGTCCGAGATCGATGATGGCTTTCTGCTTGGATTCATCCTTCAATGCTCCGCTGTCATCAAACGCCTCGTATGCCTTGGGAATCGAAATTTGATCGGGCAGCACCAGGCAGCCGATGTTTCCGAGGATCGATCTTACGGTCACGAGACCCCGCAGGCCGCCGAGCGCGCCCGGTGAGGTGCTCATCAAAGCTATGGTCTTCCCGCGAAAGCATACCAGTGGCGGTTCGTCATCGGTTTCCGGGCGCGAGGTCCAGTCGATGGTGTTCTTGAGGACGGCGGTGATCGAGCTATTATATTCCGGCGCGGAAATGAGGAAGCCGTGGTGATCAATCATCAGGCGCTTCAGTTTTTTTGCGCTATCGGGCAGGCCGCTTTGCTCCTCGATATCCCCATCGAACAAGGGCATGGGGAAGTCGCGCAGATCGATGAGTGTTACTTCCGTGCCAGCGGCCCGGGCGCCCCCTGCCGCAATGCTGACGAGCTTCTTGTTGAAGGAACCAGTCCGGGTGCTGCCGGCGAATGCGAGGATTTTGACGTTGCTCATGATATTTGTCTATTTGGAACGATGGACGCGCGCGGCGACTTTCAGGCGCAGGGCATTGAGAGCGATGAAACCGGTGGCATCGTTCTGGTTGTAGGCCTTGGTCGGGTCGGCTTCCATGGTGGCGATGTCGGGATTGTAGAGGCTCAGCGGACTCTTGCGGCCGGCGGTGATGACGTTGCCTTTGTAAAGCTTCAGGCGCACGGTGCCGGTCACGTTTTTCTGGGTCTCGGTGATGAGCGATTGCAGGGCCTCGCGCTCAGGCGCGAACCAGAAGCCATTATAGACCAGCGTGGAATATTGCGGGATGAGCGAATCGCGGAGGTGCATGACTTCGCGGTCCATGGTAAGCGATTCCACCTGGCGGTGTGCGAAGTGGAGGATGGCGCCGCCGGGGGTTTCGTAAACGCCGCGGGACTTCATGCCGACGAAGCGGTTCTCGACCAGATCGACGCGGCCGATGCCGTGTTTGCCGCCGAGTTTGTTCAACACTTTCATCACCCAGAACGGGGAGAGGAGCGCGTGGTTTTCGGAGTCGTATTTCACGGCGCCGGGATGGCCGATCTCGGTGAGCAAGGCATCGAGTTCGTGGTAGCCGATGCCAGTGCAGATGCCTTTTTCGAAGATCAACTCGACGTGCTCGGCCTTGTCGGGCGCTTCCTCGGGGGAGACGCTGAGGACATACATGTCGCGGGCCTTCTCGGCGCTGGCGTCGAACCAGGGGTCCTCGAGGATGCCGGCCTCGAAGGAAATGTGGAGGAGGTTGCGGTCCATGGAGTAGGGCTTCTTTGCGGAAGCCATGACGGGAATATTGTTTTTCTCGGCGTAGGCGATCATTTCCGCGCGGCCGGGGAATTGCTCGCGGAAGCGGTCCTGGCGCCATGGGGCGATGACTTCCAACTCGGGGGCGAGGGCGGCAGCGGTGAGCTCGAAACGCACCTGGTCGTTGCCTTTGCCGGTGGCACCGTGGGCGACGGCGTCGGCTTTTTCCATGTGGGCGATCTCGACCATGCGCTTGGCGATGAGGGGGCGGGCGATGGAGGTGCCGAGATAGTACTGGCCCTCGTAGATTGCGTTGGCCTGGATCATCGGGAAGATGAAGTCGCGGGCGAATTCCTCGCGGAGGTCGTCGATGTAACACTTGCCAGCGCCGGTGCGGAGGGCCTTGGCGTCGAGGCCGTCGAGTTCCTCCTCCTGGCCGACGTCGGCGCAGAATGCGACGATCTCGGCGGAGTAAGTTTCCTTCAACCAGGTGAGCAGGACGGACGTGTCGAGTCCGCCGGAATAGGCAACGACGATTTTCATAGGGGCGCATTGAAACATAAATGCGGCGGGGGGCAAAACATTTTGAAAAATGTGTTTGGGGGTGGGGCGATCATGGCAGGGATGCGGGGTGGCTGACGGTTGGTAAGGGTTGGCAATGGTTGATTAGACCGGGCGGAAGAGAAGTATAAAGTATGAAGGATAAAGGCTGAAGTGAAGAGAGGCGGATGGCGTTGTGCGCGAATGGGCGGGATGGCTTACATGTTCTAAGCCACAATGTTTAGTGTTGTTGGTCGCGGCTTGCTTTTGGGGGGTGAGGCGTGTTCATTGGGGCGGCTTTTTGTATGATTATTCGCGAACAACCCCCGCTGCATCTGACCTACTGCCTGAATATCCACAAGGGAGAGACGTGGGCGGAGAATTTCGCGGCGATCCGGGAGAAGGCGCTGGCAGTACGGGACAGAGTGGCGCAGGGGAAGCGGTTCGGGCTGGGGTTGCGGTTGAGTAACCAGGCGGCGCGGGAGTTGAATGTGCCGGGGGCGTTGCGCGAGGCGCGGGAGTTTTTTGAGGCGAACGGGCTTTATGCGTTCACGATCAACGGGTTTCCCTACGGGCAGTTCCATGCGGGGCGGGTGAAGGAGAATGTGTATCAGCCCGACTGGCGGACTGCGGAGCGGCGGAACTATACGCTGACGCTGGCGCACATTCTGGCCCAATTGCTGCCGGAGGGGGTGGATGGGAGCATCAGCACGGTGCCATGTTCGTTCAAGGCTTGGATCACTACGCAGGCGGATGTGGATGCGATGGTGGGGCATCTGGTGGATTGTGCGAAGGTGCTGCACAAAATCCACGAGCACTCGGGCAAGGAGATTCATCTTGGGTTGGAGCCGGAGCCGAGTTGTTATCTCGAGACGACCGAGGAGACCGTGCGGTTTTTTAATGAGACGTTGTTTCCTGCTGGCGGGAAGAAGTTGAGCGCGGCGCTGGGGTGCAGCGCGGGGGAGGCGGAGAAGATTTTGCGGCGGCATGTGGGAGTTTGTTTCGATACATGCCATGTGGCGATCCAGTTTGAGGACCTGGCGGAATCGCTGCGGCGGTACGAGGTGGCGGGCATCCGTGTTTCGAAGATCCAGGTGAGCGCGGCACTGCGCGGGCCGTGCAATGCGGCGAGCCTGGAGGCGCTGGCGCCGTTTGCGGAGCCGGTTTATTTTCATCAGGTGAAGGGGCGCGACCGCTCAGGCGCGATTTTATCGTGGGACGATCTGCCGGAGGCGTTGCGTGAGTTACCAACGCGCGCGGAGATCGAGGAATTGCGCGTGCATTTTCATGTGCCGCTGTTTGTGGAGGAATACGGGGCGCTGAGTTCTACAGGGAGTGCGTTGACGCCGGAGTTTTTTGCGCAATTGCGGAAGGGGCAGACGTCGCATCTGGAGATCGAGACTTATACGTTCGATGTGCTGCCGGAGGGGATGCGCACGGGGGGTGTGGAGGAGAGTATTGCGGCGGAGTATGGCTGGCTGCTTGCGAAATCTGGCCTATAAGCCGGGCCGGGTTAATTGTATCGGCATCCCGCGTTTACAGGTGTTTAAATAGCAGTATCAAAACCCCATGATGACTTACGAATCATTTGCCAGGACACCGGGTGCGCCAGCTCACCGCAAAGCACGTTTTGCATTCCTCACTGTCGTGTTGGCGCTGACATGCGCAGCGTGTCACAGGCAAGAGCCTGCGCCATCCCTGCAACCGCAGCATGAGGCGGACTATGATTTGCGGACATTCCTCGACATCCGCACGGTACGGGCGCCATTCACGCTGCCAGACACCGCAGCCGGTTACTATGCAGTGACCCTGTTTTTTGTCGATGGGCAGGAAGTCGCGCGTCAAAAAGGCCCGACCCTCACCGGCCTATCAAAGGCCGAAAGACCCTTCAGCGGCGAGGTCGCGTTGATCTGGCAGACCGATCAGGGCAAAGTCATCCGGGCGTCCCTGGTGAACGGCTTGAACAAGACTGATCTCACGGAACATTTCGGCGCCCTCACAGGTAAGATCGGAACGAGTGCATGGCGGTCCTTCAATCCGGGTGAAAATCTCAACTACGACGGAATCATGATTTGCGGAATATATGCAGCCAACGGGTCGGGCAACAATTCCTCTCCGATGCTCTACGGTGACGGGGAAAAACTCCCCTCGTTCGGTAAATACGTGGTCGCTGTGGGTGTCGTCTCCGGACCGGATTTCGACAAACTCAGGGATGAATTTACGAAACCTGTTCCATCCCATTAAGCCCGCCCTGTTCACATTATGAATACAAAACTCAAGACAGTTGCAGCTCTGCTCATGGCTATCGCCGGGTTCGCAGTATTGTGGCCCAGTCTGGCGCGGCATTCCTATGCGGCGGAACCTCATGCCGTGGAGCAATACAAGGTTCTCTACATGGAGAATACAGGGGAGAATTTCGAAACCGAACTTAACAAGCTTGCCGCCAGCGGCTGGAAATTCAAGGCGGCGCTCCGGGATAAAGAGGTGCTGCTCAGCAAGTAACCGCGTAGCGGAAGAGGCAGGCGTTGCGTCGGGAGATCGAGACTTATACGTTCGATGTGCGGACGGGGAATGTGGCGGAGAGTATTGCGTCGGAGTACGGGTGGCAGCATGACCGCCACCGGATGAAAGGGGGCGTTGGTTTATCTAACGGCCATATCTCACCGTCTCCACCTCAAGGGTTCCAGGGCTGCCGCATTTGCGGCAGGCCGGGTTGCTTGAAGATTCTCTCTGTACTGATCACGAGAGCAGGAGAGGGAGGATTGTTAATACTTGGAACCGACCCCTTCCCTTTCTACAGGCTCGGATTTTTACCATTACGATGCTCTTGGCAATGTGACGAGAATTACAAACAACACCGGGCAGGTGGTGGAAAGCTATAGTTATGATGTCTTTGGGACGGTGGCGCTCACTGATGGAAATGGAAATCCTTTGGCGGCTTCGGCTGTTGGAAACCGTTTCATGTTTACAGGAAGAGAATATATCCAAGCTCTGGGTCTGTATGATTACAGAAACAGAGTATATTCGCCAGCTTTCGGAAGGTTCCTGCAAACGGATCCGATACGGTTTGATGCAGGGGATGTAAATATTTACCGATATGCAATGAATAATGTAACTAATTCAATCGATCCATCGGGACTCGATACATATGCGGTAAGGGCAAATTTTAATTTTGGAGTTGTTCAATTCGCACCTAGTGTGGTTATAGATGACAGTGGAAATATTGGAACACAGACGCAATATGGAGCAGGGCTTACAGGCGGCATTTCAATGACGGGCGGCGTTACTCTTACTACGGCGAGTAGCATCTATGCTCTCGAAGGGAACGGGCAATCGGCTGGGCTTTCAGGAGGGGTCGAAGGTATGGCTGGAGAGGTCAGTGTAGTATGGGGAAATAATTACAGTGGTACGGATTTCGGAATTGGAGTGGGAGCAGGATTGCCAATATCCCCGTCTTACTACGTTACTCATACTGATCCGACTTATACGTGGAGGAATGCTCCAAATGTTGATCCCAATAATCCAGCGAGCGTGCCCTATAATTATGTTCCAAACCCCGATTTGTATTCACCTTTTGTTGGCACTGGAGGGGGAGGCGGAGGAGGATCGGGGTTGAACGGTGGCGCTTATGGTGGTGTTGGGGCGGGATATGATCAGCCACATTCGCCGATTTGGAATACGCAAATCCACCGTGGCCTCGATGGACAGGGTGGTGGTCTTGGTGATGACGGCGGTCTTGGTGGATGCACAGTATCAGGCGCCGATAATCCGGCAAATGACCCATTTAACAATGGATTCTTCACGGGGCCATTAAGATAATCTGCTTAAAATCCATGGTGCGGAAGAATAGATTATGTCAATAGATAAAAAATACATTGTGCTCGTGGTTTTAGGGGGATGCGTGTTGATTTGTTGGGCATTGTCCTTTGATTCTATCATCCGATATATCCATAGAAGGAGGCATCCACTCTGGGTATCTTTAGGATCGCCGACTGGTTTTTTTTTCACGCCTTCAGACGGATTAGGAGGTGTTAGAATAAGGCAAGGGCTTATCGCCGATATGTTTTTTGGCAGACCGTCGTGGATAATATCGGATTCGACGCTTTGTAAAAAGTGGCGAAGGATGACATTTTTTGCTGTCTTAGGGTGGATGATGCCGTTTGCCCTGGCGATAGAAAATAATTGGCAAACTATATACCCCTATTTTGGAAAATGATGAATAGTACGTTTGGCGTGGAGCGGGGAGATAGAAGGCAAACGCAACCCATAGGCCATGAAAACATAGATAGGGGTCAGTCAACAAAAATGGACAAAGGATTGTGTTTCTGATTGAGTAAGGGGCATGGCAAGGCAAATACGCATAGAGTACGAAGGGGCGTTTTACCATGTGATGGCGAGAGGGGACCGGAGGGAGGACATCTTTGAAGATGACGGGGACCGGGAGATTTTTCTGAAGACGCTGGGGGAGGCGTGCGCAAAAACGGGCTGGCGTGTGCATGCGTGGGTGTTGATGGGCAATCATTATCATTGGGTGCTGGAGACTCCGCATGGGAATCTGGTGGAGGGAATGCGCTGGTTTCAAAACACGTACACGCGGCGGTTTAACCGGCGTCACCTGCTGTGGGGACATGTCTTTGGCGGCCGCTACAAGGCGGTGGTGGTGCAGACTGAAACAGGAAGCAAAGGCGGGGATTATCTGGCGACGTTGATTGACTATGTGCATTGGAATCCGGTGCGGGGCGGGATGGTGAAACTGAACCGGGGAAAAGGATTGCTGGATTACCGTTGGAGCAGCCTCTCGCAGGGCTATGCAGTGGCGCCGGGGAAACGGGCGCCGTGGATGGAAACTGCAACGGGTTTTGCTCTGGCCGGAAGGAGAGATGACACCAGTGGCAGGCGGCGGATGGTGGAGGACCTGGAAAGGAGAGTGGGCGGCGAGGGGATGGGCGCTGCGGGCCAAGGAGGATGCCTGGAAGGAGAGGCGCGGAACTTGCAGAGCACGTTGCAGCGGGGTTGGTATTGGGGGAATGAGGCATTCAAGGAAATGTTGCTCGGAAGGATGAAGGCAATTCCACGGAGGGAAAATCGCAACTACCGGCATAGCGAACAGGGGCGTGACGTCCGGATGAAAGAGGCCAAGGAGTGGCTGGAGGAGGGCAGGAGGGCCATGGGATTGAAGCAGGCAGAGTTGGAAAAAACGGAGAGAGGCGACCTGCGGCGGGTGGCGATCGCCTGGGCGATCGCGCGCAAGACGACAGTGAGCCAGGGATGGGTGGCGGAACGGTTGGGATTGAGGACGGCGGCGAACGTGAGCCAGCGGGTGAGGCGGTTTGAAATGTTGTCAGGCAAGGAGTTGCCGCCGGAAATACAGGCGTGGGTGAGTTATGTCAAGATTTGTTGACTGACCCCTATTTCTATTTAAAAGTGCAGCAAAAACGGCTCGACAGGCGTGGATGGATTGTGTTAATTCCTCTTTCTGACAGTGATGAGTTACAATAAAAACATTTTTAAGGTGCTTGTAATCGTTCTGATACTGATAGAGCTAATAGCTCTAAAAGTGTTGTTCCAAGTTCGATATTTGCGACAACAGATTCGAAGGAATATCAATATCGAGTCTGCAAATTAAATTTATATAAAATTTATGGCGTTGTTCGTGAAGATAATGGTATGCGTAATTGTGTTAACATGTGTTTTAATAGAACTTTATCTGCACGACGTTATCAAGTGGTGATGATTTGTGAGGGTAAGACTCTTGTATTCATGACAAGCTCTCAAAGGTTGATTATTGTATTGATCTGTATTTGGTCTTTAACAGCCCAAGCCGGACTAGTTTGGGAAAAAGAAGTGCTCACGCTGGAAGCCAAGGCGACTGACGCTGAGACATTCGGGGCATATCATTTTCAGAATACAGGAACGAAACCGGTGCATATCGTCGAAGTGCATACCTCGTGCAGCGATTGCACGGAGGCAGCAGCGGCAAAAAGCACGATTGCTCCCGGTGAGAAGGGAGAGATCCAGGTGGTATTCCATGTGGACAGGCAGATGGATGCGAAGGATAAGCAAGTCTTTGTGAAGACGGATGATGGATCGCCTGAAAAGGCGCTGACGTTGAAGATCCATGTGGATGAGGTAATCCACTTCGAGCCGCGCAAGCTGGCGTGGAAGGCGGGCGAGGCACGGGAGCCGAAAACGGTGGATGCGCAAATTCTTACAGATGGGAAGCCGAGTGACATCCTGGTGACAAGCTCGAGCGGCGCGATCAAAGTCGAATGTGTGCCTGCGAAACAAAAAGGGAGCTATCAGCTCAAGATTTCGCCGATCGTCGGCGACGCTCCCGCGAGCGCATGGATACGGATGGAGGCGAAATACAAAACTGGCAAGCCGGTGGTGGCGACGTTTTTTGTGAGCGCGCAGTGAGGGGATAGGGAAAAGGCTAAAGGCTGAAGTATAAAGGCTAAAGTGAAGAGGGGCGCAAAGGGGGGACGAAGAAAAGGCTAAAGGCTAAAGTATAAAACGAAGATCCCGCGTCGCCTTGGGGCTATGCCGCGACGAGTAAGGACGGAAAGTGAATCGTCCACAGATTGACACAGATTGACACAGATTTTTCGGAATGGGGAAAGAAGGTTCAACGTTGAGCATTGAATTGGCTGAGGGGCAGGGCTGAGGGCGGAAAAGGGGATTTGTCCGAAGAAGCTATCGCAGGGTGGCACGACGAAGCGTGTCCGTCCATTGCTGCGTGCTGTGTTAAATGATGATTCGTGGGATTTTGCGTGTTAGTATCTGGGTGATGCGTTTTTTACGGCTGTTTGCGGTAATTTTTTGGCTCGTCGTGCCGGTGGTTGCGGTGGCGGGCGTGGAGCGGACGCCAGCGGAGTGGGTTGCAAGGCTGGGGGCGGATTCTTTGACGGAGCGGGAGGAGGCTTCGGCGGCTTTGCTGGGGCTGGGGTCCAAGGCGCGGGATGCGGTGCGCGGGGCGCTGGGCTCGCCGGATGCGGAGGTGCAGTGGCGGGCGAAGGAGATATGGAAGACGCTGCGGTGGCTGGTGGTTCCGGGGGCGGATGCGGATGTGGAGGCGCTGA
The DNA here is from genome assembly GCA_049692655.1 of Chthoniobacteraceae bacterium. Lineage (GTDB taxonomy): Bacteria > Verrucomicrobiota > Verrucomicrobiia > Chthoniobacterales > Chthoniobacteraceae > DASZPK01. The sequence continues at coordinate 11,923 of JBAVPB010000156.1, read as the reverse complement.
TTGGTAAGTCGGCGCATGGGAAGGTGGAGAAGGGGGACTGGCTGGTGTTTGTGCGGAAGCACGGGGCGGAGAGCATGCGGCTGGTGGCGAAGTTCCGCGAGGGGAAGGCGCCGATGCCGGGATATGAGGAGGGGTTGACGACGCTGCTGGATGCGGCGAAGCCGGAGGAGGTGGCGCAGGTGATCGCGCAATCGGGGTCGCTGCGGCCTGTGCTGGAAAAGCCGCTGGATGATTTCACGCCGGAGAAGGCGGAGATCAATACGGCTGTGAACTACATGCAGATCGAGATGATCTTTGGGAATTACCGGAAGGCGTTCGATCTTGGGCGGGCGACTTATTTTCTGCAAAGCGATGACAGCAGCGTCAGCGACATACTCCCGCTGTGCAAGGACGCGGCGGCGAAGGGGAAGCTGTTCGATTATGTCGATAGCATGGCGCGCGACCAGATTGCTGCGGAGACGGATGCGGGAAAGAAGAGTGCGAAGCTGGGGTTCTATGTTGCACTTTATGCGTCGTTTGACAGGAAGGACCGGATCGAGGCGTTGTATGACCTCGGGCCCGGGCCGGATGGGCCGCAGCCGGATGTGGATATATGGCGGTGGTTCCTCGAGAGCTTGCTGAATGCGGGGTTGCCTGCGCGGGTGGTGAAGCTGCTTCCGCGGCCTGTGAAGCCGAGGGAGTTTTATTTCCGGTCGTGCGCGGAGGTGCAGTTGCACGACACGGTGGCGGCGGATGCGGACTGGCAGGGGGCGCTGGCGGCGCTGGACGCGATCAAGGAGAAGCCGAAGGATGAGATTTTCGGGCTCGCGGATTTGATGCGGGAGATGAATGACAAGCGGGCGGGCACGCTTTTCATGAAGGTGCTGCTGACGAAGCCGGTCGATCCGGATGATGATTCCAATGCGTGGCTGCGGATCGGGAGCATAGCGGAGGATGCGCATCGCTACGGGTATGCGGCGGATTGTTACGAGAAGGGGATGGAGTTGTGTCCCTCGGCGCTGCTGACGGTGAGCGGGTCGGGGGTGATCCAGGAGGGGACGGGTGAGGAGACGATGCGGAAGGTGATTGAGAAGTTGCGCGCGGAGGCGGAGGCGGGGGCGGCGGGGAATTGAACCGCCAAGGACGCAAAGGGGGAGGGGGGAAGGCTAAAGGATGTGTCACCTATGTTCTGACTGCGCCGCTCTTCCCTCATTCAACGTTGGATGTTGAGCATTGGACGTTCTCTCCCCCCTCTTCATGTGACAAAATACACGCTGAATCAGTGGTCGTTCCACCGAATCCGGCCGGAAATTGGCCGCCTGTTCTTTGAAATCTCTAAATAGACTTTGAAATTGGGCATCATTGCACACCCCGGTTTCTTCCTTTCGACATCATTTGGCCGGTCAAGCCGGGTCAAGGCGCAAAAGAGTAAAAACGGCATGCCCGCCGGTGAAATCGGGCGGAAATACTGGTCGGCGAGGCTGGAGTTTATCCTACGCCCAGGTGACCTGGCCCTTGGATTCGCGCAGGACAATGCCCCGCAGGAATTCCACACCTTTGCGCAGGCCTTCATTTGGCGACATGAGGCTGTCCTCGTGTTCCATGGAGAGCGTGCCGTCGTAACCAACGAGGCGCAGGGTGCTGATGAAATCGGTCCAGAAATCGGCTCCGTGTCCATAGCCCACGGTGCGGAAAATCCATGCGCGATTTTTCTCATCGGAGTAAGGCTTGGTGTCGAGGTAGCCGTCGTAATCGGCATTGACCTTGTAGAGCCCGGTGTCCTTTGCGTGGACGTGATGGATCGCGCCGGCGAGCTTGCGCACGGCTTTCACGGGATCGATCCCCTGCCAGAAGAAATGACTCGGGTCGAAATTTGCGCCGAGCACCTTGCTTTCGGTCGCATCGCGCAGCTTCAGCATGGTCTCTGGATTATAAACGAGGAAGCCGGGATGCGCCTCAAGGGCGATTTTCTTGATGCCGTGATCGGTGGCGAATTTCACCTGTTTTTTCCAGTACGGGATCGCGACCTTGTTCCACTGCCAGTCGAGGATGTGAAGGAAATCGGGCGGCCATGGGCAGGTGACCCAGTTCGGATATTTTGCCTTCGCATGATCGCCGGGGCAGCCTGAGAATGTGGTGACGACTTCCACCCCGATTTTGCCGGCGAGCTTCACCGTGGCCTGAAAAACATCGTGGTGTTCCTTCGCCAGTTTTGCGTCGGGATGGATGGGGTTGCCGTGACAGGAGAGGGAGCTGATCTCGAGACCGCGCTCCTTCACCGCCGCGACGAATTCCTTGAGCTTGCCGGTGTTTTTCAAAAGGTCTGCCGGTTTGCAATGGGCATTACCAGGATAGGCGCCGGTGCCAATTTCAACCGTATCGCACTCAAGACCTGCAATATGATCGAGAGCTTTTTCGAGGGGAAGATCGCTGAGGATTGCGCTAAAGACGCCGACTTTCATAGTGGAATAATGGTGGGGTTGGGAGTGGAACTGCGTGTAAAGTGAGGGTGTTTATTAAAAAAGAACGGGGCGCACATCAAGCGGAATACTGAAAACGGCTTAAATTTGCGGCAAGAGCCTTCAATTCAATATTTGATATTAGTTCAAATTCTAATATCAACTTGTCTTGTGAAAACCCCCGGACAAAAAAACATCTTTACTGCAATCGCGATTTGTATGGTCCCCCTGGTTCCATTATTTGCGGCAACTTCTGCAGGCCCAAGCACCAAAGTGCCGACCGTGACAATGGTGACGACGGATACGATCACGATCAATACCGGGGCCACCAACAAAATTAAAAATGACACCGGCGGACCTCACGACACTCTGACCTATAAAGTCGATCCGCTGACTGCCATCACAGTCAACGGCTTGAAAGGAACGCTTGCCGATGTCAAAGCGGGCATGAAAGTGCAAATCATCATCGGGATGGACCGCACAGTAGCCGCCGAGATTACCGCGTATGGAACTCCTCCCCCCGCACCAACACCCGCTGCACCGAAAAATGCGAAGGCAAACGGCAAGGCCAAGGGGGATGTTGCATTGGGCCAGGCGATTACTGAAGACAAGATTACCAGCGTGGGAACCGATTCAATAACGCTGGGACAGGCAGGCACAACAAAACTGAAAGCCTACAAAATAGACAAAAACACACAAATCATCTCAGGCGGCAAAAAGGTGGAACTTAGCGCCTTGCATGCAGGGATGAAGGTGCGGTACAGCGTGGACCTTGATTCCAAAACCCTGGCTTCGATTACTGTCCGCGATTGAAGCGCACTGCGAGGACTACTTTTTCAAAAAATCCAGTAAATCTCCGCGCAACTTCTCCGCATCGGGACGGAAGAGATACATCATGTGACCGCTTTCGTAGTGCTGGAAGGTGATTCGGTCGCGCAGACTTTGGGGAAGTGTGACATGGGCAAGGCTGAACGGCACGCAATCCGCCGGCACAACAAGGTCGCGATCGCCCGTTAGGACAATTACGCGGAGCTGCGGATTCGTCTTCATGGCTTGCGCGAGCTTGTCTTCCACCGAAACGTAGCGATTTTCGAAGCCCGACCATTTCCACGGCAACGGCCCGAGCACATGGTAGGGATTGTCACTTTTGTAACCGAGTTCATCGCGCACATACGCATTAACCGCAGATGAAATCCCGCCGATGATGTTCATGAGGGCGGGATCGAATTCCGGGGCAGCCCTCGACCGTTCGCCATCCTCCGCGGTCACACGACCATCGAAGGCACCGAGGATTTTCCCTTCTTTATGCAGCAGCATCCGGCGGAAAAACCATGTATCGATGCGGAGATCCTGTTCGTCGATTTCCTGTGCATCCAGACCGGTGAAACGGGCCAGCTTTGCGGCGATTGCATGGCGTTGATCATCGGGAAGAAGGTCTCCCCGAAGCAGGGCCGCAACGTATTCTCCTTGGGCAAATGCACGGGACTCCGCGATCGCTTTCGCTAAATCCGCCTGCAGATCGGGAGGCAGTTTCTTGTGATAATGGGCTGTCGCCGTCATCGCAGGGAGAGAGAGGACGTAGGGAAGATCGTTGCCTCCATTGGCCAGGATCGTCTGGAAATTGAGCACGCCCGACATGAGCACCACTCCTTGCGTATAAAGACCATGCTTCTGCTGCAAATACTCTGCGAGTCCCGCGACACGGGTTCCTCCATAGCTTTCGCCAAAGAGATATTTGGGGGAACCCCAGCGCTGCTCGCGCGTGGTGAACAACCGCACGAACTCCCCAGCGGCATGAATATCCTCCTCTACATTGTAAAAGTGTTCCGCATTCTCCCCTTTCGCCGCGCGACTCAGGCCGGTACCCACGGGATCGATAAAGACCAGGTCCGTGCCATCGAGAATCGAATTCGGATTATCCACCACTTTCGAAACAGTGGCACACGTAAGGCCATCGGACGGAAAATCAAGCCGGCGCGGGCCGAGGCCGCCGAGGTGCAGCCATACGGCCGAAGCACCGGGGCCGCCATTGAAACAAAATGTGACCGGACGGCTGCCTGCGTCTTTTTCCGCGAGGCGTTTGCCGCTCTCGTCCGCAACAGCGTAGTAAACGTAGAAAACATTCGCGTCGGGCGATCCGTCGTCCTTGAATACAGGCACCATGCCTGTCTGCGCGATATAGCGCACTTCCTTGTCGCCAAGCGTCACTTTACCGTTGCGTTCCACTGGCTTTTCTTCTTTGGACGGCGTCTGGTCGCTTTTTGCCGGTTCCTTCTGGTCGGCCGGTTTTTTTTCAGGGGCGGGCGGTTTATCGGCTGACGAATCACCCTGCCCGAAAGCAAGGGACGAAAATACGACGAGGAGAAGCGGGACAACGTGTGAAATTTTCATGTGACGTAATATGTAATACCCTACCAACGCTGCTGGTGCGGCCCGAAATCAGCATCGTAATAGGGCGAGACCATCCCTCCCGGAATGGCCACCTCGTCGATCTTTACCAAGTCATCGGGCGTCAATATCACTTTCAACGCGCCAAGGTTGTCTTCGAGTTGCTCCATTGTGCGCGGGCCGATGATCGGGCTGGTGACACCCGGCTGTTGCATGCACCAAGCGAGGGCATATTGCGAGATCGGACAACCCTTTTCCTTTGCAAGCGGCAGGAGCTTTTCCAGGACGTCAAACATCTGGTCATTGTAACGGCGCTGGAAATGCGGAGCCTTGTCGGCGTAACGGGCATCCTCCGGTGGCGGAGAGTTTCGTGTATATTTTCCAGCCAGCAGCCCGCCACCCAGCGGGCTCCACGGGATGATCGCAAAGCCGTATGTGCGCGCCATCGGCAGCAATTCCCGCTCGATGCGGCGGTCGAGTAGATTGTAGGGCGGCTGTTCGCACACAAAGCGATTCAAGCCCAGTTCCTTCGCGATCCAGAGCGACTCGACCAATTGCCATGCGGCGAATGTGCTGGTGCCTATGTAGCGCACCTTCCCCGCGCGGATGAGATCGTCGAGCGCGCGCAATGTTTCATCCAGCGGGATCGACGACGCGGGGCGATGGATCTGGTAGAGGTCGATATAATCGGTCTGCAAACGCCTCAGGCTCGCCTCGCATTGCTCAATAATGTGGCGTCGGGAATTACCCCCACCATTCGGATCCGTGTCGTCCATGCGCCCATGAACCTTTGTCGCCAGCACGATTTTATCACGCTTGCCGTTCCGCTTCAGGGCTGCGCCGGTGACCTCTTCGCTCTTGCCCCGGGAATAAACGTTCGCGGTATCGAGAAAATTAATACCGGCGTCGATGGCGCGGTCGATGATCGCGTAGGAATCCTCCGCGTTCGTCTTCCCTCCAAACATCATGCAGCCAAGACAAAGCTGGCTCACATTCACACCAGTGCGACCAAGGGGGCGGTAATCCATATACTCTGTGTACAAAGCTCAATCGCCCGCATTGTCAAACCGGATTTACGCACCGTTTCTAAAAAAATTCTTTTTTGTCCAAAAGATGGGCGCCCGTTCGTCGTATCCTTGAAAAGCACAACATCAACCCCAACGAAAATCAAAAAAATGAGCAATTCACAAAATACAAATTCCCATGTGGTCGTCTGGTTCGAAATCCCGGCCGACAAACCTGAGCGTGCGCAGTCATTTTACAACAAGCTGTTTGGCTGGAATATCTCCCCGATGCCAGGCGCGCAGGATTACTGGTTCGTCAATACCGGCCAGGACGATGGCACCCGCAATGGCGGAATGATCATGCGCAAGCACGAGACACAACCGATCACGAACTACATCAGCGTGCCGTCAGTGTCGGAATTTTCAGTAAAAGTGCAAAAACTCGGCGGCACTGTCTGCAAGCCAAAGACCGCAGTGCCCACCATGGGCTATTTCGCCGTGTGCCGTGATACGGAGAACAATGAATTCGCAATCTGGGAAATGGACGAGCAAGCGAAATAATTTGTCCTGATTTCACTCACTTATTCATCCTATATTTAAGCAACCCACAAAACAAAACCACAAAACAAAGAAAAACATGAGCACTGAATCACAAAACGGATATATGCTGATATTTCGCAGCATCGACTGGTACAAAGGTCTCTCACCCGAGGAAATGCAACAGGTCATTGATAAATGGATGGCTTGGTTCAACGGACTCAAAAACGAGGGAAAAGTAGTAGGCGGCAGCCCGCTGGAACCCGAGGGGCGGCTCGTGACCAGCAAAAATGGACGCATCGTTTCCGACGGCCCTTTTGCGGAGTCCAAGGAGACCATCGGCGGTTATTTTCTGCTCAGCGTCACGACCATGGATGAGGCTGTCGTAATCGCGAAGGACTGCCCGGGACTGCCCTACGGCGTAAATGTGGAAGTGCGCCCGATGGCGGATGCATGTCCCTGCACTCCGGAACCGAAACACGAACAATCGCTGGCGCACACAAGCTGATCGTCATGCCCAAGATCACGCCATTCCTGTGGTTCAGTGACAACGCAGAGGAAGCCGCGAACTTCTACGTCTCCGTCTTCAAAAACTCGAAGATCCTCGGCACCGCGCGCTATGGAGACGCCGGTCCGGGACCCAAGGGTGCTGTATTGACCGTGGACTTCGAGATCGAAGGAGGGATGTTTACCGCGTTGAATGGCGGGCCGCTTTTCACCTTTTCGGAGGCAATCTCATTCGTGGTGCGTTGCAAGACGCAGGAAGAGATCGACTACTACTGGGAAAAACTCTCCGAAGGAGGTGAAAAGGGGCAATGCGCCTGGCTCAAGGACAAATACGGCGTGTCCTGGCAGATCGTGCCTGAAATCCTCATCGAACTGTTGCAGGACAAGGATCCCGTGAAATCGGGCCGTGTCATGCAGGCAATGCTGAAGATGCACAAAATCGACATCGCCACCCTGCGACAGGCGTATGAGCAGGAATAAATAGAAAAATTAACAACCAAAGCAAATATCCCCATGACCGAAATCAAAACCGACCCCGCACAGCAGCCGTTCCTGATCTCACGCACCTTCAATGCACCCCGCGAACAGGTATGGCGTGCATGGACGGATTGTGAACGCATGAAGGAATGGTTCGGACCAAAAGGGTTCACCATCACAGTGGCGCGAATGGATTTTCGCCCGGGCGGAACTTATCTCTACTGCATGCGGTCGGCGGATGGTCCCGAAATGTGGGGAAAGTTCGTTTATCGGGAAATTGTCGCTCCTGAGCTCATCGTGCTGGTGAATTCCTTCTCGGACGCCGCAGGCAATTTCACGCGGCACCCCATGGTATCCACATGGCCGCTGGAGATGCTGTCGAAATTCACCCTAGCGGAGGATGATGCAAACCGCACGACAGTGACCGTGGAATGGATTCCCGCAAATGCAACGGAGGAGGAACGTAAAACCTTCGACACGATGCATGAGGGGATGAAAATGGGCTGGACGGGCACCTTCGACCAACTCGAGGAATATCTGGCGAAAAATTAATCAAAAAACTATGGCAATATTACTCATCATCATCGCAATCGCAGCCGTGCTGGCCGTGGTCATCGCCTCGCAACCCTCCGCATTCCGCATTGTGCGGTCAGCCACCATTGCGGCTCCGCCGGAAGCAGTGTTTCCGCAGGTGAACGATCTGCGCAAATGGGAAGCATGGTCTCCATGGGCAAAAATGGATCCCGATTGCAAGATGACCTTCGCCGGCCCCGCCGCCGGCACTGGCGCATCCTACGCATGGTCGGGAAACAACAAGGTGGGCGAAGGCCACATGCTCATCACGGAAAGCCTGCCATGCGAACTGATCCTCATAAAACTCGATTTTCTAAAGCCGTTCAAAGCGACGCACACCGTCGAGTTCACCTTCAAGCCCACGGGCAATGAAACCATGGTCACATGGGCGATGTCCGGCACGAATAATTTCCTCAGCAAGGCGTTTGTCCTGATCATGAATTGCGACAAAATGATCGGTGGGCAGTATGAAAAAGGCCTCGCGGATATGAAAGCGCTGGTGGAATCCGGAGCGAAAAGTTAGGGTTTCTACCAGCCCCTAACCCCCGCTTCATCCGTGAAACCAGCGCAGGCAAAAATATCTTCGCCCACCAAATCGTTGCCCCGCCGGGAGCAGCCTGTCATCGCTTTCGCAAAGCCCGCGAATTTTTCCAAATGGCTCGTGAAACATCATGCCAGCCACCAGGGCATCTGGATGCGGATTTACAAAAAAGCCTCGGGCCATCCCACCGTGACTTATACGGAAGCGCTCGACGTTGCCCTCTGCCACGGCTGGATCGACGGACAGAAGCAGCGCGGCGACGAGGAGTCGTGGCTGCAAAAATTCACCCGGCGCGGCCCGCGCAGCGTCTGGTCGAAAGTCAACGTCGGCAATATCGAACGCCTCACCCGCGAGGGCCGCATGAAACCAGCGGGAATCGCCGCCGTGGATGCCGCCAAGGCCGATGGCCGTTGGGAAAATGCCTACCACTCCTCCAGCACCGCGGAGGTGCCTGCCGACTTCCTGCAAGCCCTTGCAAAATCCCGCAAGGCAGAGGCGTTTTTTAAAACACTCAACAAGGCAAACCGCTATTCCTTCCTCTTCCGTATTCACAACGCCAAAAAACCGGAGACCCGCACGAAACGCATCAAGGACTTCGTCGCCATGCTCGCACGCGGCGAACAATTTCACCCGCCCCTGGCCTCAAAAACCATCCCGCAAAAAAGCAAGTGAACCAGTCCATGCCTGACCAAAAAGAAACATTGCCGCCATCCACCGGAGTCTCCCAGGTGGTCGAGCACCTTTTCCGTCACGAGGCGGGAAAAATGGTCGCGACGCTGACAGGCATTTTCGGTGTCCAGCATATCACCCTTGCCGAGGATGTGGTACAGGAGGCGCTCGCGCGGGCCCTGCGCACATGGCCATTCCACGGCGTGCCGGAAAATCCGGCCGCGTGGATCATGCGCGCCTCGCGGAATCTCGCGCTCGACGTCGTGCGCCGCGAAAAAAACTTTCGCGACAAGGAACCCGAAATCATCCACCTCATGGATCGCGGGAGCCCCGCTCCCGATGCCGTGGCATTTTCGCAGCACACGATTGCCGACGACACCTTGCGCTTGATCTTCGTTTGTTGTCACCCTGCAATCCCTGCCGAGGCCCAGGTTGCGCTCGCCTTGAAAACATTGTGCGGATTCAGCGCCGCGGAAATCAGCCGCGCCCTCCTCACCACCGAAGCCGCCGTGACAAAACGCCTCACGCGCGCAAAACAAAAAATCCGCGAGGCGCAGATTCCCTTCGAGATACCTGCCGATGAGGAATTGACGCACCGTCTGGATGGCGTGCTGCAATCGCTCTACCTGCTCTTCAACGAAGGCTACAAGGCATCGAGCGGCGAGAAGCTCGTGCGCGAGGAAATCTGCCTTGAGGCGATCCGTCTCACCTCCCTCCTCGCCGAACACACCTCCGGCGATCAACCAAAAACCCACGCGCTCCTCGCTCTCATGCTGCTCACCACCGCGCGCCTCCCCACGCGCACCGATGGCGAGGGCAACCTCCTCCGCCTCCAGGAACAGGACCGCTCCTGCTGGGACAGGACGATGATCGCACGCGGCATGTTCCACCTCGCCCGCTCGGCCGCAGGCGCCGGCATCAGCGAGTATCACCTCCAGGCCGGCATCGCCGCCAGCCATTGCGCGGCAAAGGATTACGAATCCACAAACTGGCCCGAAATCCTCGCGTTGTATGATCGCCTTGTGGAGTTCGACGATTCCCCCGTCGTCGCCCTGAATCGAGCCGTCGCCCTCGCCGAGGTCCGTGGCCCGCAAGCCGGCATCGAGGCCATCGGCGCGATCCGCAACCTACAGTCGCTGGAATCCTACTACCTCCTCTACGCCGTCCTCGGGGAATTCGAGTCACGCATGCATCACACCCGCGCCGCCGCTGCCCATTTCCGCAAATCCCTCCAACTCGCCGAAATCAAGTCCGAGCAAATCTTCCTCGCAAAACGCCTCGATGCCTGCGAGGGCAATGGCGACAAAAGTCCCGACATTAACCGTTAGTCTTCCACCCCCTGCCTCTTTGGCATCCGCAGCAAAAACGTGCTCCCGCCACCTTCCTCACTGCTCACCTCCAGCTTCGCCCCGTGCGCATCGGCGATGGCCTTGCAAATCGCGAGCCCCAGCCCCGCGCCTCCCGTGCGTCGGTTCCGCGAATCATCCGTGCGGTAAAACCGGTCGAAGATGCGCGTCAGATGCTCCGCCGCGATCCCGGCGCCCGTATCGCTCACCGAAAAAATCGCCCCGCCCGATTCGATGCCAGTCCGGAAAGTCACACGCCCGCACGCCGGCGTGTGATCCAGCGCATTCATCAGAAGGTTCAGCATCACCTGCGAAATCTGCGCAGCATCCGCATCGCATCGCGCAGGAAGCAGCTCGCCGGTGAACTCGATCTCCCGCTCCCCGGCGAGCGGCTGCAGCATGCTTGCGACGTCACGCGCGATGTCCGCAAGATCGCACGCCTCCAGCTTCAATGGCACGGCGCCAGCGTCCATCGTGGTCAGTTCCAGCAGCGATTCCGTGAGCTGCCGCAACCGCCGCGCCGCGCTCACGCACGCCTCCAGGGTCAGCTTGTAGGTCGCGCCGTCCCGTTCCCGCATCAGCGCGTGCTGGGCCTGCGTGAGGATGATCGCGACCGGCGTGCGCAACTCATGCGCCGCATCCGCCGTGAATCGCGACTGGCGCTCAAACGACTCCTCGAGCTGCGAGAACGTCTCGTTCAACGCCACGGAAAGCCGCCCGAGCTCGCTGTTTTTCTGCTTCACTGGAATGCGTTCGCCCAACTCGCCGCGCGCGATCTTCTTCGCCGTGGAGACGATCATGCCGATGGGCCGCAACGCCCCCGTGGTGATCCACCACCCCACTGCCAGCCCCAGAGCCAGCACCGATGCCGAGATCACCGCCAGCCACCGCGCGTATCCCTTTAGCGCATCCTGCTCCGGCGCCATCGAGCGCCCCACCAGCAAACACTCCCCGCCCGGCGTAAACATGAACGCTTCCCTCAGCACTCCCCGCGTCCTCCCGCCGCTGAAAGGCTCCGCGCCACCGGGTCGCACAGCATGCGCCTGCGGAGGCCGCGGAGGTTTCTCATCAAAATCCCCGGGCCCACCCTCGGGAGGCTCCGGCGGATGCGGGGGCCGTTCATCCATGCCGCCCGGGCCGCCGGAATGCCCCTGCGAACGCACCGGCCTTTCGATATCCGCCGGCGCGCCGCTCGAGTGCGACAGCAGCGTCCCATCCGTCCCCCAGACCGCATAGTAAACCCCGTCGCCGCCCGGCGTGTCAAACATCGTCAAACGATCAAAATGCGGCCGGAAATCATGCGGTCCACCCGGCCCTCCCGGCCCCGGCGACCCGTCCATTCTGCGCGGTGGCGCGATCATATCCTTCAGCACGCGCCCCCGCTCACGCAGTCCGTCGTCCACCCGCCGCAGGTCATCCGCCGCCTGGTGCCGGTAGGCCGCC
>JBAVPB010000155.1:0-19674 GCA_049692655.1 Chthoniobacteraceae bacterium | reverse complement strand
GGGCGTGTGCAGAATTTCAATTCCCAGACGCAACGCGTGGCGAATAATGGTTCGCGGGATGGATCGGGCGATATCAATGCGGCGAAGATCGAGAAGGACAAGGTGGAGTTGAATCTCACGATCCAGCGCGACGAGGAACCGGCCGCGCAGCAGACGAGTCTGAATGTGCTGACGGAGAAGGTGGAGGAGAAGACCGCGCAACTGAAGCAGGAGGCGGCGGCAGCGGGGGTGGAGGTGAAAGCGGCGGCATTTAACCGGGCGGCGAATGGCATGGAGGTCTCGACGCTTACGTTCCGGATGCCATTTAACAAATACGCGGCTTTTCTCGAACAGATCAAATCGATGGGGAAGGTGAAGGATTTCACGGTGAGCCGCAGTGACAGCGCCGGTGGAGAAAATGCGCCGGCGGAAATCGCGCTCCAGATTTACAGCCAGGGGGATATCGTGCCGGATGACACGGGAGTTTTTGCAACGATCCGCACTGCGCTGGGCGAGGGATTTTCCGGGTTGATGTGGAGCGCGCGGATGATCGGGGTGTCGCTGGCATTTATCGCGCCGTGGGCGCTGACGCTGGGCGTGGTGGTGTGGGGGGTGAGGCGGTTCCGGCGGCGCGGTGCGAAGAAGTAGGTGCGGGCAAAGCCGTGGGTGACGAGCGGGGGCAAATGCGCTATGGTGCGCGTTCACCCATGGACAGCCTCGAAAAAATAACCGGTAAAATCCTCGACTCCTATCGCGATGTAGGCGGCATCAATAACATCGACGGGAGCAATCTTCCCTCGAAGCTGGCGATCGCGACCATCTGCGAAGATCTGCTGCAGCTTTTGTTTCCGGGGTATCACGACCAGGAGCCGATCCACTCGCAACATATCCGCCGCGTGACGGAGCATCGTATTTTAACGATCTCGGACCGGTTGCGGAGCGAGGTATGCAAGAGCCTGCGGCTGGGCGAGCCGACATGCCCGGAGGAGGAGGCGCAGCGGGTGGTGCAGGAATTTCTGAAGACGATCCCTTACGTGCGCGAGCTGCTGCATACGGATGTGGAGGCAGCGTTTGAAGGGGATCCCGCGGCGGCGAGTTTCGACGAGATCATCCTGGCGTATCCGTATCTCGAGGCAATCGCGATCCAGCGGAGCGCGCACATGCTCTACTGCCACCATTTGCCGCTGATCCCGCGCATGATGACGGAGTGGGCGCACAGCCGGACGGGGATCGACATCCACCCGGGCGCGCATATTCACTCGCACTTTTTCATCGACCATGGGACGGGTGTCGTGATCGGCGAGACGTCGGTGATCGGGAAGCATGTGAAGATGTACCAGGGTGTGTCGCTGGTGGCGCGTTCGCTTTCCGGCGGGCAGGCGCTGAAGGGGAAGAAACGGCACCCGACGGTGGAGGACTGTGTGACGATTTATGCAGGGACGACGATCATCGGCGGCGATACTGTGATCGGTGAGGGAAGCACGATCGGCGCGAATGTTTTTCTCACGCATAGCGTGCCGCCGCGTTCGCTGGTATTTTACGAGGAGACTTCGCTGCGAATTTTCGACAAGGACAGGCGGTCGGATGATGCGTGGGTGTCGGATTGGGTGATATAGGAAATGACGAATGACGAATGACGAAAGAATGACTAAGCCTGAAGTCCCAAGCATCCGTTATGATGATGATGCGTTTTGGGGAATGGCAGGGGAAGCTTTGGCGATGAAGGAGGAAAATGCGGCTGCGCCTGTTTTCGATCTGGAGGAGCGCACGGCGAAATTTGGGGAGGCGGTGATTGATTTTGCCAAGTCAATTCCGGAGAGCCCTTTGACTTATCGGCTTATTAGTCAGCTTGTGGGTTGCGGGACCAGCGTTGGCGCGAATTATTGCGAGGCTGATGATGCTGTGTCGAAGAAGGAATTTTTGGTTAAAATCTGCACCTGTCAGAAAGAAGCTCGTGAGACTAAATATTTCCTAAGAATGATTGTTCGCGCCATCCCTGAATTGAAACCCCAAGCCAGTGTGGTGTGGCGTGAAGCAAAGGAGCTTCATCTCATTTTCTCGAAAATCCGTCGTAACGGAAAATGAGATTTAACGAGTTCTCTTTTATGTCATTCGAGCTTCGTCATTCTTTCGTCATTCGTCATTGGTCATTCGTCCTTTTCTCGTGATCTACCTCGACTACAACGCAACTACACGGCTCGCGCCGGAAGTCATGGCGGCGATGCTGCCATATCTCACGGAGCATTTTGGAAACCCCTCGAGCATCCATGCAGCGGGGCGAGAGACGCGGGCAGCGATCGATGATGCACGCGACCGGCTGGCGCGGCTGCTTGGAGGAAAACCGCACGAGATTATTTTTACCGGGGGCGGGACGGAGGCGGATAATCTCGCGATCATAGGGCTGGCGCGGAGCCGGACGACGCAGGGGAAGCATTTGATTACGTGCGTGACGGAGCATCATGCGGTGTTGCACGCGTTTGAGTATCTGGAAAAGCACGAGGGATTCCGCGTGACGTGGCTGCCGGTCGGAGGGGGAGGGCGGATCGATTTGCAACAACTCGCGGATGCGTTGACGCCGGAGACGACGCTGGTGTCGATCATGTCGGCGAATAACGAGACGGGCACGCTGCAACCGGTGGCGGAGATCGGGGCGCTCTGCCGCGAGCGCAGGGTGTTGTTCCACTGCGATGCGATCCAGTCGTTTGGCAAGGAGCCGATACGTGCCGCGGATTTCGACGCGCTGTCGCTGGCGGCGCACAAATTTCACGGGCCGAAAGGCGTGGGGCTGCTCTGGCTGCGGGCGGGTATTTCCATCGACCGGCTGCAATTTGGCGGTTCGCATGAAAATGAACGCCGGGCCGGGACGGAAAACGTGGCGGCGATCGCGGGCATGGCGCGCGCGGCTGAGCGGGCGCTGGAAACGATGGACGAGGAACGGACGCGACAGGCTGTGCTGCGCGACCGGCTGTGGAAGGGCGTGCGCGGGGCATTTCCGCCAGCGGTGAGGAATGGCGATGCCGATGCGCGGCTGGCGAACACGCTGAACATCAGCTTTCCCGGGCTGGATGGCGAGGGGCTGCTGATCAATCTCGATCTCGCGGGGATTTGCGCTTCGAGCGGCTCGGCCTGCATGGTGGGCTCGATCCTGCCGTCGCATGTGCTGATGGCGATGGGTGTGGCGCCGGAATTGGCGCGCTCGACAGTGCGATTTTCGCTAGGCAAGGGGACGACCGTGGAGGATATCGAAACTACGATCTCGCGGCTGCCGGAAATTTTTGCGCGCTTGAAAGGGAGTGAATAGTGAATGATTTGCAATTCGCTGCGATTGGTTATCTTTCATGATGCAGTTGGATTTTCTCACGAAATTAGTGGCGCGTGTGCGACGGGAACCGGTGGTGATTCCTCCACAACCTCCCGCCATTCCCAAGGATGGCGATGCCGCGCTCACGGCTCAGGCCCACGAGTTTTTGCGTGAGCTGGATTGCGCGGGGCTTGTTGCCCGCGTGGTCGTGCGCTGGAATCCCCGGATGCGCAGCACGGCGGGGCTTGCGAATTACCAACACTCACTCGTCACGCTGAACCCGAAGCTCGCGCAATTTGGTGACGCGGAAATAGACAAGACGCTCCGGCATGAACTGGCGCATCTCCTCGCGCATTTCCGGGCAGGACGCCGCCGGATCGCGCCGCACGGGGCCGAGTGGAAACAGGCGTGCCGCGATCTCGGACTGCCGGACGAAAGACGGTGCCACGATCTTCCGCTGCCTCGCCGCAAGGTCGTTGCGAAGCACACTTATCATTGCCCCGAATGTCGTCTCGACATCCATCGCGTGCGACCGTTCCGCCGCAAAGTGGCATGTCTGGCGTGCTGCCGAGCCCACAGCAGAGGGCGGTACGACGAGAAATTCCGGCTGGTGAAAACGAAGTAAGACTACGCCTTCACGCGCTCGATTTGTGCGCCGACGGAGTTGAGTTTTTCGTCGATCATTTCGTAACCGCGGTCGATGTGATAAACGCGATTCACCTCGGTGATGCCATCGGCCTGCAAACCTGCAAGCACAAGAGCTGCAGAGGCGCGAAGATCGCTGGCCATGACGGGAGCGCCGCTCAGGCGTTCCGCACCGGTGATAACCGCGGTGGAACCTTCAATCTGGATTTCCGCGCCCATACGCTTGAGTTCCGAGACGTGCATGAAACGCTGCGGAAAAATGTTTTCAGTAATGACACTGATGCCTCGCGTCTTGCAGAGGAGCGCGCACATCTGAGCCTGCATGTCGGTGGGAAAACCGGGATACGGTTCGGTGACAAGCTCCAGCGGTTTCGGCGACGGCTCGCCGTTAATGGTGAGCGTATTGTCAGTGGAAGTGATGGTGTAGCCCGAGCGCTGGAGCGATTCCGTGATGCATTTCAAATGCGCCGGGATCACACGATTCAACGTCAAATTTTTCGCACAGATCGCACCCGCGACGAGGAAAGTGCCCGCCTCGATGCGGTCAGGGATCACGGAGTGCTCGGCGCCGTGCAGTTCCTTCACACCCTCGATCACGATGCGGTGAGTGCCAGCGCCCTCGATTTTTGCACCCATGGCTACGAGAAAATTTGCAAGATCCACGACTTCCGGCTCGGCGGCGGCTCCATCGATGACAGTAGTGCCCTCCGCCAGTACGGCAGCCATCATTACGTTATCGGTGCCAAGGACGGTAGAGCCGAATTTTCCCTGGAGATTGATCACGCTGCCCTTGAGTTCGGAGGCAAAAACTTTGACGTTTCCGGAATCGATTCGCACTGCCGCACCGAGTGCCTGGAAGCCTTTCAAATGCAGATCGATCGGTCTGTCGCCGATCACGCAACCGCCGGGCAGCGAGACTGTGGCCTCCTTCTCCCTGCCCAGCAACGGACCAAGCACGCAGACGGACGCGCGCATTTTACGCACAAGATCGTATGGTGCGTCCGTGACGATTTTTTCGCTGGTAACCGTCACCACACCACTTGCCCGCTCCACCTGCGCGCCAAGGTGGCTGAGGATTTGCAGCATGTAATGGATGTCGCTTAGGTCAGGGACATTTTTGATAACGCACTGCTCTTTTGTAAGCAATGTGGCGGCAAGGATCGGTAGTGCGGAGTTTTTGGAACCGCTGATTTTTACCGAGCCCGAAAGCTGATGTCCGCCATGCACTAAAATCTTATCCATACTTTGCCATTAGAAAACGCAGGACGCCTTGATAGTCGCTTTTGCACTGAATGTCTTGATAATTTTCCCGCTCCATTTGGGCCATCAATTCCCCGGATTGGTCGTGGCCGATTTCCAAGGCAAGCATCCCTCCGGGCTTGAGGTGATTTTTGGCGGAAACTATAAGGCGCGAGATGATTTTCAGACCTCCGTCGCCTCCATCCAGAGCCATTGCAGGGTCGCATTGCACTTCGCGCGATAGCGATGACATCACGTCCGTGGCGATGTAAGGAAGATTTGCAACGATGATGTCGTAATTGTCCTTTGCATTTTCAAGCAGATCGCTTTGGAAAAAATTCACGCGATCCGAGAGTCCCTGCCGCTCCGCATTTTCGCGCGCAAGGCTGAGAGCGGATTCGGACAAATCAACAGCATCGACAGTAGCCGTGACCAGTTTTGCGGCAATGGTCAGCGCAATGACGCCGCTGCCGGTGCCCACGTCGATAATCCTCGGGGTTTCCGATGTCTGTTTGCTCAACACCAGTTCCACAAGCTGTTCCGTCTCGGGCCGGGGAACCAATGCGCGCTGGTCGCATGTAAAAATACGCCCGTGAAAATCGACGGTGCCGAGCAGATGCTGGAGAGGTTTGCCTTGCGCCCTTTTCCTGATCAAATCCCGCAGGGGGGAGAGATCTGCCTCGAAAAGCGGGCGATCAAATTCCAAGTAGAGTTCAATGCGTTTTTTCCCGAGGGCGTGGGCTACGAGATGCTCGCTGTTCAGCCGGGGGCTCTCGATGCCGTGCTTGGTGAAATATGCCGTAGTCGATTGCAGCACTTCCAGCACGGTCTTGACGGGCTCGCTCATCGGCGGTTACTTGACGGCGCCTTCCAGATTCGCGTCCTGCAACCGCTCTTCCATGTCGCGTGTCTGGAGCGCCTGGATCATTTCCCAGATATCGCCCTCCACAAAGCGATCCAGGTTGTAAAGCGTGAGGCCGATACGGTGGTCGGTGACGCGGTTCTGTGCGTAATTATAGGTGCGGATTTTTTCTTCGCGGCCACCGGAGCCAATCTGGCTCTTGCGATGCGCCGCATACTTTTCTGCCTCCTCGCGCTGCTTCACTTCAAGCAACCGGGATCGCAGGATGCGCATGGCCTTGTCCTTGTTCTTCTGCTGGCTGCGCCCATCCTGACAGCGCACAATCGTGCCTGTAGGAATATGCATGATTTGCACGGCGGAATCCGTCGTGTTCACACCCTGTCCACCGGGTCCGCCGGAACGGCAGACTTCGATGCGCAACTCATCAGCCTTTAATTCGAAATCAACCTCCTCGGCCTCCGGGAGAACGGCCACAGTCGCCGTGGAAGTATGGATACGCCCCTGCGCCTCGGTGGCAGGCACACGCTGCACGCGATGGACGCCACTCTCGTAGCGCAATTGCCGGAAGACAGCCGACCCGGAAACACGAAAAATTACTTCCTTCAAGCCACCCAGTTCCGAAGGACTGGATTCCATCTCCTCGATTTTCAAACCGCGCGCCTCGGCGAAGCGGTTATACATGCGGTAAAGATCCGCTCCAAAAAGAGCCGCTTCGCTTCCCCCTGTGCCAGCGCGGATTTCCACGATCGCATCACGATCCTCATTGGCATCCGGAGGCAGTAGCGAGATCTGGATGCTGCGATCCAGATCCTCGATTTTCTTTTCCAGCACGGGAATCTCCGCCTGTGCCATCTCCGCCATATCGGCGTCGCTGCCTTTTGCGAGTTCCTGGTTTTCACCCAACTCAGTCCGCGCCTTGCGCAAAGCATCCCAATTCGCCAGCAGTTCTTTTATCCGGGCATGCTCGCGCATGACCTCCCTGGCCTTCTGCGGGTTCTCAAAAAGATTGCCGGAAGAAATCGCGGCCTCCAGTTCCTGGAACTGCTCGGCCTTTCTTTCGATGAGTGGAGCGAAGTCCATAAAAAATCAAAACGGTGAAGCCCCGGACACTTCCGGAGAATCACCGTTTAAATTTAAAAAGTGCAGCTAATCTTTTTTCTGGGCGCGTGTCGCGGCAGTGCTGCCGTAACGACGCGTGAATTTCTCGACCCGGCCTGCGGTATCGACAAATTTCTGTTCACCGGTAAAAAAGGGATGACAAGCGGCACAAATGCCGATTTTGATGTCCTTGCGTGTGGAGCGCGTGTGATAAACGGCGCCACAAGCACAGGAGATCGCCGTCGAGTTATAATTAGGATGGATATCTGCTTTCATAGGTGAAAAAAGGAGTGACACAATAGCTGCCTGAATGTTTTCTGCAACCAAAAATAACGTACTTTTATCCGCATGGCAAACGACCCTTGCGGAATGCGGCTCTTTTCCGGCCATTTTCTCTGTAAACCTGGAGATTCTCCGGTCCTATGCCGATATCGAGACCGAGGCTTTGCTCTGGATGGAAAAGCTCGTAGCTTTCGAAAAAGGAGACGTGGTCGCGGTCCAAATCGGCAACAAACCCTCCTGGCCAGCGATCCTGCTGGCCTCTCTCCGGCTCGGGTTGGTTGTGCTGCCGCTCGGCACGCACATCGAGCGGGCGGAATACGAGATCGCGTTGAGCACCTGCCGTGTCCGGGGCCGCATCGCCGTGCAAAATGAAGAATTAATGTGCGAGCGCCTGGACGTTGCGCCCTTTCATTGGGACGATCCACAGCCCGATTTATTAAAGCTCACCTCCGGCACCACCTCCGCGCCGCGGGCCATTCGCTTCCGCGCACATCAACTCCTCGCAGATGCCGTGAATATTTGCGACACGATGGGATTTGGCAATGGAGACATCAATTTCGGTGTGATCCCGTTTTCGCATTCCTACGGTTTCAGCAACCTGATTACGCCTCTGCTCTGCCGTGGTGTCTCGCTGGTCTGCAGCGAAGACCGGCTTCCTCGCGCCATCCTGAACGGCCTCGCATCCAGCGGCGCGACCGTCTTTCCCGGCATGCCGGTCTTTTATCAAAAACTCGCGGAATCAGAAAATCCGCCGCTCCTCCCCCGATTACGGCTCTGTATCTCGGCCGGCGCGCCGCTGCTGAAAAATGTGGCCCTCGGTTTTTCCCGGAAATTCAGCCTGAAAATCCATACTTTCTACGGCGCATCCGAATGCGGCGGCATCGGTTACGATGCCTCGGATGCCTTGGAATACGAGGATGGTTTTGCCGGCGCCCCGATGAAAAACGTCGCCATCCATTTCCGCGAAGATTCCGGCGAATCCTTGATCGACGTGCGCAGCGATGCTGTCGGCGATGGTTACTTCCCACAAGCAGAGCCCGGCACACTCTCCGATGGCCGTTTTACTCCCAGCGATCTCCTTGAAAACAACGCAACGGGTATGCGGGTGGCAGGCCGTGTTTCCGATGTGATCAATGTCGCCGGCAGAAAGCTGAACCCCATGGAAGTCGAGGCACAACTGCTGCATTTCCCAGGCGTCAGGCAGGTCGTCGTGTTTGGCATTCCCTCTTCGCTCCGTCACGAGGAAGCCGTCGCATGCATCGCAGGGACAGCATGCGCCGCCGATCTCATGGCATACGCCCACTCCGTCCTCAGCGCATGGCAGGTGCCCAAGGATATCTGGATCGTGGATGAAATCCCGGCAAACGAGCGTGGAAAAATCAACCGCCGTGAACTCGCCCGCCAATACGCGGTCGCACAAACCGCCAATCTGCGCCCGAGCGTCGTTCAATAAACTGTCGCAGCCGTCACTCCCCGCAAGGCGTCACCGATCCGCACCCGCACATGGTCTGCCCGTGGATCGTGATTTCAAACTTGATCCCCTGGTAGGCGATCTGTTCGCGCACGATCCCGATGAAATCAAGCGTGCGCGCATCGGGCGCAGTCGCTATGTCGAGTTGCAGCCGGATGGCTTTGCCCACAAATGCGGGGTAAGCCTCTATCATCTCGCCATCGAGCGCAAAAGAGAGGTAGGCGTTGATTTTTTCCTGAAGCAGGAAAAGAAGTTTCTCCGATCCACCCCATTCCCGGAAGTCTCTCATGATGAGTGTTACCTCGCTGGTTTTTTCATCGTAAGCGATCACGTCGATCACGTTCGCGTGATCGAGACCCGATAGCATGGTTTTGACAGAAGGCGTGGAATCCACAGAATGTCTATTTAATATGAAAGCTATCGTCGTCAAGGAATTCGGTGATCCGGAAGTACTTCAAATCGGGGAAATCCCTGTTCCGAAACCAGCCGGCGGCCAGATTTTGATTCGCGTCCATGCCGCCGGCATCAATCCCGTGGAGACCTACATCCGCGCCGGAACCTACGCCAGGCTGCCGCTGCTGCCTTACACGCCCGGGAGCGACGGCGCCGGAGTCGTGGAGGCAGTCGGAGACGGAGTGAAGATTTTCTCCACGGGCGATCGCGTCTGGTTTTCCGGCACACTCACTGGCGCATATGCGGAATATGCCCTCTGCGCTGAAACCCACATCCACTCCCTGCCTGAACGGGTTTCCTTCCCTCAAGGCGCCGCGATCGGCGTCCCATTTATCACCGCCTGCCGCGCACTTTTCCAGCGTGCAAACGCACAGCCCGGCGAGATCGTTTTCATCCACGGAGCCACCGGGGGAGTTGGCACTGCCGCAATGCAACTTGCCAGGAATCGTGGTCTTACTGTGATGGCGACGGGCGGGACCGAAAAGGGCCGCCGATCATTGCTGGAGAATGGCGCGCACCATGTATTTGATCATCACTCGGAAAATTATCTCGCCGATGCAATGAAGGCCACCAGCGGCAAAGGCGTGGATGTCGTTCTTGAAATGCTGGCAAATGTGAACCTGGCGAAAGATCTCAACCTGCTGGCAAAACACGGTCGCGTGATCATCATCGGCAGCCGTGGAAAGATCGAGATCGACCCGCGCGAAACCATGGGGCGCGACGCCGATATCCGCGGGATGATCACCGCGAACACCACCGCACCGGAACTGGCCGCCATCCACGCCACTCTCCATGCAGGATTGGAAAATGGCACGCTTCGTCCCATCGTCGGCAGGGAATTTCTTCTTGCCGATGCCCCACTGGCCCACAAGGCCGTGATGGAACCGGGCGCACAAGGGAAAATCGTTCTGATCCCGGCTTCATAATCCCGCTGGGATTCATCGGACTACTCTGCCCACAGAGTGCAACAATCCGCATTGTAATGACACTCATTACATTTTTAACAACCGTTTCTTGTCATTTCCCAAAGACGAAGCTACAACGGGCTGCAAGTTGTAGATTTATCCTGTCGTATTTTTAGAATGCCCCCTGGGGCTGGCAGATGCACTGCCTGGTTGGAATTTTCCCGATACTCTGGAATTCACAGGTGCCTCCGCAACTGACTCAACTGCTGCCAAGGGGATGCCGTCCGGCGGAATGCCGCAAGGGGGACGCCCATTCCAGGCCGGAAGTTGCCACGAAGTAAATCCGTAAACAAAAATCAGTATTCCACGTTGTATCACCCTATGAAGAAAACATCCCGAACGTTTGCGCTCATAATGGCAGCCGCATGCATCGCATGCGCCACATTCGCAAATTCCCTGTACGCGCAGACCTCCGCACCGGCGGCAGCGCCCACGCCTACGCTGGAACAGCGCGTTTCCGGCCTCGAGGCATACCTCAACAACACCGACCCCACCGCATCCCTCAAGGACAAGGACGGCAACGTCCCCCGGGATCTCACCACGCCGTCCGTCGGCGTGTCCGGCCCTGGTCATAACGCATGGCAGATGACCTGTGCAGCCCTGGTGCTGTTTATGACATTGCCCGGGCTTTTCCTCTTCTACGGTGGTCTCGTGCGCCGGAAAAACGTGCTGTCGGTTTGCGCGCAATGCTACATGCTCGCAGGTCTGGTCACCATCCTCTGGTGGGCAGTGGGTTACAGTTTCACGTTTTCCACGGGCTCGCCGTTTTTAGGCGACCTGAGTTTCAAGTTTCTTCACGGCGTCACCTCTGCGCCGAATGCAAATTACTCGTCCTGGGTCTCGCAAAATGTGTTCTCGATGTACCAGCTCATGTTCGCCATCATCACTCCCGCGCTCATCATCGGTGCGATTGCGGAGCGCATGAAATTTTCAGCCATGATCCTTTTCATGACCGCATGGATGTTCATCGTTTACTTCCCGCTCGCACACATGGTCTGGGGCGTGGATGGATTTATGAACGGCGTCTGGAATCCGCATGCAGGCGTCAAGGCGATGGATTTTGCAGGCGGCACCGTGGTACACATGTCATCAGGCTGGTCCGCGCTCATTCTTTGCCTCATCGTCGGGAAACGCACCGGCTTTGGCAAGGAACCCATGCCTCCTCATAGCATGGTCCTCGTCGCCATAGGCACAGGCATGCTCTGGGTCGGATGGTATGGGTTTAACGCAGGGTCCGCACTCGCCGCCGACGGGATCGCCGCAAACGCCTTCACCACCACCACTCTCGCAACCGCTGTTGCCTCCTTTGTATGGCCCATGGCGGAATACCTCCACAAGGGCAAGCCCAGCATCCTCGGTTTCTGTTCCGGCGCGGTCGCGGGGCTGGTGGTTATCACACCTGCCTGCGGCTTCGTAAATACGACCGGCGCGGTGATCATCGGCGTGATAGCCGCCCTTATCCCGTTCTTCTTCGTGGTGAAAGTAAAGTCATGGTTTGGTTACGACGATGCGCTCGACACCTTCGGCGTTCACGCCGTGGGCGGCACCATTGGCGCCTTTCTCACGGGCATCCTTGCCGATCCCGCCATAAACAGCAACATCGCCCGGACCACTCCGGCGAATCCCGCCACGCTGAACGGGCTCGCGGACGCGATCCTTCACCACACCGCTTGGCTGGAGCAGTTGAAAGCAATGGGCATCACCCTTATGCTGGCAATCACCGGCACAGTCATCATCGGGTTCCTGCTTAAGGCAACCATCGGTCTTCGCCCGACCGTCGAACAGGAATCGCAGGGTCTCGATGTGAGCAACCACGGCGAAGAAGGCTACATTCTCGAATAACCTCCACGCACATAATTACCAACTACTATGAAAAAAATCGAAGCCATCATCAAACCCTTCAAACTCGAGGACGTCAAATCCGCCCTCGGGGAGCTGGGAATCGAAGGAATGACAGTCAGTGAAGTCAAAGGTTTCGGTCGCCAGAAAGGCCATACCGAGATCTACCGCGGCAGCGAATACACGGTCGATTTTCTTCCAAAAATCAAAGTGGAAATCGTCCTCGCTGACAGCCTCGTGGAGAAAGCCGCCGAGGCGATCATCAAGGCGGCAAAGACAGGCAAGATCGGCGACGGAAAAATCTTCGTCATGCCCATTGACGAAGCCATCCGTATCCGCACCGACGAAAAAGGAGAAGAAGCGATCTGATAGTTATCAATTAGCAAGCCGGTGGCAGGTCGTTTACAAGCGGCCCCACCGGCTTCCTCTTGTACGGGCGGCTCACACGGCCCGTAGGTCCCTTTAGCCCCTGTTTAGAGACTGTCTAAACGTATCCATGCAATTTGAACCACCAACTCGACTCAGGAAGAGGCCGGGGGGGCGAGGGCTGCAATTCGACGTTGGAAGTTGGAAGTTCGCTTTATTCCTCCCCCTTGGTGTTTTTGTGCCTTGGTGGTGAAACGCCTACTCCCGCTCACGCAGCCAGCGTATGGCAAAGTCCTGCAGCTCAAAGGCATTCTGCAGGTTCATCTTGTCCTTGATCCTCGCACGATAGGTATCCACTGTCGCCACGCCCAGCCCGAGCGTCTTCGCGATGGCGCGTGAGGATCTGCCGTGCCCGATATGCTCCAGCACCGCCAGTTCCCGGTCGGACAAGGCATCCACGGAGCGCGCCGGAATGGAGGAGGTCATTTTCTGCAATACTTTGGAAACCAGTTTTTCCGAGACATAAACTTCCCCGGCAAGCACGCGGCGGATTGCCGAAAGCAATTCATGGGATGCCCGGTGCTTGGTGATGTAACCCTTCGCCCCCGCGCGCAACGCACGCTCCGCATAGAGCGACTCCTCGTGCATCGAGAGCACCAGCACCGGGATCGGCAGTGACAGCATCTTCAAGCTCTTGATGATCTCCAGCCCGTTTCCACCACCCACCAGGGTGATATCCACGATCGCGAGGTCTGGCAGCATCTTCCGGATCATCTCCATACCCTGCCGGATGTCATCCGCCTCCCCGCACACCTCCAGGTCCGGCTCATTGTGGACCAGATTCATAATGTGCTCCCGCACCATGATGTGGTCCTCCACGATGACTACGCGTTTCTTTTTCTCACTCATAAGGCCTCCTCTGGATTTGACCTGTTATCCGCCACCGCGTCAATCGTGCAGGAGACCACGGTTCCAACCGGGGAGTTGGGTTGTATTTCCAGCACCCCTCCGATCGTGCGCGCACGGTAATGCATGATATTCAATCCCATGCCTTTGTTCTCCTTGCGCACCGCGGCAAACCCCACCCCGTCGTCGCTGATCCGCAATGAAATGTTATCCCCTTCCGATTCCAGCGCGATCACGATCACCTTCGCATGCGCATGCTTCGTCGCATTATTCAACGCCTCCTGTGCGATCCGGTAAAGGTGCAGATCCCGTGTGCTGTTGGGGATCATCCCTTCGCCATCGTAAATGAATGAACACGAAATCCCAGACAACGTCGAGGCGCTGAAAACAAGCTGTTCCAGCGCCAGCTCCAGCCCCATATCGTTCTGATCCACCGGGGAAAGGCCCCGCGCCAGGTTCCGCGTATGCACCACCGCGTTGTTTAGCTGGGCTGCGATCTGGCCCGCCGCCCGGGCCGGGCCCGGCGCCTCCTTCTCCAGGTCTTTCTTTAGTGCATCTGCCGCGAAACCAATCGCCACAAGATACTGCCCCAGGTCGTCATGCAGGTCGCGCCCAATGGTCTGCCTCTCCCTTTCGCTGATGCCTACGATCTCCTGCTCCAGCTTTTGCGATCGCTCCAGCAACTCGATCCGCGCATTGTTCGCATCCCTCTGCTGCCGCAGCCCGTCCCACGCCGCCACGATCAGGCAAAAGAACATCAATCTCACAATCGTATCCCAGATTTGCAGCCATTCGCTGGAATAGGGATGCCCCGACGCGGTATCAGCCCACCACCATGCAAACGCGCTCAATATCGAGATAAACACACCAGTCCACCAGCCGACAAACCACAGCCCCAGCACGATCGGTATCGCGTAAAACGGAAAAATAGTAACCTCGTAACCCGTGATATAGTCGAAATACCCCACTACGATTACCAGTGCGATCGCCTCGCCCAGAATCGCTTTTTTCGAGAGCTTTGCGTGAAAGCCGATGACATTCTGCACCGATTTCATGCTGGCCTCTCCGTTTTACGAAAGCACATTCCAGCACACTACGTCACATCCCTGCAAAATTAAATCTCTCTTTCGATGGCAAAACCATCGCGCCTCTGCGACTTAACGCATGCCAGTCGGGATCAGCGGATTATTAATCGGGATCGTCAGACTCTGCCACGGATGCACCATAGGATCTCCGGTTTGAATCGTCGGATATGTCGTCGGGATCAGATGGTCAAACGACGGCACAGTCAGCGACTCACTCGGACGCACATTCGGATCTCCCGGATGAATAAAGCCCGTATCAGGAAGGGCAAACAACATTGTGCTCTGCCAGCCGAAGCCGCCGATTGCGATGATGGCCAGAAATCGAAGAACAGTTTTCATAGTGATCCTTTCAGTTCCCTACTTATGGAGCGAATATACTTCTATCTCTAGTTCGAAGCAAAAAAGCTGATTGGCTGTGGCAAATCAACAAAGTATTCACGTATAGAAATTACACCGATTAATCATATTAATTGCGTCCAGCTTGACAAAAATATGATTCTGTGCAATATTGTAGTTAGTAATGACATATAATAATCGCCCTGCCATTAATTCCTTTATGCTATTTAATCATCTCAACATAAACCGGCAGCTTCGAAAAACGCCTCTTTTTCCCGAACCAACCCATTTTACTCTGTAAAAACAAAAAATGAACCAAAACGAACCCAAAATCAGTTCTCTTCTATGGAAACCCAAAGCAGTGTTTTCTCGTGTGAGAATGTCATGCCCAGCTTGAATTTCTTTTCCCCGCCATCAGGGTAATCTCAAGGTAATTCAAGCCAGAATGGACTAAAAAATGAAATCAAGTGGCGGCAAACACCACAAACTACCGGCCTAAAAGCCTGATCGTTGTGAAGGTAATACCTTTCGAATTCCTGAAAACCAGAAACTGAAAACTTCGAAAGCAGGAGCTGAAAAAACGTCAAGCCGCGTCAAGCCCGGTCAAGGCGCACCAGAGTAAAAACGGCGCCCATAAACCATAAACGAACCCAAGACTCTCTTCTTTCCGTCTTCCCTTGTCCCGGCATAGCCCTTAGGCGACGCCGGATCCGCCCTTGCCTCAATCCGACTCGATCCATCCAAATCCGGGTAAATCCGACCAAATCACAAATACAAAAAGCGCATCCCTTCAGCATTTATACTTTGGACTTTATACTTCCCCTCCAGCCCCTCATGCTCACCAGCCGTATGTTTCGCCGCAATGCACGACCCAGAAATAAAACAACGACCTCCGAAAAAGTGGCCCGTATCTGGATCCTTTTGATCGTGATCGCCGCGCTGGCCGCCGGGTACATGATTTACACCGGCAAGATCAAGCCTTACCAAAACATCCACAACCGGGCAGACACCACCCCTGTCCCGGAACCCCCAAGCAGCATACCCCCGCCAAAGCTGGATCCGGTGCCATAACCGAAAATAAATCAAACAAACTGCGCCCCGGCACGGTCAAACCCGGCGATCCTTGATGATTTCCGCCCGATTTAAAAACATGACAATCTTTAAAATCCTGCTGCTCGCCTTGCTATCCGCGGCAGTCGTTCGGGCGGAGGAAACCAAAATCCCCGCCATCACCGCGATCCCGGCCATGGCCTATCAGCACCTCACACTCCCAAACGGCCTGAATATCTACTCCGTGGAAGACCACACCAGCCCCACCATCGCCATCCAGGTCTGGTACCACGTCGGCGCAAAGGATGACCCCGCCGGCCGCAGCGGCTTCGCCCACCTCTTCGAGCACATCATGTTCAAGGGTAACAAGGACATGAAGCCCGAGATGATGGACCGCCTCACCGAGGACATCGGCGGCGCAAACAACGCCTACACCGCCGACGACGTGACCGTCTTTTACGAAACCGTCCCCTCAAATTACCTCGAGCCCATCCTCTGGGCGGAAGGGGAAAGAATGGCCTCCCTCAAGGTCGATGCCGGGAATTTCCGGTCGGAACGCTTCGTCGTGGAGCAGGAATACCGGCAGCGTGTGCTGGCCGATCCCTACGGCGAATTCTCCGAGGAGATCTTGAAAAAATCATTCGCGCAGCACCCCTACAAACGCCCTCCCATCGGCAACATGCACGACCTCAATGCGGCAACCCTGAACGATGTGGTCAACTTCCACGCCACATTTTACCGGCCCGATAATGCGACCATGGTCGTCGTCGGGGATTTCGATCCCGCCCAGTTCAACAAGTGGGTCGCAAAATATTTCGGCGCCATCCCCACTCCCTCCGCCGCGATCCCGCGCGTGACCACCAAGGAGCCTCCGCGCACCTCAAGCCAGCGCTTCGATCTCACCGATGCAAAAATCCCGCTCCCGGCCATCGCGATCACCTACCTGGCGCCGCCGCGTTCGAGCAACGATGCCTCCGTTTTCCAGGTCGTCGAGCAGATCATGGGCGGCGGCGATTCCTCGCGCCTCTACCAATCCCTCGTTTACCGTCAGCAGCTCGCGGAGAGCGTCTCCAGCAACGCCGATCTCCGGCAGGATCTCGGCCTGTTTGCGATCACATCCGTCCTCGCCAGCGGCAAGACCACGCAGCAGGGTGAGGAAGCCCTCCTCGCCGAGATCAACAAGCTCAAGGACGAGCCCGTCTCCGCCGGGGAATTGTCCAAGGCGAAAAACGAAATCCTCACTCAAAAATTAAAAGAACGCGAAACCTTCGAGGGCAAGGCCGCCGCCCTGGCCGATGCCGTGGTGCTGCTGGGCGATCCCGCCCGCGTGAATACCGACCTCGCAAAAGTCCAGGCCGTCACCGCAGCCGACGTGCAGCGCGTCATGCGAAAATACATCACCGATACGAACCGCGTGGTCATCACCGACATGGCGAAACCCGATGCCCCCGCAAACACCCCCGCGCCGGAGGCGACAAAATGAAACGCACCCATCTCTTACCCGTCGCCATCGCATCCTTCACGCTGCTCGCGCTGAACCTCGCCGCCATCGCGGACGAGCCACCTCACACCCCGCCACCACCCTCCGCCCCGCGCAAGGCCGCATTCCCAAATCCGCACGAAAAGACGCTGGCAAACGGCCTGCACGTAATCATAGTCGAGCGCCCCGCGCTCCCGTTAATCTCTGTCAAACTCCTCGTCAGGAACGGCGCGGAGATTGATCCCCCGGGAAAAGCGGGCCTGGCAAATCTCACAGCCTCGCTCCTCACCAAGGGCACGGAGACCCGCTCGGCCCCGCAGATCGCCGAGGCCATGGAGCAGTTGGGTGCTTCGCTGGAATCCGGCGCGGAATGGGACGATTCCTACCTCCGGCTCACTGTCCTCTCCAGCCAGGAAGAGGCCGCCCTCGCGATTCTCTCCGACCTGCTCCGGCATCCCACATTCAAGGATGAGGAACTCGCTAGGCTCCGGATCCAGTTCCAAAACGATATCCAGGTCGAACTCGGCGACGTCGCAAACCTCGCAAGATTCTCGACCGCCAAGGTGAACTTCGGCAACTCGGCATACGGCCATCCCGTGGTGGGCCTGCCCGCAAGCCTCGACCGCATCACGCGCGAAGACGTGCTGAATCTCTACACCGCCCGTTATCAGCCCCAAAACATCGTGTTAGTAATCAGCGGCGACATCACCGCGGAGAAGGGCTTTGAAATGATCAACCGTATTTTCGGCGACTGGAACGGCAGCAAGGAACTCGGCGAAATTTCCGGCGGCCATCCCGCAAGTTACGATTACAAACCCCGCACCGTCGTCATCGACATGCCCACCGCCGGCCAGTCCGCCATCATGCTCGGCAAACCCGGCATCGCGCGCAATTCCAAGGAATATTTCCAGGGCATCGTCGCAAACGCCGTGCTCGGCGTAGGCTATTCGTCGCGATTAAACGAGGAAATCCGCATCAAGCGCGGCCTCAGTTACGGCGCCGCAAGCGATCTCGACGCCCGGCGCGAAACCGGCCCGTTCGTCACCTTCGCCCAGACCATGAACGAGGCGTCAGGCACGGTCGTCGGCCTCATGAAACAACAGATTGCCGGCCTTTCCAGGGACCTCGTCGGCGACCCAGAGCTCAACACCCGCAAAGCAACCCTCTCCGGCGAATTTGCCCGACTGCTCGAAACCAACGAAGGCTTCGCCGCCGAGGCCGGCAAACTAGCCCTCAACAACATCCCGCTCGACGCCGTGAACAGCTACATCGGTTCCATCCAGGCCGTCACCAGCAAGCAGGTGCAAACCTTCGCCACCCTCCACATGCAACCCGATCAAATGAGCGTCATCGTCGTCGGAAACACAGCCCTCTTCCAGAAAGCCCTCCAAGACCAGCTCAAAGGCGCCGAGCTCATCGAAAGCACCGCCCTCGACTTCGAAACCCCCTCCCTCCAGCAGCCAGCCCCCAAAAAATAAGTCCTACACGCCCTACAGGCCCCATAAGACCCATTCCCCTCCCTCTCTCCGTTCCCTCCGTTATCTCCTGTTCAATTCCGATTCCTGTTCTTCACTCCCCGCCATCCAGCTTCTTCATCATAGCCTTCTCCATCCGGTCGATATGGTCGCTCAGCGTCGGATCCAGCGTGCGCATCTTCTTAAACAGAGCCTTGTAATAAGCCTTCGAGGCCACCGCCTGGTCCGCATCGCTCGCAGCATCCGCCTTTTCTTTCAGCGCCTTGATCTCCTTGTCATCCAGCGCCACCGCCTTGATCTCATGATACCTCGCCTTCAAATTATCCTCCTGTTCCGCCTCGGACACCGCCGGTTTGGCCGGCTTGTCCGCACCCGGCGTCGCATTGGGGACAAAAGGCACATCACCCGTCATCCCGGTGTTCTTGTCTCCATTGTCAGCGGCTGCAGGTGTCTCGGCAGGCGCGGGAATTGGCACCGTTATTTTTCCCTTTTTAGGAACAGGAACCGGGGCTGGAGTGGCTGCCTCGGCCTGGGAAATCGACGCAGGCGTCGGCTTGTAAGTGGCTTTCAACGCGGGCAGCGGCTGCTTGGCCTTCGGCTTTTCAGGCGTCGGTTGCTCTTCCTGCGTCTCCGTCGAAGGCGGCGCATACTTCTTCACTCTCACGGCTTTCGGGGTCGCGGAAGCCAGCGGGGTCGGTTTCGGCGCTGGGGTCGGGGTGCCGCCTACAAAGATGCGATGGAACAGCGACGCCTTCCTCGGCTTGGGCGTTGCTGTGGGCGATACCGAAGGAGAAGCCGCTACCTGCGCCCTCCGTGTTCTCACCACCGGCGAAGTTCCGGGT
>JBAVPB010000154.1:0-11908 GCA_049692655.1 Chthoniobacteraceae bacterium | reverse complement strand
TCCTCGCTCCCAGCGGGCTCCTCGCGACGTTCTGTTGCTCCCACCACGTCAGCGCCGCCATGTTCAAGGAAACCATCACCGACGCCCTCGTCGATGCCAAGAAAACCGTGCGCCAGTTGCACACATTCCAGCAGGGATTCGACCACCCCGTCCTCCCCACCATCCCCGAGACGGAATACCTCAAAGGCTGGCTCTTCGAGATGGCCCCGGGCAGATAGACGACGAACGGCCAAAGAATCCGAAATCCTGAAACTGACAAACAGACACGCCTCGTGTATTCTTCATCCGTGCTTCGTCATTCGTAACTTTTTAAAACCGCGCGCATGAACTCCCCCGTTTCCCAGCAAAGCGAGCGCACCTTCGTCACCCCCCATTTCTTCCGCCTCCTGCTCTGGATGCACTGGCGCACCCTCCTCGCGAGACTCCGCGGCCTCCGCCAGCAATCAAGCCTGCTGCTCTTCGTCCTGGGCGCATTCGTGACCGGCTATCTCGGCTTCGGCTACTGGCTGTTCCATTTCGGGTTCAATTACATCCAGCGCTTCCCCCTGGTCGGCGCACTCCTCTCCGAGCGCATCCTCTTCCTGATCTTCGGTTTCTTCTTCGTGATGCTGGTTTTCTCAAATCTCATCATCGGCTACTCCACTCTTTTCAAAAATCGCGAGACCGCATGGTTGCTCACCCTCCCCATCCCCCATCGCGTGATCTACCAGTGGAAATTCATCGAGGCATTGAGCGTGTCGAGCTGGGCATTAATGTTCCTCAGCGCGCCGATGATGGCTGCCTACGGCGTCCTCCATCATGCCAGCCCCTTGTTTTACATCGGCACTGTCTTCGCCATGGTGCCGTTCGTGATCATGCCCGCGCTCGTGGGCTCATGGATCATCCTTTTCTTCGTGCGGATCCTCGCGAAACCCTGGGTGAAAAAAGCCCTCTTCCTCCTCGCAGCCGCGATCGTGGTGGCCGTCCTCTGGGAGGTGAAACCCGTCACCGATGCCCAGGCGGCCTCCCGTCACGACGAACAAATATTCGACCAGCTTCTCAAGCACACCCGCATCAGCCTGAATCCCTTCCTCCCCAGCTCATGGCTCACGCAGACTGTCATCGCATGGAGCGAAGGCCTCTTCCGCCAGGGCGCGTTTTTCTTCCTCGTGCTGTTGAGTAATGCGATGATGGGCATGCTCATCGGATTCGAGATAATGGGCCGCAACTTCTACCTCAGCTACACAGCCTCCATGAGCGCGCGCGCCGAACGCTTCCAGCGCAAGGCCGCCATGAAAAAGCTCCTCCGCCAGCGCTCATTCGTGGACCAGGTAATGAACCACATCCCGTTCATTTCCCAGGCCGCCCGGGCGCTCACCTTGAAGGACATGCGCCTCTTCTGGCGCGATCCCGCCCAGTGGACGCAGTTCATGATCTTCTTCGGCCTCCTCTGCATCTACGTCCTCAATCTCAGAAATATTTCGTTCAACTTCCAGAGCGTGTTCTGGGAGACGCTCATCAGCTACCTGAATCTCACCGCCTCCGCTCTCACGCTTTCCACCCTCACCACGCGGTTCGTTTTTCCGCAGTTCAGCCTCGAGGGCCGCAGGCTCTGGATCATCGGCCTCGCCCCCATGGGCCTCGGCCGCGTGCTCATGCAGAAATTCTGGTCGAGTTGCATCGTCTCAATGACCCTCACCGTCAGCTTGATGGTCATCTCCAGCAACATGCTGCACCTGCCAGTGATGCGCATTGTCTTTTTCGCCGCGTCCATCGCCGTCATGGGAGCCGCGCTCTCCGGCCTCTCCGTCGGTCTCGGCGCCATATTTCCAAACATGAAGGAGGACAACCCCTCGAAAATCGTCTCCGGCTTCGGTGGCACCCTCTGCCTCGTGATCAGTTTCCTCTACATCTCATGCTTCGTGGCGCTCGTCGCCCTCCCGGGCATGCGCAAGGTGGTGGAATTGCACAGCATCATCTCCGACGAAGCCGCACTCACCCTCGCGGCGCTCCTCAGCGCATGCATTCTTTTTATTCCGATGATACTCGCCATCCGGCGTGTAAAAAATCTGGAGTTTTAGGCGCGACTGGTTAGACTGCGTGCAAACCGAAACGGTAACTCATGGCAGAACGCAAACAAAAAGAAGCACTACTGGAACTCCAGGAAGAAGAAGAAATGTCCACCGAGCATCTTGATTCCCAGGTGCAGAAGGCGCAGGAGCAGCTTGTCCAGCTCAAGCGCCAGCAGGAACAGATCGAAAAACAAAAGCGCGAACTCGAGGAACTCAGCAAGCGCCAGGAACTCCTCCAGCAGGGCAGGTCCGAGATGGCCGAAAAATTCACCCGCGCCCTCGTGGTGCTGGAGCGCGAAACCTACGAGGCCCAGAAACGCGTCGAGCAGCTCAGGGGCATGCACGAATCCTTCAGCCAGCATCTCGGCGTCATCGAGGGGATCAACCCCAAGAACTGGGAAAATTCCGACATCAACAAGGAGCTGAGCAAATCCCTCAGCGCCATCGACGACGCCCGCGCCGAGTACGCCCAGTCCCGCTCGAAGATCAATGCGGAATCCAGCGAGGATGTCCTCGAGCCCTCCCACGGCGGGAATGGCGACTACGCCGGGGGCTACGTGGACATGGGCGACCGGGATTTCGTTTACTGGTTAAAGACCGGTTTCGCTTTCACTTTGCCGTTGGTGGTCCTTCTTTCCATCATCGTGCTCATCATGATTTTCCGTTAGCAGATTTTTACCTATGGGTCGTCCCAGGCGCCGCATTCAGGATTCACCAATCGACAACAGGCAGAAAGCCCTCGCCGAGCAGGAGGAAAAACTCCGCCGCCAGCGGGAGGATCTCGAACGCCTCATCGAAGGCGCGCCCAAGGCCAGGGAGAAACTGGAAAAACGCCAGCAGCAGGATCTCGTCATCCGCGCCTCGCAGCCTTCCCGCCGCGCGGAATCCCCCGGCTCGCTTTTCGACAAACGCTACGATGCCAATGTCGGCGCCATCCCCCGCAAGCGCCGCAAAAGCCTGCGCGCCGAGCAGCAGGCCGTAAGGCTCAAGACCTTCGCCTTGTTCGCATTTTTCCTGGTCGTCGTCTTCGTGATCTGGGCAAAGTTCATGCACTAGGGCGAATTAAATAAAGACGTAGCCACGGACTGCTGGATCGTGACTTCCGAGGAGGCGGTGGTTGTGGTGGAAAGCGCCGGTTTGGTGGCGGGCGAGCACGGCACGATGGCAACGCCATCGCAGCCACAGCAGCCGGGGGTCGAGCGAGGCACGAGCGACACCCCCGGAAATATCCCGCATGAAGAATCGATCCTGAAGGGATCGCAGCCAGCGTCCTTGCAAATCCTTCGTCCACACCACGTTTGTCATTGTGGCCACGAACAAAACACACATCCCACTTCATCCTTCATCCTTCATCCTTCTCTTCTCCCCCCTTTGCGCCCTTCGCGTCCTTTGCGGTAAATTTTCAATTTTCCCCAAAAACCCTGCCAAAACCTAAATTTCTTCCCA
Organism: Chthoniobacteraceae bacterium; assembly: GCA_049692655.1. Classification (GTDB taxonomy): domain Bacteria; phylum Verrucomicrobiota; class Verrucomicrobiia; order Chthoniobacterales; family Chthoniobacteraceae; genus DASZPK01. Next base: position 8,411 of record JBAVPB010000154.1, on the reverse strand, counting down.
TTCTCCCCCGTTTGATTTCAAATAACCCAACATGAATTCCGACCTTGATGTGCGTTACATAGCCCAGCTCGCGAGGCTGACCTTGAGCGAGAAGGAAATCGAAACCTTCCAGTCCCAGCTTTCGCAAGTGTTGAAATACGTCGAAAAGCTGCGCGAGGTGGATACCACCGGCGTCGAACCGACCGCGCACACCAACCCGTTATACAATGTTTTCCGCAAGGATGAATCCCGCGACTGGCTGACCGCCGAGCAAGCCCTCGCAAACGCCCCCCGCCAGGCAAACGGCCTCTTCGTAGTGACCAAAGTCCTCGAATAATGAATACCGCAGACAATAATTTTTCGAAAGACACGATGATTGCTCGACCGCCTTTTTTCGTCATTCGTCATTCGTCATTCGTCATTTCACCCACAAAACAATCGAGTTCACCAAAATCTTGATTTCTCCCATGCTCCATTCTCTTTCCATCTCGGAACTGCAATCCCAACTCCGCTCGAAAGTGCTCTCCCCGGTCGAGGCCCTGAATGCGCTGGAACGCCGCATCTCGGATGTGGACCCCGTGGTGCAGGGCTATCTCTCGCGCGATTTTGAAATGGCGCTGGAACTCGCAAAAAACGCCGATGTCTCACTTCCCCTCGGTGGCGTGCCCGTGGCGATCAAGGATGTGATCAACGTCCTCGGCGAACCCTGCACCTGCGCCTCGAAAATCCTCGTGGGCTACCGCGCCCCCTACGATGCCACTGTGATCAAGAAACTGCGCGCAGCCGGCGCTATCCCCTACGGGCGGACGAACATGGACGAATTTGCGATGGGTTCCTCGACAGAGAACTCCGGCTTTCACACCACGCGCAATCCCTGGGACACCACGCGCATCCCCGGCGGCTCCAGCGGCGGCGCGGCGGCAGTGGTCGCGGCGGAGGAGGCGTTTGCCGCGCTCGGCTCCGATACCGGCGGCTCCATCCGCCAGCCTGCGGCATTGTGCGGCGTGGTGGGATTGAAGCCTACCTACGGGCGCGTCTCCCGCTTCGGCCTCGTTGCCTTTGCCTCGTCGCTCGACCAGATCGGCCCTTTTACAAAAACAGTCCGCGACTCCGGCTTGCTGCTCAATGTGATCTCCGGGCGCGACCCGCAGGATTCCACCAGCCTCGACGAGCCTGTTCCCGATTACACCGCAAAGCTCGGGCAGGATCTAAAAGGCGTAAAAATCGGAATGCCCCGCGAATATTTCATCGAGGGCGTCGATCCCCAGGTGGACCAGGCCGTGCGCGCCGCGATCCGCCAATATGAATCGCTCGGGGCCGAGATCGTGGAAATCTCCCTGCCAAATACCGAACACGCCGTGGGCGTCTATTACATCATCGCGACCGCCGAGGCCTCCGCAAATCTCGCCCGGTTCGACGGCGTGCGCTACGGCCATCGCGCGAACATCGATGATATAGACAGCAACACCAACAAGCTGCTGGCGCACTACGGACGCACACGCGAGGAAGGCTTTGGCCCCGAGGTGAAGCGCCGCATCATTCTCGGCACCTATGTTTTGAGCAGCGGCTATTACGACGCCTATTATCTCACCGCGCAAAAAGTCCGCACCCTCATCCGCAACGATTTCACCCGCGCATTCGAGAAAGTCGATGCCATCATCTGCCCGACCACGCCCGAGCCCGCATTCAAGATCGGCGACCGCAGCGACGACCCGTTGAAAATGTATCTTGCGGACACATTCACCATCGCCACCAATCTCGCGGGCATCTGCGGCATCAGCATCCCGTGCGGCTTCGCAAACATCGACGGCCGCAAACTGCCCATCGGTCTGCAACTCCTCGGCAAACCCTTCGACGAGGCAAACCTCCTGAAAATCGCCCACGCCTACGAACAAAGCACCCCATGGCACAAGGAGCGCCCTCAACTGCCTTAGAGGACGTCTAAAAAGTAAGCGAAAAAAGCGGCCATCAAAGATTAATGCCAGATTTTCCCAAGGCTTCTCTTTCTTTAATCTGTGAAAATCTGTGTCAATCTGTGGACGAACCTCTGGTCAAAACATCTGAACCCTGAAACCCGAATCCTGAACCTTTTTCCTATCTCCGTTCTCTCTGTTTCCTCCTGTTCAAATCCTCCGGTTAAAATCTGCGTCAATCTGCGCAATCTGCGGACGATTCAACCTTTTCTTCCTCGGCGCGGACACGAGCTTGCATCCCCCTTAAAACTTAACCCTTAAAGCTTAAAACTTCCCATCCCCAATGAAACTCGGCACCGCTTACTACCCTGATTACTTCCCCGCCGCCGATTGGTCCCGCGATCTCGACCGCATGAAGGCAGCCGGCATCGACTCCGTCCGCATCCTCGAATTCGGCTGGTGCTGGTACCAGCCCGAACCCGATAAATGGACATGGGACGGCCTCGACCGGTTTCTCGAACTGGCCCTGGAAAAAAAGATCGCTGTCTGCATCGGCACCCCCACCGCCACACCGCCTCCCTGGTTTTTCGAAAGATATCCCGACGCCCGGCTCATGAACGACCAGGGTCAGGTCTGCTGGGCCCATCGTCACATGACGTGCTGGAATCACCCCCAGGCCTGGGAGGAAGCCGCGCGCACCATCCGCGCGCTGGCCCAGCGTTACGGCGCCCACCCCGCCGTGTGGGGCTGGCAGATCGATAATGAACCCAACTACGCCGAGGATCCCGCCGCTTTCTACGACTTCAATCCCCACGCCTTGCGCGACGCGCAGGAATGGCTCCGCGCACGCTACGGAACCCTCGATGCATTGAACGACGCGTGGTACGGCGCATTCTGGTCGCAGCGCTACAACCGCTGGGAGCAGGTCTGGCGCACGCATCACCCCAAGTCAAATCCCGGCGCGTACCTCGACTTCCTGGAATGGCGCGAGGCAAACATGGGGCGGTTCGTTGAAAAACAGGCGGCCATCCTCCGCGAGGAAACCAGATCACAGCGGATCGGGGTGAACATCCCTGAAACCGGTGTTTCGGTTTCCCTCCAGATCGGACAGGATTACTGGGCGCAGGCCCGCGGGCTCGACTGGGTCGGCACCGATCTTTATACCGCCACGGGAAATCGCGACAACGACCGCAGGGCCCTGCGTTACAGTTGCGACATGATGCGCAGCGTGACCGAAAGCGTCGCGCCCGGCGCCGAATTCCTCATCGCCGAGACGCAGGCCGGTCCGCATTTGCGCGCGTGGAAATGCACGTTCGCCGGCGAGAATTGGGAGCCCGACTTCCTCCGCGAATCATTGCGGATTTATGCCGAACGCGGCGCCTCGCAGACCTGGCTCTTCATGTGGCGTCCGACTTCCGGCGGAAAGGAAATCGGAATGAACGGCCTGCAAGACTTCGAGGGCGAAGACACCTCACGCACCGAAGAAGTCCGCCGCATCGCCGCGGACAGCAACATTTTTTCCGGCGACATCCGTGCTTATCAGGACCGCCCCGTGGCATTGCTGCACTACAGCCAGAACTCGCTGCGCTATCTGCAATACCACGAGCCGCCGGGCGCTTTCACCCAATTTCATGATTCCGCGGATCGCGCCTCACTGGTAATCCGCGGAGCCCATCGCTGGCTCGACGAGCTCGGATATCAGATCCGCTTTGTCACCGACGCGGAAGTAGCGTCGGGCCTTCCGCCCGCGCAGATGCTCGTAATACCCCTGTCGCCACTTCTGGATCATGACGCCCAGCAGGCAGTCATCCGCTGGCACGGCGGGCAGCCGGGCCGCCAGCTCCACTTCGGCCCCGACACCGCCTTGCTGGACCGCCACGGCAGATGGTTGCCCCGCACCGGCCGCCCGCTCTGGTCATGGCTCGGCGTGGAACCCGGCTCCTTGAACGATATCAATGAGGAACTCGAAATTGAAGGAGTCCGCCACCAGCGTTTCCGCGTCTTGGAAGCAGGAAAAGCAGAAGTCCTCACCTCCGGAAAATGGCGCGCAAGGACGATCCCCGGCCAGGTAAAATGCCGCCCCGGCGTATTCCTCCACGCCTGCGACTGGACAGCCCCCCTCGGAGCCGCCCAAGGCTCCCAGGCAATCCCAACTTGATAAAATCGCTGCACCTCAGCCGTTATCTTTTCCTTTCATATTCAACCTTTCGCCTTTCGTCATTCGTCACATCCCCCTCCCCACTCTGCGCCTCCGCGGGAACCTTCCCCTTCCTCTACTCCCTCCGTTCCCCCTGTTAAATCCTCTCCGCACCTCCGCGCCTCCGCGCGAAACCCTCCCCTCCTCTCCCCTCCCCCTTGGTGTCTTGGTGGTGAAATAACCGCATCGCTACGCCCATCGGTTTATTACAAAAATTTTACAAAGAAATCGCAGATGCGGATTGTTTTTTTAAATTCCTGTGATATTACTTGAAGTCGTGGCAGTCATCTATTCTCGGTGATCTCTCATTTTTACCATTCCGGCTTCGTTAGTTTTTCTCACCGGTCATTCGGTTTCCCGCTTTACCGTCTTTACTACTCATGAACCAACTCGATTCGCACCAGCACATCCCTCAAACCCTGGAACAATCACCTCAGCAGAGCCTCTTCGGCGAAACTGAAACCCCGCCGCGGCGAACTACGAAAAAACAGCGACAATCGCGTAAAAATTCCGAAATCGGAAAAAATTACGTCCTCGATACCAACGTCCTCCTCCACGATCCCACATGTCTCCAGCGCTTCGCGGAGAACCACATCTGGATTCCCGTGGACGTGCTGAGCGAACTCGACAAATTTAAAAACGAACAATCCGAGCGCGGGGCCAATGCCCGCGCCGCGCATCGCGAACTCAGCCGCATCTTTTCCCAGCCGGGCGTCTCGGTCACCGATGGCGCTCCCACCAATGGTGGCGGCACGGTGCGCATCGCGGTGAATGATCCCACGGTGACGCGCAAATCCTCCGCGGATGTGACACGTTTCCATCACCTCTTCCCGGATATTGCCCGCGTGGACCATCGCATCCTGGCGACTGTGCTTTTGATCCAGGAAAATAATGCGGCCCCGACAGTGCTGGTCACCAAGGATCTCAACATGCAGCTCAAGGGCATGGCTGTGGGCCTGCAATGCGAGGATTACCTCAACGACAAGGTCGAGGCGAAGGACGTGGAAAGCTACGACCTGCGCTGCATTGACATCCATCCCCATGAGCTTCAGCGTTTCGCCAGCTCGGGTGAGCTCACGCTCGATGAGGATCGGACAGCCGGTCTCACCTTGAACGAATATGTGCTCCTCCGCGCCGGTGATCGCAAGACGATGCCCGCCCGTTTCTTTAGCGGACAAAAATTCAAGCGCCTCCAGGTTCCCGAAACACTCCATATCCCGCGCGGCATCGATCTTCACCCCGCGAATCTCGGCCAGCAATGCCTGATCGATGCGCTGCTCGATCCCAACATCTCTTTGGTGACATGTTACGGACAGGCAGGCACGGGCAAGACCCTGCTGGCGGTGGCCGCGGGCCTTCACTCCGTTTTCGCAAAGAGCTTCAACGGACTCACAGTGAGCCGCCCCGTGGTCGCCATGGGAGACACGCTCGGGTTCCTCCCCGGAAGCCTCGAGGAAAAAATGCGCCCATGGCTCCAGCCGATTTATGATGCGTTTGAAGTGCTCATGCCGATGCCCAACGTGAATAATCATCCGCATCCCCAGCAAAATAAAAAACGGGGCAAAAAGCATCCCGGCGAGGCAGTTCCGCAATCGCATAACAACAACATGACCGCCGTGCGCAAACCGTACGAAATTCTCATGGAACAGGGCCTCGTGGAAATCGAGGCGCTCTGCTACATCCGCGGCCGCTCCATTCCGCGCCGATTCTTTGTGTTGGACGAATCGCAACAGCTCACCCCGCTCGAGGCAAAGACGATCGTAACGCGTATGTCCAAGGGCTCGAAGCTGGTGATGGTGGGCGATCCCGGCCAGATCGACAACCCGTATGTGGACAGCCGCAGCAACGGGCTGGTCTATACGCGCAACCGCCTCAAGGGCCAGGGCATCGCGGCCCATGTCTCCTTGAATAAGGGCGAGCGTAGTCCCCTTGCGGAAATGGGCGCGAAATTGATGTAGTCCTGTCATTCCGCTGGAAACAAATCCGCGGATCCATACGAGAAAGAGTCAGCGCAGTGTATTTAATTTCCTTCCTCCGTCGCGCTTCACCCGTGGGTGCGCGTGTTGCCCTTCTTTTTTTCACCGGTTTCGCCGCCCTCTCCCACGCGGCGGAACCTCCTGCTGAAGATTGGAAGCTCATCTCCCAGACAGGCGCCCTCACCATTTACGGGCACACCCGCACCGGCTCCCCCATCAAGGAGTTCAAGGCCGTGGGCCGTATCGACGCCCCGCCGCGCTCGGTCCTCGCCGTGATCGACGATACCGATGCTTATCCTAAGTTCATGCCTTACATCGCCGAGTGCCGGATGATCAAACATGACTCCGATTGCCTCATCAGCTACCAGCGCGTATCGCCCCCATTCTGCACGGATCGCGACTACAGCATCCGCGTGCGCCACGAAACAAAATCGACGCCTGCCGGCCCGGCATACGTATGCCGCTGGGATCTGGCCAATGACCAGGGTCCTGCCGAACGCACCGACATCCTGCGGGTAAAGGTCAATGAGGGAAGCTGGCTCATCGAACCGGCGTCGGGCAATGCCACGCTCGCCACCTACCGCGTCTATACCGACAGCGGCGGGACACTCCCCGCATGGCTTGCCGGCAAGGCAAACCAGATCGGCATCGGAAAACTCTTCGACGCGATCCGCAAGCAGGTGAAGGAAACAAAATACAGCACACCACCACAATGAAGCCTTCCGCCCTCAGCCCCGCCGATGTGGAGCATTTTATCGCCCACGGTTTCGTGCAATTGCCCAACTGCTTCGATACCGCCCCGGGGAGCGTCGCCCACCGCTGGGTGGAGGAAAGCTGGGCCCGCAATGGCATCTCACCGGTTGACCGGGCCACCTGGCCAAATGACAAAATCCACATGCCCAACGCCGAATCGGTGGCCGTTCGCGATTTCGCCCCCAGGGCGTTTGCCGCGATGTGCGAATTGTGCGGGGGTGAGGACCGCATCCTCTCCGATGTGCAATGGGGCAACGGCTTCATCGCAAATTACGGTTGGGGACGTGACAAGGAATGGACCGCCCCCTCGGCGGAAGCGCCGGGATGGCACAAGGACGGCGATTTTTTCCTTCACTTCCTCGACAGCCCCGAACAGGCCCTGCTCGTGGTAGTGCTTTTTTCAGACATCCATCCGCGCGGGGGCGGCACTTTCATCGCATGCGACTCGGTCGCGCCAATCGCCCGGCACCTCGCCGCGCATCCCGAAGGAGTGGAGCCGAATAAATTTCCCTGGAAGGATATGATTCACCAATGCACCGATTTTCGTGAAACCACTGGCAATGCCGGCGACGTCTTTCTTCTGCACCCCTATTTGCTCCATGCCTCCAGCTTCAACCACCGCCCGGAAGCGCGCCTGATGATCAATCCCTGCCTGTTCTTCCATGAGCCGATGTGTTTCGACCGCCGCGCAAATGGCTCGGCCTATTCCCCGGTCGAAAAATCGGTGCTGCATGCCCTCGGCGTCGAACATTACGATTTCCAGCCCACGGCCCCCCGCAGGAAAATCATCCCTGAACGCATCGCCAGGCAGCAAAAACTGCAGGAACAGGAAAAAGAACGCCTCGCCGCAAAAGGGTGATGCCCGTGAATGGTGCGAAGGCGGTTTACCGGGAATATTTTCTGGGTCAACCCGGAGGGTTGCCGGAGATTAGCCGGTGGTGCAAACCACCGGTGACTTGAATATAAAACGACCGCGCCCCGAAGGGCCGCTGGAATACGCCATCACATGGCCGGGCGTAATCCTAAACCTGTCTTATCTTAGCGCCATTCGTGACGATCGTTCTATCCCCTTTTATCAGCCCATCAATCTCCATCGGTTTCGACATCGGGCACATAATTGAAAGCGATGCGCATGGGCGCTGATTCCCGGGCATCGTGCGCCCCTGCAAAATAAATCGTGTTTTTGCCAAAGCTGTTGTTGATCTTGTCGATCCTTGCATTCAGGTCGCGCCGCGAGGAGTCTTTCTCAAAGAGCGATGCCGTAAGGTTTTCCTCTTCGACCAGGCGGCACAGGGTGACTCCCACCGCCAGCGGTGGCGGACTGCCCGGGGAGCGGCGTTTCCACAGCATCCGGAGAACCCGCAGTAACTCGATGGTGTCCTGGGTTTCCAGGAATGTGCATTCCTCGCCCCATTGGGAATCGCGCGTATGTTTGACAAAAAGCTGCATGCCTCCCGCGCAATAACGCATCTTGCGCAACCGCATGGCGGCCTTTTGCAGAAGCCGGCTCAACACCGCGAACGCGGAAGCCTCATTGCGCTCCGCGGGGGGCATCACATGGGAATGCCCCACGCTGCTTTTGTTCGTGGGCGC
>JBAVPB010000153.1:0-8691 GCA_049692655.1 Chthoniobacteraceae bacterium | reverse complement strand
TGAAACTCAAAAACGACTCCATCGGCTGCTCGAACGACAACCCCACCGAAGTCTGCCCCGCCAGGTTGTAGATCTCATCCGGCTCGAACCGCGTGATCACCTGCACCACACTCCGGAAATCATTCAGCGCCATCGACTCCATCTTCACCGCATCGCGAATTCCCAGCCGCTTCAGATTCTTCATCGTGGACATCTGCGCATCCCGCGACGTCCCGCACACCACGTAGCCTTTGGAAAGCAGCAGCTTGGCGAGGTAGGCGCCATCCTGCCCGGTGATCCCGCATATGAGGACTTTTTTCATGTCACCGATGATTGCTTCAATCCCGGCCCTTCTTCAAGCTTCTTCAAACTCCCCGCCCATTCCGGATCGCAACTCCGCCATCCAAATCGCGAAATCCCTGCTTGTCTTTCGCAGACGGGTTGCGCTTTACTCCGTTAAACAAATCATCTCCCAACCCACCAAATCCTATGCGTAAATACATCGCTGAATTCATTGGCACCTTCTTCCTCGTCCTCACCGTCGGCACCACTTGCATCCCCGGCACACCTGGCGTCATCGCCCCCCTCGCCATCGGCGCCGCCCTCATGATCATGGTTTACGCAGGCGGCCACATCTCCGGCGGCCATTTTAACCCCGCCGTCACCCTCGCCGTCTTCACCCGCGGCCGCATGGAAGCAAAGGACGTCATCCCTTACTGGATCGCACAACTCCTCGCAGCCGCAGCCGCAGCCAGCACAGCCGTCTTCCTCGTGGGAAAAAGCGGCACACCCATGGTCTTCACAAACATCGCCCCGGTTTTCGTCGCTGAGTTCCTCTTCACCTTCGCCCTCGCCTACGTCGTCGTAAATTCCGCCACCGCCAAGGCCAACGCCGGCAATTCCTTCTACGGCCTGGCCATCGGCTTCACCGTGGTCGTCGGCGCATTCGCAGTCGGCGGCATCTCCGGCGGCGCCTTCAATCCCGCCGTCGCAGTCGGCGCCGGCCTGATGAAGCTCATCAACATCTCGCAGATCTGGATCCATATCGTCGCAGATCTCGCAGGCGGCCTTGCAGCCGGCCTCGCCTTCAAATTCCTGAATCCAGAGGACAAATAACAGCAGGACGGCGGCCTCAACGGCTGCACCTCCTGGGAAAGCTCGGGCGGCTGGTTTTTTTGCCTGGTTTAGCGTTCCGGTCTTGCGCTTGGGGGAATGTTCGGTTTGTCTTACCCGTAGGAAAAACCCAACCGGAACCCGAAATTTAAAGCCATGACTCCAGACACCCTTGATACCAGTGCGGAAACCGCCGCGGCGCACGCCGCCCTGGAGTTTTCCACCAGCGAAGAAGGCGACACCATCGTCCACAAGCTCGGCAACAAAACCTTCCGTCTCGACAAAACCAAGGCCCGCGCCCGCCTCGCCGCCAAGAGCGTGATCAACGGACACCGCAGCGCGGAGCTGAACGTCCTGCCGCTCAAGTACCACGAGGCATACCGCATCTACAAGCAGATGAAGGCAAACCACTGGGAGCCGGACGTCATCGACATGACCAAGGACTGCTCGCAGTGGAATAGCGACACGCTTTCCGCAAAGGAACGCTGGATCATCGAGATGGGTGTCGGCTATTTCTCGGCAGCCGAGGGCATCGTGGGCGATTCCGTATTGCACGTGATCGAGGACAACCTCACCGCCGCCGAGCTCAAGCACGCCTCCCTGCGCCAGATCGCCGAGGAATCGATCCACATGGACTCGCTCCTTCACATCATCGGCAGCCTCAATATCGATCTCGACGAGGTCACCGCAAAATTCCAGGACATCCCGAGCATCCGCCGCAAAAACGCCTTCATCACGCGCCACATGCCCGAGTTGAAGATGGGCATCGACCTCACCCAGACGGTCAACAAGCAAAAATTCGCCAAGGCCCTCTTCGGCATCACGCAGGTCATGGAAGGCACGCAATTCTACGCGCTTTTCGCCATGATCCTCTCCCTGCACCGGCAGAACAAGATGACCGGCATCGGCCAGATGTTCCAGTACACCCTGCGCGACGAGTCCAACCACATCGCCCTCGGCCGCTACATCCTCTTGGAGCTTTTCTCCGAAAATCCCGACATCTGGACCCCGGAATTCCGCGACGACCTGATCGAGTTCATGCGCGAAGGCGTGGAATTGGAAAAAGAATTCGTCCGCGACTGTCTGCCGGAGGATTGCGTGGGAATGACCCAGCAGGATTTCCTGAACTACGTCGATTTCAACGCCGACCGCCGTCTCACCAGCCTCGGCCTGCCCGCGCTTTCCGGCGTGAAGACAAACCCCTTCGCCTGGCTCGACGAAGTCATCTTCCTGCGCAAGGAAAAGAATTTCTTCGAAACCCGCGTCACCGAGTACCAAACCGGCGGCAGCATGAAAAACTCCAGCGAAGAGGATCTCGTTTAAACCGTGGGCATTCATTCAGACAAATGGATCCGGCGCATGGCCCGCGAGCATGGGATGATCGAGCCTTTCGAGGATAAACTGGTGCGCAATGCGGGCGACAAGCCCGTCATCAGCTACGGCCTGTCGAGCTACGGCTACGATCTCCGCGTGGCCGATGAATTCAAGGTCTTCACGAATGTCTATAATGCCGTCGTGGATCCCAAGGTGTTCGATGAGCGCTCGTTTGTTGATATGAAGGGCGACTCCTGCCTCGTGCCGCCCAATTCTTTCGCACTCGCCCGCAGCGTGGAGTATTTCCGCATCCCGCGCGATGTGCTCACCCTCTGCATCGGTAAAAGCACCTACGCCCGTTGCGGCATCATCGTGAATGTCACCCCCTTCGAGCCGGAGTGGGAAGGCCACGTCACCCTGGAAATTTCAAACACCACGCCGCTTCCCGCCCGCATCCATGCCGGCGAGGGTCTCGCACAGGTGCTTTTTCTCGCCGCCGTCGAGCCGTGTGAGGTCAGCTACGCCGACCGCGGCGGCAAGTACCAGGCCCAGCGCGGCATCACCGTCCCGCGGATTTAGGGACAAAAACTGTAAACATTTCCGAAGATATGCTTTGCGATTTACACAGACGAAAACACAACAGGGTGTATCTTCCGGAAATCTGCATACAACATATTGTATTCATTCTGCGTGAATTTGGAGAATTTAACTTGATTATTTGCCTTAAAAAAAGGACGCTGTTTCCAGTTCTTTTCACATCACTCCTACCGACGGTGATGGGGACGTCGCATGGCTGGTGCCATTCCGGCGGCCTCGCAGAAAAGCAGACTTGCGGACGAGGCAGCCGCTCGAAAAAAACACATCCCACCACGAAGCAAACAAATCTCAGAACCCGCACCACCGAACTCCTATGAATACCATCAGCACCCAGGGATTCACGCTCAGCAATGAGCTCACCGAAGCCATCGGCGATCTTCCGCAAGTCATCCGCCGCGATGTAGCCGGCGACACCTCAGGCAAGCCCCGTGTAGTGCCGTGGATCGGTCATAAAATCACCCGCGCAGTCTCCGCCGCATGCTTTGCCGAGGGACAGGATGAATCCATCGGCCGCCAGGTGCAGGCCGAGGTGGAATTCCGCCTCCGCCGCGAACGCCCTGTATTCGTCCATATCGAGCAATTGCAGGACATGGTGGAGGAGACGCTCATCGACCTCGGCTACGCCAAAATCGCGCTGACCTATGGCAAATACCGCGCACGCCGCGCCGCGGAACGTGAAATGGGCACCGTGCCGGAAGAGGAAACCGGCGTGCAGCTCGAACTCGCCACGCGGGAGCAGCTCTCCGACATCCGCGCCCGTATTTCATTTGCAAAGATCGGCCTCAAGCCCGGCCTCGGCGACGACGATCTGCTCGCGCGCCTTCTCCGCAGCACATCGATCAATCTCACCCCTGAGGAGCGCCGCGACACCATCGTGTTGAATGCGAAATCGCTCCTCGATCTCGATGCCACCGGGCGTTTTCTGGCGGCACGCATCCTTCTCAGCTACATCTACGAGGAGACGCTCCCGTGGAAGGTTTCCGATGGTCCCCAGGCCTTGAAGGAAGCCCATCGCAAGGCATTCCTCGCATTCATTCCACTGGGCATTGAATTGCGCCGGCTCGATGCGCGCCTCGCCGAGTTTGACCTGAAAAAAATCTCCGATGCCCTCGATCCCTTCGCGGATCTGCAATTCGACTTCATCGGCGTCCAGACCCTTTACGACCGCTATCTCATCCACACGCATGACAATGTCACCGGACGCAAGCGCCGGCTTGAGGCCCCGCAGATCTTCTGGATGCGCGTCGCCATGGGGCTTTCGCTGCTTGAAAGCGAGCGCGAAACACGCTCCATCGAATTCTACGGCATCTATAAAATGCGCCGTGGCTGCTCCTCCACTCCCACGCTGTTCAACTCCGGCACACAATGCCCGCAACTCTCAAGCTGCTACCTGCTCACCTGCGGCGACAGCATCGAGGACATCACCGAGACATGGCGCCGGTTTTCCCACCTCTCAAAATGGGCAGGCGGTCTCGGCTGCTCGTGGACTTCCATCCGCGGCGCGGGTGCGCACATCCACGGCACGAACGGTGAAAGCTCGGGCGTGATCCCGTTTTTGAAAGTCAGCAACGACATCGCCATCGCCGTGAACCAGGGCGGCAAACGCCCCGGCGCGCTTTGCAGCTACCTGGAACTCTGGCATGCCGACATCGAGGATTTCCTCGACCTGCGCAAGGAGACGGGCGATGACCGTCGCCGCACGCACAACATGAACACGGCGCACTGGATTCCCGACCTGTTCATGAAGCGGCTGAAATTGATCTCCGAGGGCGTGCTGCCCAAGGACGCGACCTGGACCCTTTTCCGCACCAACGATACGCCCGACCTGCCGGAAATTTACGGCAGCGCGTTTGAAAAGCGCTACGAGTATTACGAGCAGCAGGTTTCCGAGGGCAAACTCTGGGGCCGCAAGGTTCGCGTGCTCGCGCTCTGGAAAAAGATGCTCGAGATGCTCTTTGAGACCGGCCACCCATGGATCACATGGAAGGATCCCGCAAATGTCCGCAATCCGCAGGACCATGTGGGCGTCATCCACAATTCGAACCTCTGCACCGAGATCGAGTTGAACACCAGCCGCGACGAAGTGGCCGTGTGCAACCTCGCCTCCGTGAACCTCTCCGCGCATCTGCGCGAGGACGGATCGCTCGATCACGACAAGCTCCGCGGCACCGTCACCGTGCTCATGCGCATGCTCGACAACGTGATCGACATCAACTTCTACCCCGTCGATGCCGCCGCGAACTCCAACCAGAAGCACCGTCCCGTCGGGCTCGGCGTCATGGGCTTGCAGGATGCGCTCTACGACAAGCGCGTGCCGTTTGATTCCGCGGAAGCCGTGGCGTTCAACGACGAGGCCCTCGAAGCCATCGCCTACTACGCCTACAGCGCCAGTTGCGATCTCGCCGCCGAACGGGGCGCTTACAAGACCTACGAAGGATCGAAATGGCAGCGCGGCCTCATGCCGCTCGACACACTCAACTTGCTCGAACAGGAACGTGGAGTGCCGATCCTCGTCGATCGCAACTCCCGCATGCCCTGGAACGAATTGCGCGACCGCATCGCAAAGAGCGGCATGCGTAACTCAAATTGCATGGCCATCGCCCCGACCGCGACCATCTCCAACATCCTCGGCTGCACCCCGTGCATCGAGCCGACCTACAAGCACATCCACACCAAGTCGAACCTGAGCGGCGAATTCATCCGCACAAACGACCATCTCCTGCGCGACCTGCAATCCGTCGGCCTCTGGGACGAGGAAATGCTTGCCGACTTGAAGTATTTCGACGGCAGCGTGCAGCTCATCGACCGCATTCCCGCTGAAATGAAGCGGCTCTACAAGACCGCCTTCGAGATCGAGCCCACATGGATCCTCCAGTGCGCCGCCGCCCGCCAGAAATGGATCGACCAGGCCCAGAGCACGAATCTCTGGCTCGCGCAGGCCGACGCCCGCGCCGCCAGCTTCATGTATCGCGAGGCATGGGAACGCGGCCTCAAGACCACCTACTACTTGCGCACCATCAATAAGAGCGCCATCGACAACGCAAACCGCGACCGCCGTCCCGCCGCCGAGAAAGTGGAATTCACCGAAGTCGAAAAAGCCGCCTGCTCGCTGGAAGCCATGCGCAACGGCGGAACGTGCGAAGCCTGCCAGTAGGAGATGATATTGGACGCGTTTCTTGGGAGTTGGTGAAGCGTCAGGATGACTTCGCCCGCGTGGAGTGGCGGCTTAGCCGTACACTGGCCGCTTTTGACTCTCGAAGCAGCGCCTCCCAGTCATCGGGTGGATGACCACTTTCTAGCATCCGGCGAAAGGTCCGGTAGGCGTCGTCGCTGCTTTCGTAGGCGCGCTTGGTGTCATCGTCGTTCACCCAGGCGTAAACAATGATCCGGCTCTGTTCGTGATAGCGAAAGAAGAGACGGTACTGCTGGAAAAATTTGGCACGAAACCAGTGCTTCCTGCTTCCACCGAGTGTCGATCCCTGCCTGTAGTCGGGATTCGTTGGATTACCCGGTATAACCTCAAAAGCGAGCTTGGAGATGGCAGCAAGCAGCTTGGTGGCCCTTTTCCCTGTATATCCTTTTTCATCTTTCGCTCGAAGGCGTTCGACTTCGAGCGTCAGTTTCTCAACCTGGTCCAGAAACAACGGATGGGCAAAAATGGACCATCCGTTCACCACGAGCGGTGGTGGGAGGGGTGGTTGCTTCATTCATTCTCCACGAGCGGAGCGTTCAGATCTACTTTGACCCCCTTGGTCAGCGAGCGAATTCGTTTCACCAGCCCCGTGTTGACGGCTTTAAGTTTGCGAGGATTGGCGATCATATCCTTTGCCAGAAACTCAAGAAACGAATCCACGACCGGATCTATATCATCCCCTGAATCGGCACGCCCCAGAATAACGGTGCCATCAGGTTGAATCGAATACAAAACCCTGTCCTGCGGCTTGAGATTGAGAGCTTGCCGTACGACAGGAGGCACTGTGGTTTGATTGCGGGCTGTCAAAGTCGATTTAGCGTCGATAACGGTGACCATATGAACACAGTAATGCAAATGCATTATTTCGTCAAGCGCATCAGTGCAGGTGGTGGAAAATAACATCAAAACCCGAAATCACGATTCTATAAGGGTTGCTGACAAGGGTGGATTTTCCCGTCCGAAAACCTACCCGTTCGCCATATTGATACAATCAATTTGACCGGCTTGAGAAAAAGCGGCATCTTTTCACGCATGAGCACGCAGGAGATCATTGACGAGCTTACAAAACTCAAGCCGGATGAGTTAAAGCTTGTGAGGCAGAAGCTCGCTGAATTGGAGGCCACTGGCTCACATGCGCCAAAAACTGGATGGGGTACCGCACTGGCAGAGATTGCGGGAACCGCTGAAGATCTGCCCACCGACCTTTCCATCAACCACGACCATTACCTTTACGGAACGCCGAAACGGCAGTGAAACCTGTCTTTGCGGACACGAGCTTCTTTCTCGCGCTCATTAACACACGCGATCAATATCACGGTGCCGCCGTGGAATTGAATTCCACTTTAAGCGTACCGCTCGTTACCACCTCATGGGTGTTGCTGGAATTTGCCAACTCGATTTCTGCCAGCCGTGTGCGCGGACGATTCGAGCAAGTGCTGGTCCGGCTCCGTTCCGAACCCGATGCGAAGATTGTCGCGGAAGAGCCGGATTTGTTTGATCGAGGCTGCCAGCTTTATATTTCACGCCCTGCTGCGGGCGGTTTGAAATTGCACCGCCAATGAGGCTGTAACAATCGCGCGCCTTTGCGTAATCTGGCAGTGACACCGCTGTTATGCCCGAATCCGCAATACCGCATCCCTCCCATGTGCAGCCGCTTTTTCTCACCACACGCTGGACGCTGGTGTGCGACGCCGCGCGTGTCGGGGAAACCGGCGCGGTCGAGGCCCTGGGCGCGTTATTCGGAACCTACTGGCAGCCACTTTACCGTTATGTGCGACGCCTCGGGCGCACAGCTCACGATGCGGAAGACCTGGTGCAGGGATTCTTTGCGCATCTTCTCGAAAAAAACGGCATCCGCCTCGCAAACCGCGATCTGGGGCGCTTTCGGGCCTTCCTGCTGGGAAGCCTGAAGCACTACATGGCAAATGAATGGCAGAGGGACCATCGGTTGAAACGGGGTGGATTCGCCACGCATCTGTCGATTGATTGGAAGGATGCTGAAACGGGTCTTGGACTCGAACCCGAAGACGCCCGCAGCCCAGACAAACTCTATGACCGTGATTGGGCGGTGGCGATGCTCGACAAGGTGCTGGATGACCTGGCGCGCGAGGAAAAAGATCTCGATTTTGCAAAGTGGAAACCGTTCCTCACCACAAGCAGCACCCGCCTTTCCTATGTGGACATCGCCGCCGGCTGCGGCACGACCGAGGGAGCCGCGCGTGTAGCCGTGCATCGCCTGCGGAAACGTTACCGCCAGCGACTGCGCGATGAAATCGGCCGCACGCTTGCCGATGACAAGCTGGTCGAAGATGAGATGCGGTCGCTCTTCGCCGCACTATCCGAATGAATCTTTGTAACGCATTGCCGCGGACGCGTAAGAGCGGATTGAAATGAACCCAACCAACTCCTGCCCCGAATGCGGAAAACCCGTGCCGGCCAACAGCCAGCACCAGCTCTGCCCGGCCTGCCTCATGGCCCAGGCAATCGCCTCCCAG
>JBAVPB010000152.1:0-2025 GCA_049692655.1 Chthoniobacteraceae bacterium | reverse complement strand
CGATCGGCACCACCGTGCCCGCATCGCCACGCCTGCATTCCCACGCCGTCACATCCACCGCAGCCTCCGTAGGCCCGTAGAGATTGTGCAACTCCGTCCTGGAAAACACTTCAAAAAATCGCCGCTGCACCTCCGCAGGCAACGCCTCGCCGCTGCAAATCACCCGCTTCAGCGAAACACACTCCCCCGCGCTCTTCTCGGTCAGGAATACACTCAGCATCGGCGGCACAAAATGCACCGTCGTGATCCCCTGCGCGCGAATCGTGCGCGTGAGATAATCGCTATCCATATGTCCGCCCGGCCGCGCCACCACGAGGCGCGCGCCACACATCAGCGGCCAGAAAAATTCCCACACCGACACATCAAAAGTAAATGGCGTCTTCTGCAGCACCCGGTCCTCCGCCGTCAGCCCATACGCATCCTGCATCCACAGCAGACGGTTGCAGATTCCCCGGTGCGTGTTCATCGCCCCCTTCGGCTGCCCGGTCGATCCCGAGGTGTAAATCACATACGCAAGATTCCCCGCCTCCACACCGCTCACGGGATTCTCCGCTTCCGCAGCCACCACATCCTCCAGGCAGATCACCTCTGCCGTTTTTTGAAAATCCAACCGCCCGCTCAAATGCCGCTGCGTCAAAACCACCGGCGCCTTCGCATCCGCCAGCATGAACCCCAGCCGGTCCTGCGGGTAATTCGGATCCAGCGGCACATAGGCCCCTCCCGCTTTCAGGATTCCCAGCAGCCCCGCCACCATCTCCAGCGATCGCTCCAGGCAGATCGCCACCAGCGTTTCCGGCCCCACACCATGGTCGCGCAGCACACGCGCCAGCCCGTTCGCCCGCTCGTTCAGCTCCCGGTAAGTCAATTGCGCCCCTTCAAAAATCACCGCCACCGCATCCGGCGTCCGCCTCACCTGGGCCTCGATCGTTTCATGAAGGCATACATCCGCAGGATAATCCACGCCCGTATCATTCCAGTCCACGACCACGCGCCGCCACTCCGCATCACTCATGTGCGAATGCAGCACCGGCATTGCGGATATCGTGTCTGTGCGCCACGCAGCCTCGCGGGGGATTTCCCGCAAACCGGCCGCAGCGCCATTATCTCTAGAGTTTTCCATGCAGTCGCGACGAAATTATAAACCAGGCAAGTATTAGCCCGACTTAATAGTAAGCAATTACCCTGCCATTATTACAGATCGCAACCGTGAATATACAAATTATCGCTGAAAAAACAAAACGATTCAGCCCCGCGCCGGAATCATCCGGACACGGGGCTGAATCTAAATCTGTTGCCGACATCAAACCGCCGGCCATCCTGCTAAATCCGCAACGCGGATCTTAGTAACCGTAGAGGCCGATATTGCCGCCCCAAGGCTTGCCCCGGGGAGCTTCTGCCACGGGTGGCAGCGCAGCGTTATTGTCGCTGATTGCATTATTGGTCGTACTGTTGACCGTCGTCTTGCCATCGCCAGTCGGAGCCGAGGTATTCTTCTGGGTGCTCTTCGTGCTCGAGCAGCCAACGTTGATCAAGAGCGCCAGTGAAAATCCGATCAGTGCAATTTTATTTTTCATAAGTTTTGAAGTAATTTTGTTATAATTAGCAGAAACTTCCAGAATTCTCATACATTGGCATGATTTTGTCAACGACTTTTTCTCAATCCTGCATTCCCTCTGTAAATCGCCCAAAAAACATCCCGTGACCGTCCCATTTTAAACAAAAAATCCGAATTTTGAATTATAAAAACAACCAATTTCGCCATTTCCCCATTACACGCCCATAACACCTCTCGCATTTGCGAGCCCCAACCAAAAATCGCCCGCGATTTTTAACTGGAGGGGAAGGTGTTACCTCACTGCCATTAAGTTAAGAAAATCCAGCACCTCCCTGGAGGGATACGCTTCGTCGTGTCCCCGTCAGCGATGCTTCTTAAAAAGCGAGCTCGACCCAACGGAATAAACCGGCGTCCATCTGTAACGTCACTAACTTAATGCCAGTGAGGCGTTACCTTCCCCGGTACCAAGC
>JBAVPB010000151.1:0-32289 GCA_049692655.1 Chthoniobacteraceae bacterium | reverse complement strand
GTGATGACATTGCTCACCACTTCCTTTTCATCCAATCCCAGTTCCCCGGCGCGGATGCGGTCGATGTCCAGATGGAGCGAAGGGGCGTCGATGTCCTGCGGAATCATCACGTCGCTTACCTCTTTCGATGCGGCGGATTTTTGTGCGATCTCAGTGGCTATTTTATAGGTCTCGTCCAGGTTGGAACCGTTCACCTGCACATCGATCGGTGCAGGCAGTCCCATGTTGAGCACGGCGTCCATCAAGCCACCGGATTGAAAATACGCCGTCAATTCCGGCAGCTCCTTCTTCATCGCGGCGCGGACGCGGGCCATGTATTCATAACTGCCCACTTTATGGTCATCATTGAGGCTGGTCTGCACGAAGGCCGTGTGCGGCCCCGAGTTACTCGTATAGATGGATGAAAAATCCGGGGTGATGCCAATGTTGGAAACGACCATCTTCAAGTCGCGAGGCTCCACGGTGCGGCGCACCAGATCCTCCACTTTTTTCACCTCCTGCTCGGTGACCTCGACACGCGTGCCGGAGGGGGCCTTGAGATTGATCACAAACTGGCCGGGGTCGGCTCTTGGAAAATAAGCGCGCCCAACAAATGGAAAAAGGCAGAGACTTATCAGAAAAAATCCCATAATTGCCATTACCGTTACGGCTGGACGATCCAGCACGATTGTCTGGAATTGGTTGAACCTGTCAAGAAATGCCTCGAAGCCTTTATTAAACTTGTGGTTGAAGCGTCCCCAGAATGACGTGCTTTTATCTGTCGCCTCACCGTGACCTTTGTGTGCTTTATGAGGTTTGATGAGTTTTGCGCAAAACAGCGGCACCACGGTCATCGCCACGATCCAGGAGGCGAGCACGGAAAGGACCACGGACAGTGCCAGCGCGGAGAAAAGGAAGTGGCTGACACCAGTCAGAAATGTGACGGGGAAGAAAACGATGGAAGTCGTCAACGCCGCCGCAAGCGCAGGCAGTGCGACCTCAGCCCCCCCGTTTTCGGCAGCTACTTCCGGGGACTCGCCGAGCTCCATGTGGCGGAAAATATTCTCAAGCACGACCACCGAATCATCGATCTGGCGGGAGAAGGCGAGAGCCAGGCCGCCGAGCATCATGGCATTGATGGAGCTGTTTCGAAAAGAGAGCACGATGATCGCCGCCAGGGATGAAAGCGGAATGGAGAGGAACACCGCTGTGGTTGCGCGGATATTGCCCAGGAAAACGAGGATCATGAGGCCGGTGAGCACAAGGCCGATCGCGCCTTCGTGGAGCAGGGTTTCAATCGCGGTTTTCACGAATACCGACTGGTCAAAGACGACTTTTGAGACCAATGACTTTGGCACATCCACCAGCCTGGAAATGGCTTTTTTGATCCCGTTGACCACTGCGATCGTATTGGCATCGCCGCCCTGCTTGAGGATCGGCAGATAGACCGATCGCTGGCCATCCACGCGCACGATGTTTGTCTGGATCGCCGCCCCGTCCTTTGCATACCCGACGTCACCCACCAGCACGGGAGAATTGTTCACCATCTTGAGCGGGAGATTGTTGATTTCCTTGGTGTCGCTCAACTGGCTGTTGGTATAAAGATTGTAGTCGTAAGGCCCCACCTTCACGTCGCCGGCTGGCAGGATGAGATTCGCATTGTTCACGGCCCGCACGACGTCCATGACGCTCAATTCATGGGCTTGAAGCTTGAGCGGATCGACATAGACCATGATCTGCCGGTAACGCCCTCCGAACGGCTGGGGAACGGAGGCACCTGGAACATTTGCGATCTGGTTGCGGACATTGAATTGTCCCAGGTCGTGCAGTTGTGTCTGGTTGAGGCCCTCGCCTTTCAGCGTGACCAGGCATACCGGCAGGCTGGAGGCATCGAATTTCAATACCACCGGCGGCAGCGTGCCGGGAGGCAGACGGCGGAGGTCGGCCATGGCGAGGTTTGATATCGTTGTAACAGCAGCGTCGGAGTTGGTGCCCGGTTGGAAATAGACCTTGATCAGGCTCACGCCGGGAAGCGAACGGGACTCGATGTGGTCAATGCCGCTGCCGAGAGTGAAAAACCGCTCGAAAGGAGCCGTGATGTTGTTTTCAATCTGTTCCGGCGGCATTCCGGAAAAGAATGTCGCGACCACGACCACGGGGATATTGATCGGTGGAAAAAGATCAACCGGCATTTTATCGAGCGACGTAACCCCGATCACGCACACCATGAGGCAGACCACGATGATGAAATAGGGATATCGAAGGGAAAATCGCGACATGACAAATATCCTTAATGAAGCGGCTGGCCCGGCTCTGTTCCGACCAGGGAGGCGCTGTGCCGGATCACCTGAACCAACCCGGCGACCGAAAAATCATTGGAGCGGCAAAATGTCGTGATTATTTTTTCCCGCTTGCGCACGGCAGCCGAGATCCTCGGCAGGTCCGCAGCGACCTCGAGAGGAATGCGCACGATGCCATGCTGGTCACCGTGCAAAAGATCGCCGGCTTTGATTTTCAGCCCCGCGACTTCCACCGGAGCGCCAAAATTCACGATATGCGCATAGCCATGTGACACGGAGACATGCTCCGAGAAGAGGTTGAACCCGATTTTTTCCACGATGGGGAGATCCCTTACGGCGCCATTGGTTACCACTCCCACGAAACCGAGCGCCTTCAGAATATTTGCATGCACCTCGCCCACATACGCGCCGCGGCCGGGGTGGGCATCCATGTCCTGAATGACCATCACATGAGGAAGCAGAAATGAATCGATCTGTTTCCACCAGTCGGTACGATCGATGTAATCATGCCCCATCATCGGCACGGAGGAAGACCTTATGCGCATAGTGACCGCGTACCCCACCATGGGGGGAAGCTGAGGCGTGCGGCAATGCAAGGTTGGATCGGTGTAACCCTCGCTGCGCAAGCGAAGATCGAAGGATTCAATCGCATTTGCCACGTCGCATGTGTCCAGACTCCGCAACGCTTCCAGTGTATCTGCTCCGACGATATGATTCATAGATTGATCCTGATTATTCATAAGATGGCAGTTCGACGAGTTTCCCCGTGGCATGTTGCCCCGGATGCAGACTCGCTCGGCTGCCTGTGACTACCATCTCCCCCTCCTGCAAGCCGGAGAGTATTTCCGCCTCGGTGGAAGTTTCCAGTCCGAGGGTTACTTTCCGTTCTTCAAGCAATCCTTCCTTGTTTAAAACCATGACAGTGGGAGTGTCGCCCGATGAGAGCGCCTGGAGTGGAACGGCGATCACGTTTTGCCTTTGCTCCAGCGGCACTTTCACAGTCGCATACATGCCAGGGGTGAATTTTCCATCCGGATTCGGCACATCGACTTCCGTCCTCATCGTGCGGGTGGCCACGTCCACTTTTCCGGCAAAACGGGTGACTTTTCCGGGGAATGTCTGCTTTAGCGCATTGACGGCAATTTCCACCGGAAGCTCATTATGAATTTTGGGGACTACAGATTCCGGCACGGGGAATATGAGCCTGAGAACATCGTCCTCCGCGATATCCACCACCGGCATGGTCTGCGTCTCGGATGCGGTGCCTGCCTGCACCAGCGAGCCGGCATCCGCATATCTCCTGGTGATCACTCCATCAAAGGGCGCCGTGATCGATGCGTAATCCAGCATGGTCTGCATCTTGCCCACATTTGCCTCGCCTTCAGCCACGCGGTTCTGCGCGGCACTGAGGGCGCTGGCCAGCGAGTCATCCTTTGACCTGGCGGTATCGACATCCTGCTGGGCGACCAATTTCGGATTGGCCTTTGCCACGGCTGTGAGGCGCTGGTAGGCGAGATGCACATCCTCGTAATTTGCATCCGCCCGCTTGACCTCCTCACGCGCAGTCATCAATTCCGCAGAGGCTTTTTTCACGTCGTCGTTCAACTCGGGGATTTCCAGCACCGCAATCACCTGGCCGGTCTTGACGTGATCCCCGATATCCACGCTGATTGATTTCACGTAGCCCGCCACTTTTGCGTGTACGCTGACATTCTGGTAAGGCACAAACTCGGCCGTGAGCGTGGTGAACTGCGACAAGTCCTCGCGGACCGCTTTTGCGACAGCGACGGTTTGAGCGGCGCTACTGGCATCGGAAACGCCGGCCGTCTTGTGATGCTGTGTCATCCATAGTCCCGCTACCAAAGCCGGAACCAGGACGGTTACGAAGAACACGGGGAATTTCCTGCGCGCGGGGGCCGGAGTTTGCGTATTATTACTGTTTGTAACTATCAAGGATGGAGTGGTCGTCATTTTAAAAAGGTCATGAATTATCTGCCAGTGGCATCTCGACGGTGAAACTGCAGCCGCCCGATTGCCGGTTTTTCGCTGTAATAATGCCGCCGTGCGCGTGGCAGATGGATTGCACGATGGATAATCCGAGCCCGGTGCCTTCGACTTCCCGTGAGCGCACTTCATCGGTCCGGTAGAATCTCTCGAACACATGCCGCAGCGCAGCCTCGGGAATGCCTGGGCCCGTGTCAGCAACTTCCAACCGCGCCCTTCCATCGTGAACAGCCACGGAAAGGCGGATCGCTCCACCATCGGGCGTGTATTTGATTGCATTATCAAGGAGGTTCACCAAAACCTGCTTCATCTTGGACGGGTCACCTTGCATCTCGACCCGGTCGTTCGTATCGCAGGTCATTTTAATTTCCTTGTCCTCGGCCAGCAGGCACATCTGGCTGGCTGTCGTGGCAGCCAGCTCGGAGAGGTCGAATTTTACACGCTTCATCTGGGCTTCCCCCGTATCCAGACGCGACAGGGCCAGAAGGCCCTCGACGATTTTCGACAGGCGCTCAGTTTCCTCAAAAAGACTGCTGAGCATTTCGACAACTCCATTCGGCAGGTTTTTGTCGAGCAGGAGCAATTCCAGTTCGCCGCGCATGATCGTCAAAGGCGTGCGAAGTTCATGCGAAGCATCCGCGGTAAAACGGCTGCTCATCTGGTACGATCTGTCGAGCCGGCTGATCATCTGGTTCAGCGTGATCGAAAGTTTCTCGATTTCGTCGGCGCTTCTTGGCACTGGCAGCCGCTTGTCGAGATGGTGCAGCGTGATTTCCTGCGCGGCACCCGTGATCTTCTGCACGGGATCGAGCGCCCACCTCACAAGCAGATAACCCCCGAAAGTGGCGATACCGACAAATACGGGAAGCCCGATTGCAAGGGTCACCACGAAGCGGCGAAGAATACGATCGATGGCAGCTTCCGATGCTCCGACTTCCACAAGATAACGCAGGGGGCCGACGAAAACGGGGTTGGTCACCACCAGGAGCCGCGCCCCGCTTTTTGTGACTTCCTGATGGGTCGTTTGCTTTGCGGCCAAGCCGGCATTGACCGGCACTTCCTTCGGGTCAAAACTGTTGTCGCTGGGAATACCGGAGACATAGAGAATCGAGGAATCCGGCCGTATGACCCTGATGAATCTTTCATTCAACTCGGGTGCATAGCGCGCCTTGATTTCGCCGGCCACATAGTCCTCCCCGGTATTCGGAATATTTGTCACGAGCGTGCTGCTGATCCGGAAGACGCGGCTGGAGAGCGATTCCACCAAAACCTGGTTGAGATAACGATCGAGACGCTTGTAGGTGTAGGCTGCAAACGCCAGCGCAACAATGAGCAGAAGGCCGGCATACCATGTGGTAAGCCTGAACCTGATCGAATGGGGGTTCATTTTGCTTCCCCGTCACTCAGGCTGTAACCGACGCTCCGCATGGTGTGGATCAGCTTTCGCTTGAATGGATCGTCAATCTTTGCGCGCAACTGGCGGATGTAAACATCCACGATGTTCGTGAAGCCCTCGAAGCTCTGGTCCCACACATGCTCGATGATCATCGTCCTCGAAACGACACGACCCGCATTCACGGCCAGGTATTCCAGCAATCCGTATTCCTTTGAGGTAAGCTTCACTGCGACATTATTCCGTTTCACCTGGTGCGTGAGGCGTTCGATCTCGAGGTCACCCACGCGGATGACATTGGAACGATTCACGGGGCCCCGCCTCAGCAGGGCCTTGATCCTGATGAGCAGCTCAGCAAAGGCAAAGGGCTTGGTGAGGTAATCATCCGCGCCTGCCTCGAAATTTTTCACCTTGTCATCCACCGCGTCGCGGGCGGTGAGGACGATGATGGGGACTTCCGTGTTTTTGCTGCGTACTTTTGTGATGATTTCCGTGCCGCTCAAGCCCGGCAACATCAAGTCCACGATGAGGAGATCATACGGGCTCGCCATGGCAAGCTCAAGGCCCTCCCTGCCATCCTTGGCACGGTCCACCGCGAAACGCTCGGCCTTTAATCCAAGTGTAACAAACCGTGCTACTTTGTCTTCGTCCTCTACAAGCAGAATTCGCATCCCGCTGTTCATATAATAATGCTTCATGCAGGAAGCAATGAATGCAAAATTAAAATTTCCTAATAATCGACCGGTCAGGCTCCGGTTACACTGTCGTTGAAACCAATCAAACTTCGATCATCGCCTTGATGACGCCTGTTTCCGGCCTGGTCCAGGAAGGGAATTCGCGGACGACATCGTCGAACGCCCCACGGTGCGTGATCCATGGCGTGGTATTGATGCGGCCTTCCTCAATGAGGCTGATGATGCGCTTGAAATCCTGCGGCTGGGCGTTGCGGCTGGCGAGGATGGTGAGTTCGCGGCGGTGAAAATTGGGATCGTTGAATGTCACGTCACCCTGGAAGAGGCCGACGAAAATAATCCTGCCACCGGCAGCGGGATATTCGAAGGAAGACATCATCGACTTGGGATTTCCGGTGGCATCGAAGACGGCAGTGGGAAGGTCGTTATTCGTGAGAGCCGGCAATACCTCGAGTGGATTTTCCTTTGCGCCATTTATCGTATGTTTTACACCGATCTGCTTGCGGCAAAACTCCAGGCGCGCGTCGTTGATGTCGAGGACGATCACATTCGCGCCTTTTTCGATCGCGAACTGCATGACGGCCAAGCCGATGGGGCCGGCGCCGATCACCAGCACGAACTCGCCCGGCTGCAATTGCGCGCGCTCCACGGCGTGGCATCCGATTCCAAGTGTTTCAACGAGAGCAAGTTGCTCGAATGTGAGTTTGTTTGAAACGTGCAGCTTGCGGGCTGGAACTATGATCTGTTCGCGCATGCCGCCATCGGCATGGACGCCGAGCACCTTGAGGGTCGTGCAACAGTTGGTCTTGCCGTTGCGGCAGGCGATGCACGTCCCGCAATTCATGTAAGGCTCCACGGAGCAGCGGTCGCCCACCTTCACATTTGTCACACCCTCGCCGACGGCAATGACTTCCACGCCCAATTCGTGGCCGAGAATGCGAGGATAGGTGAAGAACGGCTGCTTGCCGCCAAAGGCATGGATGTCCGTGCCGCAAACACCGATGCGATGCACTTTCACCAATGCCTCACCGTTGCCGGGAGAGGCAGGGGGCTCAGTGGAGAGGGATGTGAGATTTCCGGGTTCGTTGAGACGGATGGTTTTCATGTAATTCAGATTTCCAGAATGAAGACAGGGCGGCAGAATGAGCCGGAAAAGCCCTTGAAGTTAATAGGCAGCGCGCAGAACTTCATCGGCTGCGGCAATGAAAAAGCGGGCTCCGGAAAATGGAGATCCTCCACGACCCACATGTTTGCGCCGAGCAGGATTTCGTGGGTGCGGGTGTTGTCCGGGTCGCGGCTGCCGCCGATCGAGTAGTGGTCGATGCCGACCGCGCGGGCGCCGTTATCGACCAGCCATTGGGCTCCGTCGGGAGAGAGATACGGGGAATGGAAATGCCATTCGTCATTGGCGGCGCGGCGGTCGCCCCATGAGGTTGCCAGCAGGATGATTTTGTCCGTGATTGCGCCTGTGAGTTTTTTTGCGAGAAGCGCGGCGTCGATCGGCTGATCGGGCTTTGCATCGCGCACATCGACCAGCAAGGCATCCCCCGCAAATGCATCGAGGGGAAAATCGCTGATTGATTTACCACCTGCGATTTTGTGCAGGGGGGCATCGATGTGGCTGCCGGTATGCGAGGCCAGGGAGAGATGCTCCATGTGCCAGTTGTCCGTCGCGTGCTGGGCGATGACCTTGGAATCGACGCGGGGATGCACCGGGCAATTCGGGCATCCATCATAAATGGGCTGGGAAAGATCGAGGAATTTCATGCGGATACGAGGATCATGTTTGCATACTGGATGGTGTCGCCGGTGCGGATCAAGCCGACCGCATTGGGAACCAGTTTTTTGAAATCGCCATGCGGCAGATAAGCCATGTCCACCCCGTCCATCGCATTTGCAAAGGCGGATTTGGTGATGCCGGAATTATTCGATAGAAACTCCCCCGCCATGAAAGCGTGGCCTATCACAAAATTTGAGCGGATCGCTTTCACGACCTGCAACACCGATGGAATGCCATCGATCAGCGAAATATCGACGGTCTCAATCTCAGGCCAGAACGGGAACCCCCGGTCGGCGATCACCAGCGTGTTTGTATGGCGCACACGGCTCAACAATTCGTTGATCCGCGGGTTTAGAATTCCAGATTTCAACATAGCTCAATTATTTTCCGGCCTTCCAGAGGACCATGTGACATTGTGGACGGGTTTCAAAATCTCCAGCACGCCTGCGAGCAATTCCCCGTCGAGCGGCTCCTCGATTTCCCGGATGTTTTGCAAAATGCGGGCGGGATTTGCGGTGCCCACGATGTTGGTGGGAATCCCCGGGTTTGCGACGGAAAACTGCAACGCGAGCTTGCCGATATTGCTTCCGCGCTCCCGGCAGAAGGCGGCGGCCTCGGCGCATTTCGCC
This sequence comes from Chthoniobacteraceae bacterium, assembly GCA_049692655.1. Taxonomy (GTDB): domain Bacteria; phylum Verrucomicrobiota; class Verrucomicrobiia; order Chthoniobacterales; family Chthoniobacteraceae; genus DASZPK01. Next base: position 23,512 of record JBAVPB010000151.1, on the reverse strand, counting down.
TTCAGCTCCGCCGAGGCAGGATGCCAGTCCGGTGGCCCCTCGTCGCTGAGCAGGCGCATGGCCAGCGGCGCGGAGTTAAAAATCGCCACGCCTTTTTCAGCGTAATAAGGGAGCATATCCGCCAGGGCGGTGTCGTTGAGACAATAATGGCAGTAGGACTGGATCTGATCCACTTCGGTGCGGTCCAGGACGTAGCGCTGGAGTTTCAGCGGGAGGGAGCTGATGCCGACGTAGCGCACCTTTCCCTGCTCCTTCACCTTGCGCAGGGCGGGGATCGTTTCATTCACGATCTTCTCCATGTTGCCAAATTCCATGTCATGCACCTGGATGAAATCGACGTAATCCACGCCGAGGCGCGCCAGGCTTTCATCCACGCTGCGGGTCACGCGTTCCGCGGAGAAATCGAAGTCCTCCTCCTTGTAGCCGTAGCGCGCCACCTTGGTGGCGAGGTAATATTTCTCGCGCGGGATTTCGCGCAGCGCCTTGCCGAGCACTGTCTCCGCGGTGGTGAGCCCGTAAAACGGGGCGGTGTCGATGAGGTTGATGCCGTTGTCGATTGCGACATGCACGGTGCGGATGCCTTCGCCTTCGTTGATTTGCCGGAAAGCGGAACCGAGGGACGATCCGCCGAAGCCGAGGATGGAGACTTGGAGTCCTGTTTTGCCCAGAGTGCGATATTTCATAAGTGTGGGGATTTTCTAGCGGAAGATCGGCAGGATGTGGCGCTCCAGCAGGTTGTGCGTGACGTTGCGGGCGATGATTGCGCGATGCTTCTTGAGCGCATCGGTGTAGCGATCGCCGAGTTGCGCAGCGACCTTGAAAGCCACATGGATGAACTGGCGGAACTGCGCGTCGTAAGCCGGGCACGACTGGTCGTGACGCAGCACGGATACAAATTTTTCCGAACTCCAGCCTGCGACTTCTTCAGGTGACGGCAGCTTCGCGATTTCGATATCGACCACCGGAGCGTATGGCGCGATGAGATCGACGGCCTTCGGGTAAGCGCCTGCATAAATTTCTTTTGCGATCCCCAACCCCTCGCCTCCGGCTTCCGCAAGGCCGATAACCTCCTCCAGCCATGTCGTGCCCGCTGTTTTCACATGCAGGCCGGCATTGTGCTTTTTGATGAGCCGGTTGATGATGGGATAAAGCGAGAATTTGTCGCTGCCGGAATGGACGCTTAACTTGAGTGTCTCAGGCAGGCTGAACTCACGGATGGCAAATGCGATCACGGCGAGATCCTCGTCAAATTCCTTTTCGAATTGCGCGATGTTTCCGACGTAATCGACGCCCTTGTTGAAGCGGCCGGTGAATTTCGGGGCAACGGTCTGGGCGGGAACCCCCTCGCCGGCAAGCATCGCCAGAATGAGAAATAATTCCACGGGGGTCTGCGGCGTGTCCGTCTCATCCACGGAGACCTCGGTCACGAAATTGTCGCGGCCTTTTTTCTCCTCGATATGGCGGTAGATGCGACCAGCTTCCTGCGCGGCGAGCAGAAACTTGGTGGCCGCAGCGCGCACTGCATTCTCATCCAGGGCAAATGGCTGCGCGATGCCGGGGATGGAAAGCGAGCCTGTGTATTTCGCCATTTTTTTGACGAAGTCCGCGATTGTGTTTACATCGGCGGGTTTGCCGGTGAAATCGGCCACGTCGAGCGTGTAAAAATTGCTGGCGGCGATGAAGCCATCCACAGTCTTCAGACCGATGTGGTCCGCATCGACATAGTAAGACTCTTTCCAGCCGAGTGCCGCGACGGCATCATCCGCCTCGGCGCGAAGGTCGTCCGGTTTGCTTTTGACGATGGTGTGCTCGCGGTTGGACTTGTTCCAGACGGGATAGACATCCAGGCCGGCTTCGCGCGCGGTGAGGACTGCCTGGAGTTGGGCGTGGCCTTCGTGGGCAAAGCGGTCGCCCATTCCAAAAGTGTATTTCTCGATTTTATGCATTTTTAGATCATTTCCAAATAATCAGGGATTGGTAAAGCGGAGTCTTTTTCAAGTTTCGATTTAGTGAATTGGGAGAGATTAACCGCGAAGGGCGCAAAGGGCGCAAAGGGGAAGATGATTCTGGATTCTCGATACTGGATGCTAGATTTTACAGCAGACGGCTGATGGAGATTTTTCATCTTGGATTTGGTTGGATTACCTTGGATTCACTCTGATGGGCAAACTTGGAGTGAAGGCAGGGAATCGTCCACAGATTACATGAATTTGCACAGATTAAGCCAAAAATTGGCTTCGCCCGCACTGAATTGGGTTTGAAATTGGCTTTAAATGGGTTTGTTTGGCTTTGTTTTGGCTTTGTTTTTTGGCCTTCAACAGAGTAAAAATTGGCTTTGTTTGGAAATAATGCCTGTTTTTTTGGAAAGCTCCAAGCCCCCGAAGGGCGCAAAGAGCGCGAAGGGATGAAAAGAAATAGCGGGCCTCATTGCCTTATATTGCCGAAAACAATTCGCAAATGCAATACAATTGTTAGTTTTGCGTAATATTATTTGCTGGCCTTTATAAAAAGCCGGGGATAGCGCCTGCGCTTTGCAGGCTCTTTGGGGGACCAAGGATTTCTTTTAAAAGTATCGCGGAGCGGATGCTTGATGGCGATCTTAGCAGCGATTGCAGGTCTGTGAGATTTGCAGGCGGCACGTCATCCGGAGAAATACTGCTGGAGGGAACCGTGATCCCCGCTGTGGGGACCAGAAGAGGCGGCACTGCCTCATAGGTGGCCATCGAGGGCTCGGGCAGCCGTGGTGGTGGAGTCGGAATCTGTGGAATCGCCGGCACGGGCAGCGGCGGGACATAGGCTTTCCGTGCAACCATGACCTGTTTCGGAATCACTTTTCCCTCACGCGGCAGTTCCTGCGAGCGCGGCACCAAGGGAGGAACAGTCTGCTGCACCGGGCGCACAATCCTCCTGGGCGGCTCGTTGGTCGATGGTACGCCGAGCGCTTCCAGGAATTTCCGCGTGCGTTCCTCCTCGCTCTCGGTGGATTGCACCTGGGTGGGGCGAACCCTGCGCACCGGGGTAAAAGGGGGACTTCCCTTGTCAACCCTGCCGCCTCCCTGCTTCGATCCCTGGCGGATGAGCCAGTTGAAAATGGCGATCACCCCAAAGATGATGAAGACGATGATTTGATGATCCATCGCGGCGATTCGTTGCTATTGCTTGTTTTCGGTGCGGGAGGGGTCGTTGCCCGCGATCGCGCCACGCATCTGTGTATCGGACTCGATGTTTTTCATCCGCATGTAGTCCATGATGCCGAGATTGCCGGAGCGAAATGCCTCCGCCATGGCCTGCGGCACGAGCGACTCGGCCTCGACCACCTTGGCGCGCATTTCCTGCGTCTTCGCGCGCATCTCCTGCTCCACGGCGACGGCCGCGGCACGGCGCACCTCGGCATTTGCCTGGGCGACGCGCTTGTCGGCATCCGCCTGCTCGGTCTGCAATTTCGCGCCGATGTTCTCGCCCACGTCCACGTCGGCGATATCGATGGATAGAATTTCGAAAGCGGTGTTGCTGTCCAGGCCCTTGGCCAATACCGCCTTTGAAATGCGGTCGGGATTTTCCATCACGTCCTTATAGGAATCCGCGGAACCGATCGCGCTCACGATCCCCTCGCCCACGCGCGCAATGATCGTCTCCTCAGTCGCGCCGCCCACGAAACGGTCGAGGTGTGAGCGCACCGTCACGCGCGCCTTCACCTTCACGCCGATGCCATCCTTCGCCACGCCGTCAATGGTCGTGCGGCCCATGGCTGCGTTGGGGCAATCGATGACCTTTGGGTTGATGCTGGTGCGGACGGCCTCGAGGACGGTCTTGCCGGTGCCCTTTGTCGCGAGATCGATGGCGCAGGCGCGGTTAAAATCGAGCGGTATGCCCGCCTTGTCCGCCGCGATCAGGGCGAGGATTACCTGGTCCACGTTTCCACCCGCGAGGTAGTGCGCCTCAAGCGGATCTGTAGGGATCTCGATGCCAGCCTTCACGGCGGTGATGCGGTTATCCACGATCATGCCCACTGGCACACGCCGGAGCCGCATGGCGAGCATGTTGAAAAGCCCCACCGGGGCATTCGCGACGCGCGCGCGCACCCAGATGCCGATGAAATTGAACATCACCACCACAAAAATGAAGGCGACGAGAAGAGCGACACCAATGAGGACAACTACTCCGGTGCTGAGACCGGCAGGAAGATTTTCAGGCATAGGGGCAGGATTCTAGTCGAAGCCGCCCCAGCAAGTCGATTGCTTTCGTAAATTGCGGCTTCGCCGGTTCAAGCGGCACACCAGCGTGGTTTATTCGTGGGCACCGTACCGGCGAAGCAATTTCACCATGGCGTTGTTGTGGTTCTTCATCGCCAGGTGCAGGGGAGTCCCTTCGCGGATTCCGGCGTTTGCATCCGCTCCGGCGGCCAGCAGCAGTTCCGCCATATTCGTGGCACCCGTGGCACGGTCGTCCTGAGCGTATTCCACCGCAACGTATAAGGGCGTCATGCCGTCGTCGGCCCTGGCGTCTAGGTCCGCTTTGTGAGCAAACAGCACTTTCATAACCTCCCGGGTCCCCATAATTGTCGTCCGGTGCAGAGGTGTCATGCCCCCATCGTCCCTGGCATTGACGTCTGCGTTGTTTTGCAGCAGCAATTCCGCCGCTTCCGCGCCATGGTAATTGTCCGCAGCCGCGTGCAGGGGCGTGTAGCGGGCGTTGTCCCTTGCATCGACGTTGGCGTGATGGGCCAGCAATACTTTGGCCACGCTGGTGTAATCCTCCGGCTTGTGCGAAGGATCTTCGCTCACGACATCCCTGGTGTCCTCTTTTACCGCCAGATGCAAGGGTGTCTCGCCAAAGAAGTCGTCTTTGGCGTTCACGTCCGCCTTGTTGGCCAGCAGCAATTCAGCCATGTCCGCGCGGTGAAGAGCTGCCGCCCAATGCAATGGCGTCTTGCTGTTGGCTTTGCTGGAAACGAGGCTTGGATCGTTCTTGAGCAGCTCCTTTGCCTTTTCCAGGTCATCGAGCACGACTGCAGCGTAAATAGTAAAATCGGCGCCGTCCGCCACGAGGAAGTCCACCAGTTCCCTTTGCCCGGCGGCCGCCACCCGGTCCAAAAGCGTTTCGTTCCCATTATCCTTCGCGTTGATGCCGGCACCGTGGGCCAAAAGGAATTTTATCATGTCCTTATCACGCGCCATGTGCAAGGGCGTCCCGCCATCATGGGCCCTGGCGTTCACGTCCGCCTTGCTGGCCAGCAGCAGTTCCGCCAGGTCCAGATGCCCGCCTGCAGCCGCCTCGTGCAAAGGCGTATTATCCTGATGGTCCCTGGCGTTGACGTCCGCTTTGTTGGCTAGCAACAGTTCCGCCACCTCCCTATGCCCGAATTGCGCCGCCCTGTATAAAGGCGTTATTCCGGTCCCTTCCTTCGTCATTTCAGTGCAGAAAACGAGTGCGGGATCGATTTTCAGCAACGCCTTGACCTGCTCCACATTGCCAGTGGCAGCGGCCTTGAGGAACGCCTGCTGTTGCTTGAGTTTTTCGCGGATACCAGACGCGGCAGGATTCACGCCGCAGAGAGCATGGCTGTTCCAAACCAAGCCTGCCGGTAAAATGATGGCACCGCGGAGAATTGCGGAGCAGCAGAGTCGCTTGAAGAAGAGATGCATATTTAAATACTACTCAAGGCGAACAGAGCCTATTTAATTAGTCTTATGGAAACAGCGTCATTCCCCCTCCTGGAAAGAGCGAGAATACCAAAAAAAAACCGCGCACTTATTGCGGATCGTCCCTGAATTTTTCGTCCCACGTCCGCTTGCCGGTGAAAAACTGCTGCAAATCGGCGCCCGCACGGTGAAGGCCCTTGTTGATCTGACGTCCCAACCCCTGGCCCGGAGGAGGCTGATCAGGATCGGAAGCATCCACAACCGGAGGCGGTGACGGTGGTGCTGGCTGCACCGTGCCGTAGGGTGGCGTGTAGGCATCCTGCGCCACATGCCGGGCGCTGCCGAATCCCTCGACGCGAAGCACCGTGCCATTATCCGCGGCGATGTAAATAGTACCGACATTCACATCCTTGGTATCGAGGAGCCGCAACACCCACACCGGGGCGTTTGTCTGGTCGTCACCACGCAGCACGTAATCGATGCTGTCGAAGCCTGTGTTGCGCTTTGCCGCCTCCTGGTTCGCAATGGTGAACGCCCCCTCGGAGTCAAGGTTCAACCGCTTGAAATCCATCGCCACTCCCGCGGAGCTTCCCGTGTAATTCCGCACCGGGGTGTGCTCGGAGATGATCTTGCCACCGGAGACTTCCAACTCGCGCACACCGCCGCGCGCATTCGGGTCATCCACCACGATCTTCCACACGGGCGGCTGTGGATCGCCCTTCACGCCCTTCACCTCGATGACATGGTTCAGGAGCGCCTGGTCGCCGCCGCCTGCGGTGCGGAGGGCCTTGTACGCACTGTCCCGCCCATAGCATACTACCTGGGCCAATAACAAACCTATGACAATCCAAAGCGCTTTCATATTTTTACATTCCAAGAAATCCAACTGCATTTCCAGTTGTTTCTTTTAAGACGGATGCGCGGCGGATTTGTTCAACAAAAGTTTACTATTTTTCTTAAAGTCCTCCAACTTGGATGCCGGAACGTTGGAATTGAGCGGCATCACACCTTGAGCCTGCTGCTGATTCCTGAATGTCGCGCGTATGCCGGAGTCGGTGATTTTTACAGACCATCCGTTGTCCTTTGCGAACTGCTCGATCGCCGTCTTGAGTTCCTCGTTTGCAGCCTTGATGGGAAAAACGCGATCAAGATGATTCTGAAAAACCGTGCAGTATCTCTTCTCGGCCAGTCTCTCCCTGATATGTTTTACCAAGTCTTGCATAGTGTTTCTCCTATAAGCTGAATCGTGCGAGATCCGTTTTAGGATGTTTCACAAGCGAAATTCCGCTTGTGTTTTTCCGTGCCGGCAACACCTTGAAAACATTCCACGGTCAATCCTGCCCGCCATCGCCGCCGAGTGCTTCCGCGGCCATGGCCATCCGCTTTTTCTCCACATTTTCATGCTGCTCATCCGCGCGTTTTTCGAGGTGGAAAAAATCGAATTTTCCGGCATGAGAATCGGGTCCGATAACCTGCGCCAAAGCCTGCCAGAGTTTCTTTTTGCCCGCGATCCCCAAGGCGAGTCCCTCAAACGCCTGGTAGATGCCGAAATTACCCTCCTTCGTCAAATCCGGCCCGAGCTTGATCATCGCCATTTTTTCCGCAAGCCAGGCCGAGGTCTTCCTGAAACCGCTCTGCGCAATATCCAGATGCGACATGAGCTGTTCCAGGGTGTCCTGGTCCGTTTGGATTTCAGCGGACATGTCCTTGAAGAATTTTTCGAGCGCTGTGCCTGCTGTTGCCTTGATCAAGTGATCAACCAAATCGATAGCTGCGATGGAGCCAGCGAGATGATCGTTTAAATAAACCGACATATTATCATTTTTCATGAGTTTTCCCTTTCCGTGCAACAGAGACGCCGCGAATGGCATCCAGAGGCGGCAGCTTTTGTTTCAGGGTGAGCACTTCGGCAAATAAATCCCCGGATTTTTTCACCCGCTTCAGCACCTCCTTGCTTTCGAAGGAGAGTGCTTTCGCCGATTTCTTTTTGAGCGCACCGGCTACTTCCCCCCATGTCACCGGCGTGGAGACTGTGGGCTGCTCTTTCGCGCGTAATGAGTAAACATTGATCGTGGTTTTGTGGTCGTCGTTCTGGCTCCAGTCCACCAGCACTTTGCCGCCGCGCAGGTTCTTTTGCATTTTCGACACGACGGTTTCGGGGAACTGGCTTTCCAGCAATTGCGTGATCTGGTGGGAGAATGCCTTTGTCCTGGCGTAAGTCACCGCCGTGTTCAGGGGCACGAAGATTTGCAATCCCTTCGAGCCGGATGTCTTTGCAAAACTCTTCAGCCCGAGTGCGTCGAAGATAGTCTTCAACCAGAGTCCGACCTTGCAGCAGAGAATGATGTCTGCAGGAGGCCCGGGGTCGAGATCGAAAGCGAGGGCGGTGGGCCGCATCAACGCAGGAGCCCGATGCAAAAAAGTATGCAATTCCAAATCCGCCAGGTTCGCAGCCCAGACGAGGGCAGGCAGATCGTTCATGAGGCAGTAATTGATATCGCTGCCGTCCGACTTGCCCACCTTGGTGGTCTTCACCCAACCAGGGCGGTGCTCCGGGCATTTCTTCTCGTAGAAAAAGAATCCCTCCACGCCATCGGGATACCGCTTGAGCGTGATCGGCCTGTTCTTGAGATGCGGCAGGAGGAACGGCGAAATCTTCACGTAGTAATCGATCACGTCGCCCTTGGTGAATCCCGCCTTGGGATAGAGCACCTTGCCAAGGTTCGAAACCGTGAGCTTCTTCCCGCCGATATCGAGTTGGGATTTCGTGCTCATTTCCTGGAAGCTTTCTCGCGCACGACTTCCTCTGCATCCTTGTCCTCGCGCAGGCCCAGGAATACAGGCTGGCGCAGGCTCTCGTCGCGCGTCCATTCCGCAAACTTGACCTGGCACACGAGCTGCGGTTTCAGCCAGTGGCATTTTTTCATTTCGGAGGCGGTGATGTTCTGCCCATAGCGGCTCTTGCGTTTCTCAGGGAGATTGACGAAGGGACACTCCCTGGTGGCGATTTTTACAAATTGCGCATGCAGGCCCTTGAGGAGCGTGTGGTCGAATCCCGTGCCGACTTTGCCCGTGAATTTCAGCTTTCCTTTTTCATACACACCTATGAGCAGCGCGCCGAAATATTTCCGCGAACCGCCGGGCGGCGTGTAGCCCCCGATCACAAACTCCTGCTCGCTCTGGAGCTTCAACTTGATCCATGCGCCGCTGCGCGTGCCGCTTTCGTAGAGGGAATCCTCCCTTTTGCCGATCAACCCCTCCAGCCCTACCTTCGATGCCTGCTTCAACAATTCCTTCGCGTCTCCGCCGAGCGATGCGGAATAGCGGATGATCCCCGGCGGCTTCGCGAGCAGTTTTTCCAGCTTTGTCCTGCGCTCGGTGAGAGGCAGTCCGCGGAGATTTTTTCCATCTAGCTGGAGCAGGTCAAATGCGTAGTAAAAAATCGGCGGCCGCTCCTGGCCCATCTCGAATGCCTGGAGCAATTGGAACGATGAGCGCCCTTTCCCGTCCAGCGCGACGATCTCTCCATCGATGATCGCGTCGCGCACCTTGAGCGCAGCGATCGATTTCATCACCTCGGGAAATTTGCCACCGAGATCCTTCTCGTTGCGGGAGAGCAACTCGGTTTCATTGCTGCCGCGCAGTGCAATCGCGCGGAACCCGTCGAACTTTATTTCGTAGAGCCAGTCGCCTTTGGGGATCGACTCCGAGAGCCGCGCTTTCATGGGCGTTATGAATTTCGGAAGCGGGGTTGTTTTCTTTGCCTTTTTCGCAGTCGGCGTTGCGGGCTCCTTTTTGCCGCTGTCGCCCCTGGGTTTCGATTTCCAGACGCGATCCCCGGCTGCGAGTTGCTTCATTGTTTTACCGGAGAGAGCAGAGGTGTCGTCCTGTTTTTTAGTGACAGGCTTCATGTCCTCGCCGGCCTTGATCAGCAGCCATTGTTTTTCATCGCGAAGCCGCACGAGATACCATTCGCCATGCAGCTTCTCGCCATCGAGCACGAAATGAAGTTTGCCCGAGTCGAGTTCTTTTGCGGGCGCCTTGCTCAGCGGCTTGTAAGTCCCCTTGTCCCACACCATCACCGTGCCGCCGCCATACTCCCCTGCGGGAATGGTTCCCTCGAAATCGATGTAGGAAACCGGATGATCCTCCACATGCACCGCGAGGTGCTTTTCGCCTTTTGCAAATGGCATGCCTTTCGGCACCGCCCACGATTTCAATACCCCATCGAGTTCCAGCCGGAAATCATAATGAAGCCGCGATGCATCGTGTTTCTGGATGACGAAACGGTGCCGCTTTCCGCTCCTCTTGCCCGGCGCGGCCCGGGGTTCCGCCGTTTTCTTGAAGTCCCGCTTTTTAGCGTATTCCTTGAGCGACATGGCGGGTGGGGTGTGACGCTACGCCGCTTTCTTCCGGTGCTTCGCTGCCTTGTGAGGCTTTACTTTCTTCCCCTGCGTCTGCTTGATGCTTTGCTGCAACACCGCCACGAGATCGATGACATTCGTCGGCTTGCCTTTCTTTTTCGATACCGTCTTCGGCTGGTCGTCCCCGTGTTCCACTTTTTCCTCGATCATCTTTTCCAGCGCCTCGTGATATTCGTCGGCGTAGGCTTCCGGTTTCCACTCCGACGTCATGGAGTTGATCAATTGCTTTGCCATCTGCAACTCGGCCTTGCCGGCGGCCTTTGCCTTGGGCGCGGTAAACTCGGAGGCATCGATCAACTCGCTCGCAAAATGCATGAGCTCCAGCATCAGCCCCTTTTTCTCAGGCTTCACCGCAGCGAGATGCTGCCGCGTCTTGATCACCACACGCGCGATCCCGATCTTGCCGGAATCCGCCAGCGCATCGTGCAGGAGCGTGTAAGCCTTGTCGCCGCCCTTCTCCACTTGCAGGTAGTAGGGCTTGTAAAAAAACAGCGGATCGACCTGCTCGATCTTTACGAAATTCAGGATATCCACCGTCTGCGTCGCCTCGATATCCACCCGTGCAAAATCCTCCTCCTTCAGCACCACAAATTTCCCCTTCTCGTGCTCGTACCCTTTCACGATCTGGTCCCACGGCACCTCCCTGCCATCGGCCTCGGCGACCCGCTTGTAATTCACGGGGCTGAGATCGGAGGCGCGCAGCAGGCGGAATTTCAACTCCTCCCGCTTCGTGGCGGGAAAGAGCGAGACAGGGATGTTTACGAGCCCGAAGCTGATCGAGCCTTTCCAGATGGATCTCATAAATAAGGTGGTTCCTATGTATCGTCCAGAAAGGGCCTTCCGGATGCAGAGGAAAGGCCGCCAATCATATACAGCGATGAATGGCGGCCTCCATAATCCCGCCTGTGAACCCGGGGGGGCCCATATTCCAGGCAGGGAAATTCCCGGTTAAATTACGATTTCGATTCCTTCTTGGTCAAGGCGGCAGCCGCCCTTTGCGACATGGAGAGATGCTCCTTCAAAGTCGGCAGCGTCTTTTCCGCAAAAGCCTTCAGCGTGGGATCGTCGCCTTCCCTGGCCTCTTTTTCGAAGAGATCGATCGTCGTCTGGTGGTCCTTCACGGATTGCTCGGCGAATGCCTTGTCAAAGGAATCGCCGCTCCTCGCCTTGAGCAGCAGGTAATTGGCTTCCTGCATACTGCCGGGCGATTCGGGCACCTTCGCCCCAAGCTCCGTGGCTATTTTTTTGAGCTTCTCGTTGGCCTTCGTGTGGTCGGTCACCAGCATGTCCGAGAGCATCTTGATCTCGGAGGAGGCACCTTTCTCCTTGCCGAGTTTTCCCATTTTCACCTCGGCCAGGCCGCCCTCAGCCGCGTTGGTTACAAATGTCTGGTCCTTCGATGAAATGCCCTTGTCTTCCGCCATTGCCCGCCCAGGCAACAGGCTGAACGCTGCCACCCCGGCGACGACCATGGAAAAAAGGGAGATTGTTTTCAGGTAATAATTGGGTTTCATACACCTTCATCGCAAGGTCTATGTGCCACGGTTCTAAGAAAATCCCTGAACTTCAAAAACCTCCCGCACAGCCGTTTACTTTTTCCTTCCCCCTATGAAAAAAAACCTGCCTGCCGTCATCTTCCTGCTTCTCGCCACCGTCATTTCACGCGGCGCTGACGCCCCGCTGTTCCCCTTCGTCCTGCCGTGGGACGACGCCACGCCGGACATCACCAACATGAGCAGCCTGCTCGACAAACCGGCGGGAGGCCGCGGCTTCGTGGTGGTGACGGACGGCCATCTCTACGAGGGGGGCAAGCGCTTCCGTATCTTCGGCGTGAATACTGTGTTCGGCGCGAGCTTCCCTACCCATGCCGATGCCGAAAAAGTCGCCGCCCGCATGGCAAAGCTCGGCATCAATTGCGTCCGCTTCCACCACATGGACAACCAGCAATCGCCCATGGGCATCTGGAGCGCGGACATGAAGACCTTCGACCCGGAACAGCTCGACAAGCTCGATTACTTCATCGCGCAGCTCAAAAAGAACGGCATCTACGCCGACCTCAACCTGCATGTGAGCCGCATCTATCCCGACATGCCGAAGTGGGAGGGCATGCCCGGCTACTTCAAGGGCGTGGATAATTTTTACCCGCCCATGATCGCCATGCAGCGCGACTACGCGCGGCAGTTGCTCACCCACGTCAATCCCTACACGAAGACCGCCTACATCGACGAGCCAGCCGTCGCGATCATCGAGATCAACAACGAAAACGGGCTCATCTGCGAATGGCAGGCATGCTCGCTCGACAACATGGCCGGCGTCTATCGGGACGAACTCGGCAAGCTCTGGAACCAATGGCTGTCGAAAAAATATCCCGCAAAAGATTCTCTGCAAAAAGCATGGGGCGCATCCGCGGAGCCGCTCGGCGCGGAGACACTCAAGGAACCTGACTTCGAGAAAAGCGCGGCCCCCGGCAGCGCATGGATGCTGGAGCAGCACGATGGCGCACACGCCACGGCCACTCTTGAGGATGGCAGCCTCCACATCGCCGTACAGCACGAAGGCGCCGAGGGCTGGCATGTGCAGCTCGCCGAAAGCCAGCTCTCTTTCTCGAAGGAGAAACATTACACCGTGACCTTCCGCGCGCGCGCCGATGCCCCCCGCCGGATCGCCGTGGTCGCCTCGCAAAATCACGCGCCGTGGAATTCCTTCTGGTCCGTGAATGTGCAACTCACCACGGAGTGGCAGCAATTCCGGTTCACATTCCAGCCGGACGATGGCGATGAGAATGCCCGCCTCGTTTTCAGCAACCTCGGCGCGGAAAAGGGGAACTACTGGTTCGCCAATGCCTCGCTCCGCACGGGCGGCATCACCGGTCTGCGGGAGGGCGAGCAAGCAGGCTCCATCCCGCTCTTCAAGAAATCGGAATTCGGCATGCGCAGCATTGCGGCGCAGACCGACTGGATGACATTCCTCTACGATACCGAGGAGGGTTACTGGACCGGCATGCAGAGGTTCCTCAAGGAAGACCTCAAGGCCCGCAGTCTCATCGTCGGGACCGCAAACGGTTACAGCCCGCCATCCATCCAGGCTAAGCTCGACGTCGTGGATGTCCACGCCTACTGGCAGCACCCCCATTTTCCGCGCAAGCAATGGGATATGAAAGATTGGACCGTGAAAAACATCCCGATGGCAGGCGAGCCCGATGGCGGCACGATCCCCGGCCTCGCGGAACGCCGCGTTGCAGGCAAACCACTCATCTGCACGGAATACAATGAAGCTGCGCCGAACACCCATGCCGGCGAAACATTCCTCCTCGTGAATGCCTACGCCGCCCTTCAGGATTGGGACGGCATTTTCGTCTTCGCGTATTCCCATCGTCATGATGATTGGGACTCGCGCCGCATCGGTTCATTTTTCGATATAGACCAGCACCCCGTGAAACTCGTCACGCTCCCGGCCGCCGTGTCGCTCTTCTTGCGCGGCGATGTCTCAAAGGCAAGGAATGTCGTGACTGTTCCCGTGTCGCTATTTAACGCGATCAGCAAATCATTACGCTCCGGTCCGTGGTGGGACATGGGCTCATTTGGAATGGATAAACAAGTGCCCCTGCAATCAGAAGTTCAGATTGATACGAACCCCTCCGCACAAACGTTGAAAAAATTTTTCAGCATACCGGTTCACACGGCAATCAGTATCGGCTCCGAGCCGGTCACCGCCAGCGACAGCGGCGAACTGATGTGGAGATCGGATAAGGGCTCCGTCACCATCAACACCCCGCGCAGCAAAGCCTTCATCGGGAAAAATCCCACTGGCCCCGTCGTCCTCGACGGCATCACCATCGAGCCGCTCAAAAACAGGCAGGACTGGTCCGCCATCACCATTACCGCCATGGATGTCCGCGACCTGCAAACCTCCTCCCGCATCCTCATCACCGCCACCGGCTACGCCGAAAACACCGGCATGCGCTGGGCAACCCCGGAGAAAAATTCCCTCATCGACGGCGATTGGGGCGAAGCCCCCTCCCTCGTCGAAGGTATCCCCGCAAAAATCACCCTCCCCTTCCCCGCCTCCCGCATCAAAGCCTGGTCACTCGACGAAAAAGGCCAGCGTCTCGAGGAAATCAAAGTCCAACCTTCTGGAACAAACACAGTCCTGGAGATCAGCCCGGCCTACCGCACGCTTTGGTATGAGGTGGAAACAGGTGCGACTGCGGGTGATTCAAGCAATATTTTGCCTTGATTCCCTCCTCAGCGTCTTCCGCGCCTCCATGAACCCTTCGCCTTTAGTTTTCTCCGTTTTCTCCTGTTGCACTCCCTTTCATTATCCTGTCGCAATCGCCTCACAAACCCGCTAAACACTCCTAGCCCATGTCCACCGAAGCCGATCAATCGCTGCGCCAGCTCAAGGTTTACAAAGGCCTCGTGGAGGTCAGCGCGTTGATCAATGCGATCACCGATTTCAACGAATTGCTCGCGGCGATCCTCGATGTCTCCCGGCGCGTGATGCTCGCGGAAGCCAGCTCGCTTTTTCTCACCAATGCGGAAGGGAACCTCGAACTGGTGGTCGCCAGCGGCGCGGGCGCGGGCGGGATTCCCAAGGAGAAGATCGTGGTGCCACGCGGCCAGGGTGTGGCTGGCTGGGTGCTGGAAAACAAAACCAGCGCCCTCGTGAAGGATGCCTACGCCGATTCCCGGTTTTACCAGGGAGTGGATAAAAAAACCGGCTTCCGCACCCGCTCGATCCTCTGCGTGCCGCTCTCCCGCAACCAGCACGAGATCGGCGTACTCCAGGTCCTGAACCCGATTGAAAAAGAATCCTTCGATGAAACCGACGTGGAGGCATTCGAAGCCTACGGCATGCTTGCCGCCACTGCCATCGACAAACTCCGCACCATCGACCAGCAGCGGAAACAGGAACGCATGGAGCAGGAATTTGCGTTCGCACGCGAGATCCAGCACAGCTTCCTCCCGCAGTCGCTTCCGCAGCTCGGTGCTCTCTCCTTCGCCGCGACCTACCGCCCGGCGCTGAATATTGGCGGCGATTTTTACGACGTGCTCGAGATCGGCCCGGATGAAATTTATTTTGTAATCGGCGATGTCTCCGGAAAGGGCATCCCTGCCGCGCTGCTCATGGCCCAGGCTTTGAACACCCTGCGCCTCATCGTAAAATCCGGCGTCTCGCCCGTGGACGCCCTCACCCGCTGGAACGAAAACCTGTGCGGCCACACGATCCGCGGCATGTTCATCACCGCCCTGCTCGGCAGGGTCATCCCTTCGCAGCGTCTCGTGGAAATGGCCTCCGCCGGCCACTGCCAGCCGTTCCTCGTTTCGGCAAAAGGCGGCGCGACGCAGTTGCACATCGAAAATGCGCCGCCACTCGGCATTCTCGACGGCCTGCAATATCACCTCACCTCCACGACGCTGTCCCAGGGCGACTGGCTGGTGTTTTACACCGACGGGCTCACGGAATCCTTCAGCCCTGAAAACACGCTGCTCGACAGCGAAGGCGTGGAGCGGATTTTGTCAGGCGGCACCTTTGCTTCGGCGGACGACGTGCTGGAAAAAACACGGGCTGGCGAGGAGGCCCACCGGCGCGACGCCGATCCCCACGACGACCTCACAATTCTGGTATTTGGTTTTCAATGAAACAGTCTCTCGAATTTGCAAGCCACCCGGGGAATCTCTCCATGATGAGGGATTACGTGCGGGCATTTCTCGCGCCGATGGGTTTTGCGGAACTGGACATCGATCTCATGGTGCTGGGCCTCGACGAAGCCAGCACCAACATCATCCGCTACGCATACAATCACGAGGAGACGCACTTCATCTGTCTCACCTGCGAAAAAAATGCCGGCGGCGTGATATTCACCCTGCGCGACCACGGCATGCAATGCGACCCCTCGACGCTCCAGGCCCGGTGCCTGGATGAAGTCAAGCCCGGCGGCCTCGGCCTGCACCTCATCCGGCGCGCATTCGACACCGTGGAGTATAATTTGAAGGATGTCGGCACGGAACTCGTGCTCGCAAAATCCCTCCCCGCTGTCCCAGCAAAATAATCGTGCTTCCCGGCCCGGTGGCCGCCGCTTTTACAGCCCGGCCATGAACTCAAACGTCTTGTCGCCAAATCCCGGCAAGCCCTCGTGGCCGAAATCGGGATAGATGATCACATTTTTCTTCGAGGTGATTTTGTTATACGTCGCAAATTGCGTGGAAGGCGGGCAGATCCTGTCCATCAAGCCGGTGCCCATGAGCACTTCGGCCTTGATGCGCGGCGCGAGGTGCTGGATGTCAATGTAGCCGAGCTTCGTGAAGATTTCGTTCTCGCGTTCGTGGCGCGGATCGTAAAAACGGAAATACGTCTTCAATTCCTCATAGGCCCCCTCGGCGAGGTCCATCTCCCACACGCGCTGGTAATCGCAAAGGAATGGGAAGACCGGCGCGGCCCGCTTGATCGTCGGAGAGAGTGACACGCATGCGAGCGTGAGCGCCCCGCCCTGCGATCCGCCCTCGGCTCCCACGCGCTCCGCGTCCACTTCGTCGAAGCCCATCACGATCTTTGCCAGTTGCGCCGTATCGAGGAAGATCTGGCGGAACACAAATTTGCGGGGATCGTCGTCGAGCCCGCGGATGATCTGCCCCTTGAAATTATTTCCGCTCACCGGCTCTAGGTTCTGGCTCAGGCCACCCTGCCCGCGGCAGTCCAGCGCCGCCACGCAATGCCCGATGCTTGTATAATTCAGCTTGCCCGCCCAGTCGCCCACATTGCCGCTGTAGCCGTGGAATTGCAGCACTGCCGGGCGCTTCCCTTTTACATTGGTGGGGCGCACATATTTTGCGTGGATGCGGCT
The DNA here is from genome assembly GCA_049692655.1 of Chthoniobacteraceae bacterium. GTDB lineage: Bacteria > Verrucomicrobiota > Verrucomicrobiia > Chthoniobacterales > Chthoniobacteraceae > DASZPK01. The sequence continues at coordinate 6,602 of JBAVPB010000151.1, read as the reverse complement.
GCCGCCCACGCCGGTGAAAAAAAGATCGAAGCACTCGGCGCCGGCAGCCGAGAAGTCCGCAGCGGGGCGCAACTCGATTTGCGGATCGACGGCGTTCATCTCGGCGAGCGCCTCGTCCCAGTACTGGTCGAAATCACCGGGGCGGGGATTGATTCCTTTATAGACGAGAAGTTCGGCGAGGGGTTTGTCGATGAGTGGCATAGGCGTAAATTCCTAGCGCGGATGCGGCATGCAACTCAATCCCTTAATTTCGGAGAATTCCGGGATAGCTGATGGTTGGCAAGGGTTGGCAAGGGTTGATTAGCCCTGACAAAATGCGCCCCAATCCCGTCAATCGCTCGCCACCAGCTCTTCCTTGTCCGGTTTCCGCATCACTTCCGATTGGGCCGCGCACAGACAGCCCCCTAGAATGATCAACGACCCCGAGAGATAAATCCACATCAGCAATGCCACGATCCCGCCGAATGCCCCGTACACCTTGTTGAAGTGGAGGACGTTCTGGGCGAACACCTCGAACAATAGCCGCAACCCCTGTACCGCAGCCGTCACAAACAAAGCCGCAACCCAGACCTCACTAAACTGGCAGTGCCTCCTCGGCGCAAATTTGTAGAGCATGGTGAACCCGTAGAACAAAACGAGCCACGGCAACAGCAACCGGGCCAGCCTGAACGTGTAAAAAATCATGTTCACGCCGATGGTGGGATTCTGCCTCCATATATATGTCTCCACCGTCCCGACCACCGCAGGCGCGAGGATGCCGATGAACAGAGCGCTGGCCACAATGCCCACCATGAGCAGATTTTTAAACGGCAACCGGTACCACGGATACTCGAGCGTGCCCCATGCGCGATTGATCCCCCGCACCAGGGCGTGAAAAAATCCCATCGATCCCCACACGACCGCCAACACCGCGAAAATCCCCACGGGCTTGCGGGAGTTCGCTATACCGGTCACCGTCTTGATGACCGCATCCTCGCCTTCCGGTCCCATGGGGATGTACTCCTTGATGAAATCGTTGATCTTTTCCGAGGCGACCCTTTTATCGACAAACTGCGAGCTGACCGTGAGACCCACCAGCATGAGCGGGAACAGCGCAAAGAGCGCGTAGTAGGCAAATGAAGCGGCCCGTTGCTCGCCATCCGTCTCCGCGTATCTTCGCAGGGCCCTCCATGCAACGAGACAGATTTTCTTCATAATCGAAATGGAAAGGAAGCCGACTCTACGAGCATCGGATGCAGACAGTAGTGGATACGATGATTTTTGCCAACAACGGATACGGAACCTGCAAAATCATTTTTTCTCCTCACAAGACCTTTAAACCGGCCGCTTCCGAAGAAGTTGCAGAAGAAAATAGTATTGTTAATCTACCCCTCACGTGACCGCCGAAGAGAAGCCCGACCAGCAACATCGCAGGCCAAAAGGAAAATGGCTGAAACGTCTTGGCTTCATTTTCCTTGGGCTGCTTCTCATTTTTACGATCTTCCACCGGACGGTGCTGATTTCCTTAATCCGGTTTGGCGCGGTAAAAGCTGCCGCCACCCAGCACCTGGATCTTAAGTTCGACCTCGAGGGCTCCCCGCTTTCCGACCTCACTTTTACGAATATCCGCATCTTACCCACGGACCGGAGCCCCATTGAATCCATCAACGTCGAAAAAGCGCGCGTCACCTACAGCATCGGCGACCTGATCCGGCATGGCAGCACGGATTTCGTCAAAAACTGCGTGGTTAAAAATGCGACCCTGATTTTCAAGGACAACCCGGGCAAGCCCGGCGGACCCGGGAAAAAAAGCCATCTCGGAGAGGATATGCACCATTGGTTTTTCCCCCCGGTCTATTTAATCGGAAGCGCATCCGTGGAAAACCTGAACATTATTGCCCGCGATCCAGACGGCGACTTCGTGTTGAAATCCGGCGATGTCCATTTCGACCGGCACGGGCCGGGATCGGTCCGGATTGCACAGATGCAGATCCAGCATCTGAAAACCTGGAAGAACATCGAGGCCACGGTCAGCATGCACGGCAACGACCTGGTCGTGGAAAACGGAAAGCTTACCCCGGATATCACAGTCACGAAAGTCATCTCCTCTCCAGCGGTGAAGAATGGAAGCGTTTCCAGCCTCACCGTGCAGGGAAATGTTTTCGGCGGCCAGATTTCCGGGGAATTCATCAATACGGAACGCAACGGCCGGTTCGATGTCGATGTCCGCATTTCCGCCTCAAAAGCAGGGCTCGACGGTCTGCGGAAATTTTTCGATTCACAGGTGCCCCTGGAAGGCGAAATCGACCAGGTCGATATCCAGGGCGGCGGAGATCCCGACTCACCGCCATCGTGGCATGGAATCGCCACAGCTTCGACCATCTCCCCGGCAGGCGTCGGCGAGTTCAAGCTGGAGCACGCCAATGCAAAGCTGGTCCTGGCAAACGGGATTGCCACGCTGGAATCGTCCGAATTCAGCGGAGAAGTCAACAAGGCCATAGGCGATGCCCACGGGCAATTGCCTGATAAGCTGGCGGGATTCCGTGACATGGCGATCGATGGCCGGTTTCAAATCTCCGCCCCCGACCTGAGCAAATCCATTTCCGCGCTGACCCATGGCTCGATCCTCTCGGAAGGCCATTTCAGTCTAAGAAACCACGAGTTTACCAGCGAACTCGTCGCCACGGGCAAGGACATCAATTCCGAAAAATTCGACGCCGGCCTGGTCGATGCCAAATTTACAGTCACCAAATCACTGGCAAAAAAACAGCCCGGCTCCGATTTTCCCACGAACACCGAGGGCCATGTCACCGCGCAATTCAAAGACCTTCGAGGTGGCAAATATGCCCTGGATAGCGGCACCGTCACAATGGACGCCAAGGGAGGGTGGCTGCGACTGAACGCGACCGACCTTGCCCGGGGAAAAAATACGGCAACGCTGCACGGCGCCTATCATTTGCCCGGTGACGCCACAAAATGGGCGGAAACGGACTTTAATTTTGATTTCTCACTCTCCGCGCCCAACGCCGCCTCGTTCAATGCAGAGCCTGATTTGAACGGGCTGAACGGCCAGTTGGAAGCCAGCGGAAACATCTCCCATAGCAACAATTTGTATGAGGGAAAAATCAATATCGGCGGGACGAATCTTTCGTTCTCCGATTTCACGGCAAGCAGCCTCAATACCGGCATCATCATCGAAAAAAGCGTGGCCGATATCCAGACCTTCTCGCTGGTGATGGATGCAAAAAACCAGGTCAATTGCACCGGAAAGATCGGCCTTGAAAAACCATTCGATTACACCGGAAATATTCACGCGGCCATGTCCGACCTCGGGGTGTTTAACCCGATCCTGGACGCCGCGGGCCTCAAAGAGAAAATCGGAGGCGCGATGACGGTCAACTGGGAGGGGAGCGGGCAATTTTCAGACATTCACCACACCGGCAGCGGCGAAATAAAACTGATCTCCGGAAAATACGGAAACTTCCAGCCCATCACCGCGGAGATTGCCGGGAAATATTCGCCGGAGAACGCGGATATCCCCACGATCCATGTCCATGTCGATAAGACCGATTTCGTGGCCGCGATCGACCTGCATAATACCGAAATAAAAATCCATGACATCCTCCTACAGCAGGAAAAGGTCAAGCTCCTGCAGGGAGGCATCACCCTTCCGCTCGATTTGCGCACGCCGACAGACCCGGATTCCCTCATCCCATCCACGGGAAGGATATTTGCAAACCTCTCCTCGGATGAGATCAATCTCGAGACCCTGCTCATCCAGCCCAAGAAGACATCGCCGCTAAAAGGCACGGTGAAATTCTCCGTCAATGCGGACGGCACGCTCGACAATCTGATCGCGGACATCCTGGTCCGGGGCCGCAATCTTCAATCGAAGGCCGTCCCCGCGATCGCTCCTGCCAACCTGGAGCTGGATTGCGACTTCCGGGACAACCGGTTTGCGCTCAACGGGACGTTGCAGCAACCGGCAATCAGTCCCCTGCAAATCAACGGAACGCTTCCATTTTCCCTGAAACAATTTCTGAGAGACAAGAAGCTCGACGAGCAGTCGCCGATCAATCTTTCCGTGAAGCTTTCCAAGTCGCCGGTAACGATCATCGGCCAGCTCGCACCGGATCTTCGCTATATCGAGGGGCAGATGGAGATCGACGCCAAAGCCACCGGCACCATCGCAAAACCAGCGCTCAGCGGCGCAGTCACGCTCGATATGCCCGCGATCCGCATGAAGGACCCCGACGCACCGGCGGTCAATGCCTTCAAGGCCAGCGCGGAGTTTTCAGGCAACCAGCTCACCATCCACAATTTCGGCGGCAACATCTCGGGAGGCCCCTTTGATCTCACCGGAAAAATCCTGTTTGAAAAATTGTTCGCGCCCGTGCTGGACCTGCGGCTCACGTCGCAGAATGCGCTCCTGGTGCGTAATGAGACGGTCACCGTGCGCGCCGATTCCGATATCAGGATCGCTGGTGTCTTGAATGCCGCGCACGTTTCCGGGACTATTGGGATCACGAAAAGTAAATTTTTCCGGGAGGTGGAAATCCTCCCCATCGAACTGCCGGGAAAGCCCGCGCCGAAGCCCCCCACGGAATCGCAGATGGGCTTTTCCCTGAAGCCGCCATTCAGCAACTGGACTTTCGACGTGGCAATCAAGACCAAGGACCCTTTTCTCATACGCGGCAATCTCACCAACGGCGCAGCGCGCATCGATCTCAAGCTCGTGGGCACTGGCGCAGTCCCCTCGCTGGATGGCACGGTGCGCGTCGAGAACTTCGTCGCCTCCCTGCCGTTCAGCCGGTTGAACATCGACTACGGATACGTCTATTTCACGCCCGAGAATCCGTTCCTCCCCACGCTCGACATCCAGGGCTCCTCGTCATTGCGCGATTACAACATCCGCGTCTATATCAGCGGCACGCCGACTGATCCCGTTACCGTTTTTACAAGCGAGCCCCCGCTGCCGCAGGAGGAAATCATCGCGCTACTCGGCACCGGTGCCACTGCCGAGGAACTGACAGGCAGGAGCGACGTGCTCGCCGGCCGTGCGGCCGTGCTGGTCTTCCAGAAAATCTACAGGAAAATTTTCAAGCAAAAGCAGGCTCCGGATAACGATTCATTCATCACCCGCTTCGAACTCGACCCCGGCACGGTCGATCCCCGCACCGGCAGGCAGGAAGTAAGCGCGCGGTTCAAGATCAGCGACCGCTTCTACCTCATCGGCGACCTCGACCAGGAAGGCGGCGTGCGGGGTCAAATCCGGTACCTGTTCCGGTTCAAGTAAACCACGGTTCATTAATGACTCACCCATTCCCATTAAAAAAGACGGTCCTGACCATGGCGATTGCCATGCCGTTTCTTTTGATGCATGCGAGGGGCCAGAGCCAGCCTGCAAGCACCCCGGCGCAGGCTCCGGCAGCATCCGCCACCAATGCCGACATCGTCTTTGCCGGCGCCACGAAATTCCCCGAGCGCGAATTGCGTGAGGCGCTCTCGGACCAGATCCAGGCGATTCGCGACTCCGGCCTCAACCCGGCATCCGCCGACGACGCGGCATTCTTCCTAGGCATCTTTTATCACAAAAAAGGCTATTCGCAGGCCGCCGTGAAATGGGCGATCAATGGCAACCGCCTCGTGCTCAACGTGGTGGAAGGCCCGGCCGCAATCGTCCAGGAGGCGACCTTCTCCGGGAACCAGTCCATCCCCTCCCCGAAACTCCGCGATTACCTGCTCGGCGAAACGCGCGAACGGCTGTCGATGCTCCAGCAGCAGTTGCCCTATATCAGCGCTGATATTGAGACCGGTGTTGAGCGCGTGCGCGGCCTGTATCAATCGGAGGGATTCCTGGACTCCATCGTGGACCAGCCGGAAGTCACCTTCTCGCTGGATAAGACCCGGGTGCTCATCCATGCCACCGTGCATGAGGGCATCCAGTACCGCTTTGGCAAACTCAACTTCACCGGCGATCTCGTCTTCTATCCCCAGACAGACTTGCTCGATGCGCTCAAGCCATTCACCGACCTGCCTTACACCCAGGCGCAGGTCACCAATATGCAGCGCAAGATCGTTTATTTCTACCGGTCGCGCGGCTATTTCGACGTGAAAGTGGAATCCCACAGCGATCCGGCCGAAGCGCAAAAGGGGCTGGTGCCGGTGAACTTCGATGTCCAGTCCGGCAGCGTCTATCGCTTCGGAGGAGTCAAGGTAACGGGGTTGGAGCGGCTCCAGGCCGGCTTCCTGCCAAAACGGTTTGCGAAGCTTCGCGGCAAATTTTACAACCCCACCAAGCTCGACGAAGTCTATCGGGAAATGATCAGGACGGGCTTGTTCAAGAGTCTCAAGATCACGTCAAAGCCGTTGCCTTCCAATGAAGTGGAACTCGACCTGGAAGTGGAGGAAGCCAAGGCCAAGCAAGTCGGGTTTTCAGTCGGCTACGGCACATTTGACGGGCCGATCCTCGGCCTGCGTTTCGGCGACCAGGATTTGTTTGGCACCGGGCGACCGATCTCCGCGACGTTCGAATTTTCCGAGCGCCTGCTCAAGGGCGAACTCACCTATACCGATCCCTGGTTTCTCGAAACCCAGAACAGCCTGAAGCTGCGCCTCTATAC
>JBAVPB010000150.1:0-6039 GCA_049692655.1 Chthoniobacteraceae bacterium | reverse complement strand
TGGGTTTGATCTGGAGACGATCGGCTTCATGCCGCACGACCTGGCTGTTCAGGATGAAATTGGTGAGAGCCTCGCCCTGGGACATCGCGCGGCCCACGAGGGCGTTTTCCAGATCGACGAGTTGCAGGGCGCCGGCGATGGAGAGCTTGCGGGCATCACTATCGGCTTCCTGCTGGGAAAGGGGGCGGTCGTATATTTTCGCCACGTATTTGACACCGGCTACGCGGGGGGAGGCTGAGCGGCTTCCGTTGTAGAACCAGACGAAAGAGATAATCACGAGCAGGGTGATGAGGATCATCAGGCCCTGCGAATACTTACGCATTACGGTAATCATGGAATAGGGAGAATATTAAGGATGGTGTTGATTATGCATTGATCGGACGGCGTATTATACGTAGGTTCCCGTTCGCGAGGCATGAAGCTACGCCGTTGTTTCCCACTTCTTCAACACTTTTTCTGCCCTGCACCGACAGGGGAGCCCGGATTGAGGCGACACGCATTTAAAAGATACCCAGCATTATAAAATGAAAATCAAAGTCACCGTATGGGGCGAGAACGTCCATGAAACGAAGCACCCCCTCGTCAAAAAAGTATATCCCGACACCATGCACGGCTGCATTGCCGCCGGTTTGCGGGAGTCCGCGGACTTCGAGGTGCGCACCGCGACCCTGCAGGAACCGGAGCATGGATTGACCCAGGAAGTGCTCGATAATACGGATGTGCTCACCTGGTGGGGACACGCCGCGCACGGGCAGGTGGCCGACGAGATCGTGGACCGCGTGCAGAAACGGGTGCTGGAGGGGATGGGGCTGATCGTGCTGCATTCCGGGCATTACGCAAAGATTTTCAAGCGGCTCATGGGGACGAGCTGCTCGCTCACCTGGCGCGAGGCCGGGGAGAAGGAGCGGCTCTGGGTGTGCAATCCCGGGCATCCGATCGCGCAGGGGCTCGGCAAATATTTCGAAATCCCGAATACGGAGATGTACGGGGAGCCCTTTGGAATCCCGACGCCGGACGAGCAGGTTTTCATCTCGTGGTTTGAAGGGGGAGAGGTCTTCCGCTCGGGCTGCACATGGAAACGCGGGAACGGGAAGGTGTTCTATTTCCGCCCGGGACATGAGACTTACCCGATCTATTTCCACGACACGGTGAAGCTGGTTTTGAAGAACGCCGTGCGGTGGGCTGCCCCTGAAGGATCGGTCTGGAAGGACTCCTGCCCGAACGTGCCGATCGACCAGGCTCCGGAGCCTTTGCAACAGAAAGGCGACAGCCTGCACAAGCCCGGTGAAGCCGGCCTGAAATAATCAATTTCATTTTACGGTTGGAATCGCGCGATTTTTTGCTAGGTTCCCCGTTCCTCATGGTGGCCGTAGCTCAATGGTAGAGCTCCAGATTGTGATTCTGGCTGTTGCGGGTTCGAGTCCCGTCGGCCACCCCACCAACCCGTCCGCGCCATTTATCCGGCACAGGCGGGACGATAATTTTGTATGCATCGTGTAAAAAGATTTTTGAATAAAATCGCTTGAAGCGCGTCTAAACCGAGCGACTTCCCCGCCTCCCTGATGAAAATCACCCCCTTTCCCCCTATTATTTCCGTCCGCCTTGTGGCCATGGGAGTGATCGCCGTATTCACCCTTCCGGGAGGCACCGGGGCTTTCGCAGGCCCTTCGCCGGAAAAAAAAGTGATCACCCTGGAGCAGGCTTACGATCGCACGCTGGCGAGCGACCAATCGATACGGACCGCCTATATCGAAATCCGCAAGGCGAATCTCCTGCCATTGAGCGCCCTCACGAAGCTGACGCCGCGTATCAGCGGAGGCTACACCTATACTCATAGCGAGACGAACACGAACGGCACATTCCCGCTGCCCGCCTCCCTCAGCACAGTCGGCTCGCAAAGCACGGGGCTTACGATCACTCAGACGCTGATCGATTTTACGTTTTTCCCGGCTTACCGGCTGGCGAAACTCACTGGCGCCGCCTCGCGACTGCAATACCGGCTCACCATCCGCACGGTGCTCTTTGGGGTTGCGAAGGCTTACTATGAAGTCTTGAAGCAGCAGAAAATCGTGGCGCTCGATACTGAGACGCTCGGCCTGGCCAAACAGCAGCTCCAGCTTTCGCAGAACCAGTATGATGTCGGCGCGGTATCGCGGGTGGACGTCCTGCGCGGGGAATCGACGCTGGAAAGCGCGCGGCAGGCATTGATCAGCGACCAGAACATACTGGCGCTCGATCGCGATGTGCTGGCGAACACGTTGAACCTGCATGGGGATTCGCGCGAATTCGATGTCGCGCAACCCGAGGATGCGGCGCAGAAGGGTATTTCTTTCGAGGACGACCTGGCGCAGGCGTACGGTAATCGCGAGGATTACAAGATCAGCTCGATCGCCATCAACCAGAACATCGAGCAGAGGAATGTCGTGCTCGGTGAATACGGCCCGACAGTGTCGGCGGAGTTTGCGCAAAATTGGGCGGAACAGACTTCCTCCCCGCGCAGCGATTCCTGGGATGCGCTGGTCTCCGTGCAAGTGCCGTTTTTTACCGGCGGCCAGCGTGAGATCGACCTGCGCACGGCGCACCACAATATCGACGAGGCCAAAATCACCCTCGAATCCACGGCGAAAGTGGTGGAAAACGACGTCCGGACGACATGGCTCGAGGTGGAAACCCTGGGCGAAACGATAGAATCCCTGAAATCCCAGGTCGCTGCGAATGAGCAGAATTACAAGGATCTCCTGAACCAGTATCAGGCAGGCGCAGCCACCAGCCTCGACACGCAGACCGCATTGATCCAGCTCGTGACTTCCAAGACGAGCCTGATCACGCAGACTTACGAATACCAGGTGGCGCTCCGTGATTTGCAACGCTCCATTGCTGCGTTCCAGAATAAACGTGTGAAGAATCAAACGTTTCCTTTGCTCCCATTGTCGAACCACGCCACCGAATGAATAAAATGAAGTCGAAGACCCAAGCTTTCTCGTTGATAGGATTGCTGATAATTCTTGCGGTGGTGGCTGCCGTGGGATTTTTCGGATACAAATACTGGCAGAGCCGGGACGAGTCCAAATACGACTTCGAAACCGCGCCCGCCACGACGGCCCCCCTCACCCAGTATGTCACCGCAAATGGCACGCTCAATCCCGTGATCAATGTCCAGGTGGGCAGCCAGGTCTCCGGCAATATCCAAAAGCTCTATGCCGACTGGAACTCGAAGGTGACAGCCGGAGAGATCGTCGCGCAGATCGATCCGTCGGTTTTCCAAGCCTCCGTGACGCAGGCCGAGGGCACGCTTGCCAACTCGAAAGCCGCGCTGGTGCTGGCGCAGATCCAGTTGAAACGCACGCAGGACCTGAGGGCCAAGGACAGCACACCGCAAGCGAACCTCGACCAGGCAATCGCCACCGTGGACCAGGCTGCCGCGACGGTAAAGACAAACGAAGGCTCCCTGCAGCTCGCGCAGGCCAACCTGAAAAACTGCTCCATTCTGTCACCAGTGGATGGCATCGTGATCACACGCAGCGTGGATGTCGGGCAGACGGTCGCGGCCGGATTGAATGCGCCGGTGGTATTCGTGATCGCCAATGATCTCGCGAAAATGCAAATCGACACGAATATTTCCGAGGCGGATGTGGGGAATATTGTCGAGGGGCAGGACGTCGATTTCCTGGTCGATGCGTTTCCTTACACTACGTTCCACGGCAAGGTCGTGCAGGTGCGGAATTCTCCCACCACCGTGCAGAATGTGGTCACTTATGATGCCGTGATCGGCGTGAGCAACCCTGATTTAAAGTTGAAGCCGGGCATGACGGCCAATCTTTCCATCATCATCGCCCATCGCGACGAGGCACTCTCCATTCCGAATGCCGCGCTCCGTGTCCGCCTGCCGGACGAGCTCGCAAACCCTTCGGGGGCGCCCACAGCTTCCCCTACTCCCAAACCTGCACATGGTCCGGGCGGCAAAAAGAAAAGTGGCGACACAGGGATGCATTCCAGCCGCACGATTTATGTTCTCGCCGATGGCGATAAAGTTCCAAAGGCGGTGAAGATAAAAATAGGGATCACCGATGGCATCACCACCGAGGTGACCGAGGGATTGAAGGAAGGCGACAAGGTTGTCACCCTCATCTACAACACACAGCCGGGCACAGGTTCCTCGAAACCGCAGAATCCGTTTAGATAAAAATTCCCACATTCCGGAATTTCACCCATGAACGCTGTCGTCAAACTCGAAGATGTGCATAAAATCTACCACACAGGTGAGGTGGATGTGCATGCCGTGCAAGGGGTGTCGCTGGAAATTCACAAGGGCGAATTCGTGGCTTTCATGGGAGCGAGCGGTTCCGGAAAATCCACGATGATGAACATCCTCGGCTGTCTCGACCGCCCGACAAAGGGGCGTTACCTGCTCGATGGCGTGGACGTTTCCGGCCTGAATCGCAACCAGCTGGCGGATATGCGCAACCAGAAGCTCGGGTTTGTTTTCCAGAGTTTCAACCTGCTCAGCCGCACCTCGGCATTGGAAAATGTGGAGCTTCCCTTGTTTTACACGCACCATCATCTGAGTGCGCGCGAAGTCCGGGAGCGCGGTGAGCATGTTCTCAAGATAGTAGGCCTGAGCGGGCGCGCCGACCACCATCCAAGCCAGCTTTCCGGCGGACAGCAGCAGCGTGTCGCCATTGCGCGGGCCCTGATCAATAACCCGGAAGTCCTGTTCGCCGACGAGGCCACGGGAAATCTCGACAGCAGGACCAGCCTCGAGATCATGGGCGTATTCCAAAAGCTGAACGAGCAGGGCATTACGATCATCATGGTCACGCACGAACTCGACATTGCCATGTATGCAAAGCGAAACATCATCATGCGTGACGGCCGTGTGCTGAGTGATGAACAGGTAGCGGTGCGGCTTAATTCCGAGGAAGAAATGGGCAAACTGGTCGAGGCTGAAAAAGCTGTGCAACTCGCGTCGTGATATCATGAGACTGGGCAATACTTTCAAAATCTCCTTCCGGGCGTTGCGCCGGAACAAAATGCGTTCCCTGCTCACCGCGCTCGGCATCATCATTGGCGTGGCCGCAGTGATCGCGATGGTCAGCATCGGCAATGGCGCGAAATCGCAGATCCAGGCACAGATCGCGAGCCTCGGTGAAAATGTGATCCTCGTGTTCGCCGGGAACTGGTCGCCCGGCGGTGTGCATTCCGGTTGGGGTGGCGCTGGTACGCTCATGGTCGCGGATGCAAAGGCGATCAAGCAGGAGGTCTCGCGGGTCGTCACGGTAAGCCCGGAGATCCGCACCGGCGCGCAACTCGTCGCGGGAAATTCAAACTGGTTTACGAGCAACATGCTGGGGGAATCGGAGGATTATTTCGATATCCGTCAGTGGCCAATCGCGAAAGGCGCCGGGTTCAGCGAGGATAATGTCACCCATTCCGACAAAGTGGCGGTCATCGGCCAGACGATCGCGGATCAAATCTATCATGGAGAAAATCCGCTGGGCAAAATCCTTCGCATTAAAAATGTCCCGTTCATTGTCCTTGGGGTGCTCGCTCCCAAGGGTCTTAACCTGAACGGCCAGGATCAGGACGATATCGTCGTGATGCCTTATACCAGCGCCATGAAGCGCATTACCGGTCGCACGAGCCTGAACAGCATGGTCATCCAGGTCGCCAAGGAAAGCGATCTCGGGCCCGGCGAGAGCCAGATAATAGCACTCCTGCAGCAGCGGCATAAGATCATCCCCCCTAAGGACAATGATTTCACGGTGCGCAATCAGGAAGAAATTGCCAAGGTCGCCACCGCAAGCACCGACGTGATGACTGCGCTCCTCGGCGCCACCGCCGGGGTCTCGCTTTTGGTCGGTGGCATCGGCATCATGAACATCATGCTTGTGAGCGTGACCGAGCGCACCCGTGAGATCGGCATCCGTATCGCAGTCGGCGCCCACGGCAAGGACATCCTGCTTCAATTTCTCATCGAGGCCGCCAGTCTGAGTTCTGCTGGCGGGACTCTCGGCATCCTTTTGGGCATCGCCGCGGCAA
>JBAVPB010000149.1:0-4302 GCA_049692655.1 Chthoniobacteraceae bacterium | reverse complement strand
GCCTTCTGCCTTCTGCCTTCTGCCTTCTGCCTTCTGCCTTCTGCCTTCTGCCTTCTGCCTTCTGCCTTCTCTCCATCTCTCCATCTCCGCGGGGACCCTCCGCCCTTAAAACTTAAAACTTTGAACTTTGCACTCAACAAACCCCGCGTAAATTACCCCCTTCATGCCCAGACCACGCGCATCCAAAAAAAACCGCACCTCCTCCACCGCCCGTGGCGCCTGGAGCCGCGCCATCATCCTCATCGACCAGACCACCCTCCGCAGCAACACCTCCCGCGAATGCACCCGCCTCATGGCCCGCGTCGAAAAAGCCCGCGCGGAATGGACCCACTTCGAGCAGAAGGACACCCCCGCTTTCGCCCGCTGGATGGCCGCCCTCTTCGGCCCCCTCATGACCCGTTCGCGCGACCTCTCCGATCTCATCCGCGAGAAAGAAAACCTCGTCCACGAAGTCGAGGAGGAATCCTGGGCCACGGGTGCCCCACCCCACCTCGCTTACCGGCGTGTCATCCACCGCCGCGAACATCCGCAACCCGAATACCGCCCACCCGGCGGCCCTGGGCACGACCGCGATCCCGACGCCGATTTCGACGACGGCGGCGCGCCCGATGAATTCGAGCTCGAGATGATGTTCGACGAACTCCTCCGCAACGTCGGCATCAACCCCGACCGCATGGGCAACTCCGCCTACGAACAACTCTTCGACGAATTCAAAAGCAAATTCGGCCCAAACCCCTCCGGCCCACCCCCATTCCATGGCCACGGCCACGATGGCGCCCCACCCACCGCCTCCCGCACACCGCAGGCACAACAAGCCCGCATCAAGGAAATCTACCGCATCCTCGTCCGCCGCCTCCACCCCGACCTCCGCGCCGATGGCGACCCCGCCGTCTCCTCCATCTGGCACGAAGTCCAGGAAGCCTACAACGCCGCCGACCTCGACCGCCTCGAAACCCTGCTCGCCCTCACCGACATCAAAGCCAACCAAGCCGGCGACCACACCAGCATCTCCCAGATGCGCGCAGTCCTCGAAGAGCTCGCCCGCAACCTCAAAGCCCTCCAAAAAAGCCTCCGCCAGGCCCGCAAAGACGAAGCCTGGAACTTCTCCCGCACCAACGACCGCACACCCCTCGAAACCCACTACCGCCAAAAACTAAAAACCGAACTGGAAGACCAGCAACGCCACCTGCAAGCCCTCGAAGCCCTCATCAGCGATTGGTCCCGCCCCCGCAACGAAAGAGCCAAAAAACCATCACGCCCCCGTCCCAATCCCGCACAAGGTGAATTCTTCTAATCGCCAAGCGATTCAGAACCAATAACTGTAGGGGAAGGTGTTACCTTCCCCAGTCCGCGACAGCTTCTTCGGATCTCTTCCGCATCCCATCCCAGCAACGACAGATCACCTCACCCACATGCATCCTGGAGGGACATGCTTCGGGCTTTAATTCCGCCGCGCCACCAGCGCTGTACGAAATGTTTCTTCGAAAGGAGCCAGCATTCCACTTTGCCGTGATGTTGCCATCCTCGCTCCCGGATCCTTCCGGAGTCCGGGAATACGTCGTGGAAAAAAATTGTGGAAAATGGTTTCCCCGTTACGATGGGGGCTCATTTTTTAAATTTATGTCCACACTTACTGTTCATGCGCCGGGACGAGTCGAATTGCTCGGAAACCATACCGACTATAATGAGGGCTATGTGCTCTCCGCGGCGATCGACCGGGGGGTGACGATGGAAGGCGGGCCGGCGGAGGGCGGGAAGATCACGCTGCACTCGGCGACGATGGAGTCCTCGGTGGAGATGAATGTGGGTGCGATCAAGCCTTCCGATGCTGCGCCGTGGGCGAACTATCCGCTGGGGGTGGTGTGGAGTTTCCTGGAGGAGAAGTTTGCGCTGGGGGGATTCTCGGCGGAGATCAGCAGCGACCTGCCGCTGGGGGCGGGGCTTTCGAGCTCGGCGGCGCTGGAGGTGGCGACGGCGACTTTTTTGAAGAAGATGTTCGGGCTGGATGTGGATGTGCTGCGGCTCGCGAAACTCTGCCGGAAGGCGGAGAATGAATTTGTGGGGGTGAACTGCGGGCTGCTCGACCAGGTTTCATCGGCATTCGGCAAGAAGGACCATGCGATCTTCCTCGATTGCCGGAATGAGACGGTGGAGAACATTGCGTTCCCGCACGGGGTGAGCCTGCTGATTACGCACTCGGGTGTAAAACATGCGTTAGTCGGCGGGGAATATAATGAGCGGCGGCTCCAGTGTTTCGAGGCGGCGGAGAAGCTGGGGGCGAAGGCGCTGCGCGATGTGTCGGGGGCACAGCTCGAGGCGGGCACGGGGAAGCTGACGGATGTGGTTTACCGGCGGGCGGCGCATATCGTGGGGGAGAATGAGCGGGTGCTGAGCGGTATTGCTGCGTTGAAGGGGAGGGATGTGAAGGGGTTTGGCGCGCTGATGTTCCAGTCGCACGAGAGTTCGCGGGTGAATTTTGAAAACAGCACGGCGGAGCTGGATGCGCTGGTGGCGATCGCGAGGGTGGAGCCGGGGGTGCTGGGGTCGCGGCTTACGGGCGGCGGATTTGGCGGGGCGACGGTGTCGCTGATCGAGACGCCTGCGGCGGATGCGATCGCGGAGAATTTTGTGCGGAAATACAGGGAAAAGACGGGGCATACGTGCCAGACGTTTGTTTGTGCAATTGCCGACGGCGCGAGGTAGGGCGAACGAATTTTGATGGCGGAGCCATCGCAGCCACAGCAGCCGGGGGTTGAGCTTTGCGACACCCCCGGATACATACGAAAATAAGCCCCGATCCTGAAGGGATCGCAGCTATCGCCCAAAACGCCACGACTATGTCCACCTGGTTAAGCCTGCATTATTATATCATTTTCAGCACCAAGCATCGCGAAGCGTGGCTCGGCAACGAGATTCGCCCGAAGCTTCATGGATACTTGGGGGGGCACGATCCAGGGACTTGGCGGAGAGTCTCACGGAGTCGGTGGCATCGCAGACCACGTGCATCTCCTAGTCTCGTTAAAAGCCACACATTGCCTGACGGACTTTATGAGGGAATTGAAAAAAGCTTCTTCGCAATGGATGAAGGACACCTGCAATCTTCCCGGGTTTAGCTGGCAGGATGGATATTGCGCATTGACTGTAAGTCCGTCCGGACGGGCAGAAGTTCACGATTACATCATCATGCAGGAGGAACATCATCGAAAGCGGACATTTCATGAGGAATTGGTGGAGTTTCTTGAAAAAGCCGGGATTCCCTACGAGCCAAAATACCTGGTTTGATTTGCAGGGTCGATGGCTGCGATCCCTTCAGGATCGGGACTCTTTTTTTCGTATCCTATCCGGGGGTATCGCTCGTTCCTCTCTCAACCCCCGGCTGCTGTAGCTGTGATGGCTCTGCCATCAGGAATCCTGTCGTGTCAGCTAAAAATAAAGCCAAAGTCCAAGTGATGGTTTCGCCGCTGGAAGATTCGGGACGATTTATTTTTATTTTCTAAAAATATTCCGCGCGGAATAGGGTTTTGGTTCGTCTAGTCTGCAAATCGCCGAATGGATGCCCCCGATATAGAACTGATAACCGCTGCCTTGAATGGCGATGCGGAGAGCTTTGAGCTGCTGATCCGCACCTATGGCCGGACGCTTTTTGCGGTGGCGTTTGCGGTGCTGCAGGATGCGGGGGAGGCGGAGGATGTGGTGCAGGAGGCTTTTGTGCGGGCGTGGAAGAAGCGGGCGTGGATGCGCGACCCGGCGAAATTTCCGGCGTGGCTGACGACGGTGGCGCGGAACCGTGCGTGCGATATTTTGCGGAGACGCCGGACTGTGCCGCTGGATGCGGATGGACCGGAGATCGCGGATACGCAGGCGCAGGGGCCGGATGAGCACTCCGCCAATGAGGCGATGCAGGCGAATGTGCGGACGGCGCTTGCAGGGCTGCCGGAACAGCACCGGACGGCACTGACGCTGCGATATCTTGAGGGGATGGATTACCTGGGGATCGAGCAGACGATGGGGCTCTCGAACGGGGCGCTGCGCGGAATACTCGGGCGGGCGCTCGCGACGATGCGCAGGACCCTGAAAACCAACGTGGAGGCGTATGAATGAGATGAATATTCACGATGAGATCGAGGACTGGAGCGCGGCGGCGCTGTGCGATGTGCTGACGCCGGAGGAACAAATGAATTTCGAGCGGCATCTCGAGGAATGCCCGCACTGCCGCTTGCTGAACGAGGAGAACCAGAAAATGAATGAGATGCTTAACAATACGATGCCGGCGCTGCGGCCTGATCCGAATTTCGAGCGGCG
>JBAVPB010000148.1:0-11409 GCA_049692655.1 Chthoniobacteraceae bacterium | reverse complement strand
GGTTCAGGTTTCGGGATTTGAGGTTCGGAGGGGGAAGGGCTTTGAACTTCGGGGGCGTCGGAATTACTCTGGGGCGCCTTGACAGGGCTTGTCGCGGCTTGTCGTTTTTTCTCCTCCTGTTCCTTTTTGTAAGTCTCAGTTTCCATATAACTCGGACTGGGGGCTATGTCTTCCCCGAAGAGGGCCTGTCGCACCCGATGGACCTTTTCAGGGGTGGAGAGGCCGGGGTGGCCACGGGGTTTGGCGGGCTTTGACTTTGCCTCCCGGGCCTCTTGGGCTTCGCTGGCCTGGGTTTTCTGGAACTCAAAGCGTTCGCGCTGCAGGCGGATGCGTGCGGCGCTGTGATCGGCGCGGCGGAGGTGTGAAAGTTCGCGCCCGATGCGGTGCATGGCGGCTTCCTGCTTGTCGAGATCGCCCTTTTCCGCCTCCACCATCACTTTCTTAGCGAGGACGAGGTAGCGGATCGAGAACCAGAGGGACATCTTGTCGGAGAAAGCCGGGCTGCCGTCCTGGCCCTGGGAGAGGAAGGCGAGATCATCATCGGCGTCGCTGGAGATTTCCCTGGCGAGTTCGAGAGCGTCGCGGCGGTTGGTCCATTCCTGATAGCCACCGGTGCGCCACGAGGAGAGATTTTGCCTGCTGATGGGTTCGGAGTCGAATTGTTCTGCGAGGATTTTGCGGACGGTTTTGTCGCTGTTGAGCCATGCGAGGATTTCATGGCTGGGGAGGCCGTTATCGAGACGGCGGTTGAGTTTGATGCGGAGGTCGCGCGGGAGGCGCGCGATTTTGCCAGTTGTGTTTATTTAACCATAATAGAAAGAGTTTACATTGATGTCAAGTATAATGTAAATATTGTGTAATTTGTATGAGGTGATTATGGTGGATGGTGGGATTTACTCTGGAGTTTGTGTATGGGTGAATAAAAAGAAGGGAATTTTTGGACAGGATTACAGGATTAAGCCGCCCACCTCCGCCCCGGCTTTGTCTTCGGCTTACAGGACTAAGAGAGGTTGCTGAGTAGAATAGGACTGATGGGGCCTATAGGGCTTATAGCAGAGCTTGTTGACGGATGTTCTTTTGTGTGGAGGATTTGGTGGGAAGAAAATACGTGATACAAGTCTTGTAATGGAAAGCTTCGTTGAGGAATCAGGCGAAGCTGAAAAGATCAACGGCTGTCAGGCGAGCGCGGAGAGAAACCGGTTCGGCACAACGGGAACAAAATGAAATCGCCGTGGCGATTTATGAAATAAAATCCTGAAGAATATTTGAAGAAGTCCGTGAGTAATTTTTACCGTTCCTCGCCGGGGATGGTTATTACTGCAGGGGGCATTCTGGGGCGGTACATGGATGCGCCGTAGCAAATGGCTGCCGTGTTTTCCCTGGCGTAGCGGACTTTCACCAGATTTGCATCCCAGCGCTCCAGATAGGTGCTGTTTGCTGTTTTCGGGCTGCCGGGGATCGGCACATACCTGACGGACGCCAATGCAAGAAATGCGGGCTCGCCGGGTAGCGGGATGGGAGCGACCCAGTTTGGCGAGAGTTGCACGAGGCGTTTGCCCGTGAGGTCGAGAGCAAATGTGGTGTCGCCATCCGTGCTGCCGATATGGAGGGCAAAGAATGCCACACGCAACGGCGGCGATAACAGAAAGTGATTTTCCTTGTCGCTGCTGAGATGCAATACGTCGAAAAGACCAAGGAAGCCGGGTAGTTTTCCCATTTCAACCGATTCCCCGGTTTTTAAATCGTGGAGTTGATAGTATTTGCCGTGGCCAACCCCGTCGTAAGTGTCATCGTTATCATCCTCTGAGACTTTCAGGATTATCTCCTGAGTGCCATCCGGCGTCGTGTAGCGATCCGGCCCCTCCGGGACGAGCGCTTTGCTGGAGGATGGCGTGGGAGCGGGAGTTACCGGGGAGGGTGAGGCACCTGCCGGCGGCACGGGATCTTGATCGGTAAAAAAGGGCGAGATTTTCGATTCCCGATACCAAACGGGCGCGGAGGCGAGTTTATGCAGGTTCCCGCCCCTGGGTTTAATGCTCCAATATTCTTTTCCAGTGCCCGTTGCCTTTGTGAATACGATCGTTTCACCATCGGGAGCGAAGAGGGGATCCATCATCTGGCAGGAATTGTCATCCGCGAGCTGCCGGATTAATCTTCCATCCTCACTGTAGAGGAAAAGCTGTGCGTGGCTTGTCCCGTGCGCCTGCAAATAACGGATCGCGATGACGATTTCAGAGGCGGCCTGCACGGGCATGGAGGTAATCGCCAGCAGAAGGGCGCCCATGAATCCTGCATGAAAAGTTTCATTCCCGGGAGAGTGGAGAAAAAGGGGGATGACATCAAGATGGAGGCAATCGGCCATGAGTTAATCGTTACATATAAACAAGAACAGTTTTAACCGTTTGCGTCCGCGACCGGTCGAGAAGATGTTTTACTTTTATTGACCTCCAAGGGGGGGAGTGCGCTGGAATCTGTTGAGCCTTTACGGATCAGGAAATAGATGATACCTTTGCAATTGTATGCCTGCCGAAATCCCACTAAAAACTTCAACACGAGGCTTTGAGGCGAACGAGGAACCAAGCGCATGTCCAACACCGAGGATTCCTGGCAAAATACCAGCCCCGAAAACCGGGAATTGGAAGCAATCTACGGAAGCTGGGAGAATTTCTGCAATGAAGTGCATCTATCGATTGGCAGGAAAATCGGGAGCGGTGTCATGACATTCCCGACCAACTCCGACGGGGCTGCGCCAAAAGCAAAACGCTAGCACAGCGCGTAATTGGCGCACCGATCGAGATTGGGGGAAGCGAACACATTCTCATACATATAGAAGATGAGCCCAGCAGGGTTTTCAAATCCACATTCGGCGATAATCTGGGGTGCCGGAGCGATTTCTTTTCAGCCGCCCCGGAATTGACCGGGCACTTTCATGCCACTGGCAATGCCGATCCTTTCTTTTACCTTCGTCGATGGCTCTGGTTAAACTCCATCAGTGACTATCAAACGCGATACGAAGGAATCATTCCTGCGGAAATCGAGGGACAATTACCCAGTATTTGCATCAGCCAGCCTGTACTAATCAGCCGTAACCCAACCGAAATACAGATTGAGAAAGCTATGCAGCCCTTTGGTTATCAAAAAATCAGCAGGGATGCTTTTCTCAACATCGACAGGCAAATCCTTTTGACAGACGCAGCGCCCCGAAACGTCCGGATTCTAGAGGACGTTCCAATTCCCTTTGATGCGATAGCAGAGCTTGCGCCTGAGCGGGTGTTGAATTGGGTTAACGGATAAAACTTGCATGCCCGACAGGCAGTTCACGTACATTCATGGTGCATGCGGCTACTTGGCAAAGTGATGCGTTTCGGACAATAACTGTTTAAGACAGACTTATATGACGAAACTATTCAGGAAAATTTCAACGAGAGTGATTACAGGGGCTCTGGCTGTATGGTGTATGCTTGCGGGAAGCGCATTCGCAGCGCCGCAAACGATCAACCCCGGGGAAATCTGGCCGGATGACCGGGGTGAGCATATCCAGGCGCATGGTGGGGGGGTGATCAAGCTGGGTGATACGTGGTACTGGTTTGGGGAGGATCGTGGGAAGGACAAGCCGCCGGGCAAACCTTGTGTTGCCTGTTATTCCTCGGAAGACCTGGCGCACTGGAAGTTCCGGAACCGTGTGGTCGTGGCTGATGATCCGGCGAAGCTTGGCAAATATTGGATACTGGAGCGGCCCAAAGTTTACTACAACGCGCCGACGAAGAAGTTTGTGATGTATGCCCACATCGACAGCGGCAACTACAAGTATGCCAGCGTCGCGGTGTTTACTTGTGACACCGTGGATGGAAATTACCAATATCTCAAAAATTTCCGTCCGCTGGGGCTCGAGAGCCGGGACATCGGGCAGTTTATTGACGATGACGGCTCTGCTTATCTCCTCTTCGAGAGCCGCCCCAGCCATGGGTTTTACATCGCAAAGCTCTCGGACGATTACCTGGATGTGAAACAGCAGATCTGTTTCCTGAATGCCCGCTTGGAAGCGGACGCGCTGGTGCATTACGACGGGCTCTATTATGCAGTCGGCTCGTGGATGAGCGGCTGGAATGCGAACCCGAATGTGTACGCTACGGCGACCAGCCTTGCGGGGCCCTGGTCGGAGTTCAAGGACATCGCGCCAAAATGGTCCAATACATACGGCTCGCAGACGACCATGTTGCTCAAGGTGACCGGCACGCGCGGGACGACTGTGATCTACATGGCCGACCGTTGGAGACCGTCGTCGCAGTGGGATTCACGCTATTTGTGGATGCCGGTGGAGATCGGCGGTGGAAATTTCCATGTCCTGTGGCCGAAGCCCTGGAAGATCGATGCAGTCACCGGGGAGGCGGCGATTATTCCCGTGGCTGGCAAGGCGAGTCCTGCTGGCAAGCCAGCGCCCTAGCCTTTCAGGAGCTGGATGAATTCCGCGGGAGTTTTGGCCTCCATGAGGCGTGCGCACATTTCCTTGTTCTTCACAGTGCGGGCGAGGGCGCCGACGCAGACGAGATAGTCGCTGATGAGGGCCTTGGGGGTGCCGATGACAAAGATGAGGTGGACGGGGTCGGGGCTGTTTTCGAATTTCACGCCCTCAACGCTTCGTCCGGCGGCCAGGACGATCTTGTCCACGCAATCGGTCCTGGCGTGCGGGAACGCGACGCCGTTGCCGACGACGGTGGAGTTGACCTTTTCGCGGTTGAGCAGGGCCTGGTGGAAACCGTCCAGATCGTGGACGCACGGATTTGCCGCAAAAAGATCGACCAACTCGCGGAGCGCACCGGACTGCGTGTGATCCCGCAGGTCGAGTGTGATTTGTTTTTCTGAAAGCAGATCGGCCAAGGAACCAGTCATTGCGGCTTTTTAATAGCGTCCGGCGCGGGGATTGCAAATCTCTTTTGCATGTTATGCGTGACGGGGATGGAGCCGGGGTTCCATATTCCGGGGCTCAAAGTTCAAGGTTTTTGAGGCGGAGGTTCCTTTTTTAGGGCCTGATTATTGATGTTCCTGAAATAAAATGCGTCCAGATGGCATCCTCGCTCCGCATTGAATACAGCGCCTCGTTCCTCCCAAGATATCCCTGTAAGATATTTTTTCGCGGACTGCGGCGAAACAAAATAGAAAACCCAATAATATGAAAGTATCCAAAACAATCATCGCAGGCGCGGCCATGGCCGGTCTCTTCACAGGTGCGGCAGTGACGGCTCGCGCCACCAACGTAAGCAACACCGGCGCGGCAGGCACCTCGATCCACCAGATGGACGATGCGCCATCCACTGGAGCGAAAGACACGAATGCCTGCAAAGGGCAGAACTCCTGCAAGGGCAAGGGCGGTTGCAAAACCGGCGACAACAGCTGCAAAGGAAAGAACTCCTGCAAGGGCAAGGGTGGCTGCGCGACTGATGGCAGCAAGAAGGGAATGTAATCCCGCATTGCAGTAACGTTTAAAAAAACGGGGGCCGGAATTTTTATAATTCCGGCCCTTATGCGTTTATGGGCTGGCTGGCTCTTGAAAATGCTTTTGGAAGAAGTGTGCGACTTGGGCCAACTGGTCTTTGGTGAGCGAGAACCAGTGGCCTTTGTCCGGGACGACTATGAGGTGCGCCTCGACATGGGCGGCGTTGAGTTTTTGCATGAGCTCCCGGCTTTGTGCGATGGGAACCAGCGTGTCATTTGCCCCGTGGATGATCAAGAAGGGAGGGGAGGATGCCGTGACGTGGGTGACAGGGCTGGCGGCGGCGGCGACTGCGAGCTTTTGTTCGATGGGGCCGCCGATGAGTTTTTCGATGTCGCTCTCATGGCCAGGGCTTGCGTATTTACGGCCCAGAGTGACGAGATCCGTGGGCGGGTAGAGGGCGCAGACGGCCCGGATATTTGGCGCGCCCTCGACGGTGCCTAGCAATGCGGCAAGGTGTCCGCCGGCGGATTCGCCACTGACGCCGATGCGCACGGGGTCGATGCCGTAGCGGCTGCCGTTTGCCCGGAGCCACTCCATGGCGGAACAGCAATCGTTGAGCTGGGCGGGATATTTTGCGACGCTGGTGAGGCGATACTGGATGGAGGCGACTGCGATGCCGTAGCGGGTGAGGTCGCGAATGTTGATGTGGTAGCCGTTGCTCCCGATTTTCCAACTGCCGCCAAAGATCCAGATCACAACCGGGGCGGGGTGGTCCGTCTTCGGCACATAGAGATCCATGTATAAATTGCGGCCCTGGGGCGAGGCGAAGAGGAGTTTGCGGTGGATGGATTCATCGTGTCGCGGAGGGAGATACGAGGCGCAGCCTGCCGTGAGAAACAGGACGGGCACGAGGAAGCACCGGAGGATGGAGGAGAGAGATGGATGAGGCATCGAGTCTGGATTCGTTCGCGGGCGGGGGATCGGCTCTGTGTAACACGACAAGGAATTTGAATCCAAGGGGCGGCCCATTGCGTATGATTCATTGAACGACATCGGAAAATCCGGTGTCAATTGATATGCCCATGAAAACCATTACTGTTTTTTGCGTCGCACTTGCCGTGATGCTGTGCTATGCGTGTTCCGAGGATAAACCGATGAATATACCAGCCGATGCAGAGAAGCCAGCCCCGATGCCGAAGGTGCCCGAGGGGGATGAAGTGATCACGCTGGGGGCGGGATGTTTCTGGTGTACGGAGGCGATCTTCCAGCAGCAGCCGGGGGTGGCGTCGGTGACATCGGGCTACATGGGCGGGCATGTGAAGAACCCGACCTACGAGGATGTATGCACCGGGGAGACGGGGCATGCGGAGGTGTCGCAAATTGTTTTCGACCCGAAGAAGACCAGCCTGGAAAAGATACTCGCCGTGTTCTGGCATGCGCATGATCCGACAACGTTAAACAGGCAGGGGGCGGACTCGGGGACGCAGTACCGCTCGGCGATTTTTTACAATACCGATGCGCAGAAGGAGATTGCGGAGAAGTCGAAGAAGGAACAGGCGAAGGTGTTTGTAGATCCGGTGGTGACGGAGATTACCAAGGCGGGGGAATTTTATCCGGCTGAGAATTATCACCAGGATTACTACCAGTTGAACAAGAACCGGAATCCGTACTGCCATATGGTGATCGCGCCGAAGTTGAAGAAACTCGGGCTGGAGCAGTAGCGGAACTGATGCCCCCCTTTGGCATGACTGAGGGTTGGTAAGGGTTGGCAAAGGTTGATTAGCCCTGGCAATTGAGCGCCGCAAGGGCATTGCGTATTTTTCCGGGGTGAGATATTATTATGCAATCTTATCAAAGGGAAAATCCCTTTGAAACTGCATCCCTACCACCCCATTAATGACATCACGGCAACCTTTAAAAATCTTCACGACCGGGATTCTTGGGGTGGCGCTGGTGGCGATGATCTGTGCAGGGGCTTTTTTTGCCTACTGGAGCACGAAACGCACGATGGATGCGCTGCAGGTGGTGGATCACTCGCATGAAGTGCGGCTGCAATTGGAAATCTGCATGGTATCCATCGTCGATGCCGAAACGTCGGCGCGCGGTTATTTGATCACCGGCAAGGATGTGTCGCTCGATCTTTTTAAGCCGAGCCTGGCGGATGCGCGCGGGTCTTTTACGACGCTGGAGTCCCTGCTGAAGGACAACCCGGACCAACTGGAGCAGTTGAAGCAACTGACATTTCTTTTTGAGATGAAGGTCGAGCGGCTGGAGGGCCAGATGAAGGTGCGGCGGGAACAGGGCCTGGAGAAGATCCTTGAAAATGTGGGGACGATGCAGGGGAAGCAGATGATGGATGCGATCCGCACCACCATACGGGGGATGGAGTCCAACGAAGACCGGTTGCTGGAGCGGCGAGCGGCGGCTACGCGCAGTGCCCTGCAGATCACGCTGGTGGCGGTGACGGTGGGCAGCGGCGTCGCCCTGGCTCTCGTGATATTCGGCGCAATGATGATCGGGCGGGAACTCGCCGCGCGGCGGAGGGCGGGGCAATTGCAGGAAGTGGCAAGGGCGCACTCGGAAAGCATCGTGGATACCGTGCGTGAACCGCTCGTGGTGCTGGACAAGGCCATGCGCGTGGAAAGGGCGAACCGCAGCTTTTACGAACTCTTTCACACCTCCGCGGAGAAAACCACGGGGCAACCGTTTTTTGAATTGGAAAAGGGCGTGTGGAATGATCCGGAACTCAAGAAGCGCCTGGAGAGTGTATTTGCAAAGAACGAGCCGTTCGACGGGCTGGAGCTGACCCTTCAATTTCCGGGTGGGAGCCCGCGCACGATGCTCCTGAACGGGCGCAAGCTGTTCCGCCCGGGCAACCACACGGGCACGGCGCTGCTGGCGATCGAGGATGTCACGGAACGCAGGAAGTTTGAGATCGAGCGGGACCGCTTTTTCACCCTCGCGGGGGACCTGATGTGCGTGGCGGGATTCGACGGCTATTTCAAACGGCTGAACCCTGCGTGGCAGAGCGTGCTCGGGTTCAGCACGGAGGAATTGACCTCGACGCCGTTCATGGAGTTTCTCCACCCGGACGACGTCGAGAAATCGAAGGTCGAGGTGGCCTCGCTGACGAAGGGGAATGAAACCGTCTCGTTTGAAAACCGGTTTCGCACGAAGGATGGCGGTTACCGATGGATCCAGTGGAGCGCAAAATCAGTGGTCGAGGACGGTGTGATTTTCGCCGCCGGGCGGGACATCACGGAGCGAAAGAAGATGGAGCAGATGCACCTGCAGTTCCGCGCGCTCTTTGAATCGCTGCCGGGGCTCTATCTGGTGCTGAAACCGGACTTCACGATCGTAGCGGTGAGCGATGCTTATTTAAAAGCGACCATGACCAAGCGCGGGGAGATCCTGGAGCGGGGGCTCTTTGAGGTGTTTCCAGACAATCCCGATGACGCCGATGCGAACGGGGAATCGAACCTGCGGGCGTCGCTCAACCGTGTGCTGCAAAACAGGGCGCCGGACACCATGGCGATCCAGAAATACGATATCCGCCGGCCGGACGGGACGTTTGAGGAGCGCTACTGGAGCCCGATCAATTCCCCAGTCGCCGGCGAGGACCATAGTATCGAATACATCATCCACCGAGTCGAGGACGTGACTGATTTCGTGAAGCAATCCTCGAAGGGAGAGGTCGTGGGCGATGTGCATAATCGCATGGAGAAAATGGAGTCCGAGATTTTCAAGAGCTCTCAGGAAGTGCAGAGCGCCAACAGGCAGCTTGAATCCGTGAACGCGGAACTCGAGGCGTTTTCCTACTCGGTATCCCACGATCTGCGCGCGCCGCTGCGGCACATCGGGGGATTTGCCGAGATGCTCGAGAAGCGGGCGGCGGCAACGCTGGATGAGAAGTCGAGGCGGTATGTCACGACCATCATCGAAGCGGCGAAGCGCATGGGCGTGCTCATCGACGACCTGCTGGTTTTCTCGCGGATGGGGCGGTCGGAAATGAGCGATGCGAAAGTGGATATGAATTCCCTCGCGCAGGAGGTCATCCAGGAATTGCGCACGGATCAAAACGGCCGCAGCGTGGTCTGGAAATGCCAGCCGCTGCCAGCCGTCCACGGCGACCCCGCATTATTGCGGCAAGTGTTGATCAACCTGTTCTCGAATGCCGTGAAATACAGCCGCCCGCGCGATCCGGCGGTGATCCAGGTGGGCTGCAACGACGGTGCGCTCGCGGGGGAGACGGTGTTTTTCGTGAAGGACAACGGGGTCGGGTTTGACATGGCCTATGCGGACAAGCTGTTCGGCGTGTTCCAGCGGTTGCACAGGGCCGATGAGTTCGAGGGGACCGGCATCGGCCTTGCGAACGTGAGGAGGATCATCCTGCGCCACGGGGGCCGCACATGGGCCGAGAGCAAGCCGGACGCGGGCGCGACGTTTTTCTTCACACTGCCGAATTTTGAGGGGTAGGGGTAGGAATTGCCCGCGGACATTGAGTCTGGAATACTAGCGGCGTGCCGGTTTAGTTTAAAGCTTGTGAAACTTGCCCGTGCAACGGGGCGGCCAAAGCTTTCGAGGAATTCATCAAGGCCAGCAGGTAGGCGAGTGACGTATATTTGATCGAAGGAGAGTTTTTGTCATGCCAAACCCACAAGTTCTCATCATCGGGGCAGGGCCGACGGGCCTGGTGCTGGCGTTGTGGCTGACGAAAGCGGGAATCCCGGTGCGTATCATCGATAAAACGGAGGGGCCGGGAACGACGTCGAGGGCGCTTGTGATGCATGCGCGCAATCTTGAGTTTTACCGACAGATGGGCATCGACCATGTGGCGACGGAGCGGGGAATCGAAGCCAAGGCGGTCAATCTTTGGTTGCATGGAAAACCGGTCGGGCGGGTGCCGTTTGGTGATCTCGGCGTAACGATCAGCCCTTATCCTTACGCGCTGATCTTTCCGCAGGATGCGCATGAACAAATGCTCGTGGAGCAGCTTGAGTCCCTCGGCATCCGGGTTGAACGCGGGACCGAACTGGTCGATTTCACTTTTTCCGGGGAAGGCGTCAGCGCGGAAATTCAAAAGAAGACGGGCGGGAGGGAGACCTGCCGGACTGACTATCTTGCCGGTTGCGATGGCGCGCACTCGATCGTGCGGGAAAAGCTCGGGATTGGTTTTCCGGGCGGCACCTATTCCGATACGTTCTACGTGGCTGATATTGCGGGAGGCGCTTCCATTATTAATGGCGATATCAATGTGGCGCTCGATGATGCCGACTTTCTCCTGGTATTCCCGATGAAGGGAAAAGGAAGAGTGCGGCTGGTGGGCGTGGTGCGGCATGAGACGGATGATCAAAAAGAAATCCGCTGGGAGGATGTCAGCCAGAAGATCATCCGCAATCTCGACCTGAAGGTGGATGAAGTGAAGTGGTTCTCCACGTACCGGGTGCATCACCGCGTGGCCTCGCATTTCCAGAAGGAAGGCGTCTTCCTGCTCGGGGACGCCGCCCATATCCACAGTCCGGTGGGCGGGCAGGGAATGAACACGGGAATCGGCGATGCCGTGAACCTGGCGTGGAAGCTCGCCGCCGTGCTGAAAGGCGCCTCCCGTGCATCCATCCTTCAGACGTATGAGCCGGAACGGATCGCCTTTGCGCGGCGCCTGGTCTCCACGACGGATCGCGCCTTCGCGTTTGTAAGGAAGCAAGGGGCCATCGCGACGCAGGTGAGAACCCGCATCGTGCCGCGATTGTTTCCCTTCGTCACCCGGTTTGCCGCGGTCCGCCGGTTGATGTTCCGGACAGTGTCACAAATTGTGATTAAGTATCCGCAAAGCCCCATCAGTCATGGGCCCGCCGGGACTATCCGGGGAGGGAATCGCCTGCCCTGGGTGCCATTCAAGGATGCTGCGGGAGGCGACTCCGACAATTTCCAAAGTCTTGTCACGATGGAATGGCAACTTCATTGCTATGGGAATG
>JBAVPB010000147.1:0-3409 GCA_049692655.1 Chthoniobacteraceae bacterium | reverse complement strand
GTCTGAGACAGTGCTGCCCGGGGTGATCGTGAGCGAGTCAAACCCATTGTTGGTCAGGTTGCCATCGCCTGAGAAGGCAGAGCCGAGTGTGCCGCTGCCACTGACGATATTGCCGCCGCCGGCTGTGGTGCCGGTGACGACGTATTGCCCGTAGGCGCTTCCCATTCCACCCAGTGCCAACGCCCCAACGGCGAGCGCGAGCAGGTGTTTCAATCGTAAACGAATCATGTATTTATCTTCTTTGGTTGGTTTTTGCTTCCAGCCGGCGACATTTTCCGGGGTCGATGAACCTGGCTGCGCGATGGCTGCGCCCGATTCCCTCAATCCAGGAGATGCTTCCGGTAAAAGCGGATTAGTTATAGGTTCGGTTTTATGAAGACCGACTCCGGTTTTAAGCAAACAGAGTGCCAGCCGCAAGGTGAAACGCCGAAAAAGCATGAGGGTTTTCACCTATATGGCACGCATGAAAAAGGGGGGCGGCGAGCGTTTCTGGTTATATAACGGGTGTTTTCATCCCTGTTTGCAATGTGGATGGGCTTTGCGGTGGCGTGGCCGGGCTTTATTCCGGAAAGAAGATTTGTTATTCCACGGTCATGACGATTTTTACTTCTGGCGCGGAGATCTCACAGCAAACCCCACCCATCGCGAAGGGACAGCGTGTTTTTACGGCCGGGCATAGTTTTCATGTCTGGGTCGCGCCGCTTCTGGACGAGATGGCGAGATCGGCGGGAATCGAGGGGCATGAGGTTGCAGGCGTATCGTCCATTGGCGGTTCGACGGTGCTGCAACATTGGAATGTGCCGGACACGCAGGAGAGTGCCAGGAAAGGATTGATGTCCGGCCAGGTGGATGTCCTTACCCTCTCGCCCATCTGGCTGCCGGATGAAGGGATCGGGAATTTTGTCGCGCTGGGGCTGGAGCATAACCCGGATATCCGAATCACCGTGCAGGAATTCTGGCTGCCCAATGACACTTATCGCCCGGTTTATCCATTGGAGAGCAACAAGGTGGTGGACCACGATGCCGCGACCATGCCGGAGCTTCGGAAACAGCACGCACTGTATTTTAATGACGTGGATAACCATACCCGGGATTTGAATGCGAAATCCGGCAGGGATGCGGTGCTGGTTGTTCCAGCCGGGCAAGCCGTGCTGGCTTTGCGCGAGAAAATCGTCGCCGGGAGAGCGCCTGGCTTGAAGAAGCAGGCGGAACTGTTCCGCGATTCATGGGGACATCCCGCAGTGCCGATTGAGGTGTTGTCGGGCTATTGCCATTTTGCCGTGATCTATCGCCGCAGTCCTGTGGGATTGCCTGTGGCTCGCGGGTTGGCGCAGATGGAGATTACCGCTGAAGACATGGGTGCGTTGAACCTGCTTCTTCAGGAACTGGCCTGGGATGCTGTGATCCGGCATCCGCTCAGTGGCGTGCTGACTCTGTAAAAGTGTCAAGAGTCAAGGGCTGACCCCGAAGGCGGAGAGCCGCAGTCACTTCTTGCCGTCCAACTCCAGCATCACGCGGAATCCTGTCGGCAGCAGGTTTTCCGTCTCTCTCCGGCTTGCTGACCTGCAATTTCCAGCGCCTATCGCATTTGCGGAAAACGCGGCGCCGCGCACGACGTGATTTTTCGGATCGCCCTGTGCCGGCCCGGTGGGGTCTGTCGCGTCCGGTTGCGGGTCTGCGCTGTACAGGTCGCGCACCATCTCCCGGGCATTTCCGTACATGTCATACAGGCCCCATGGGTTTGCCATCTTCTGCCCCACAGGATGAATCTTGCCGCCGGAGTTGGCCCCATACCAGCAGGTCTTATCCAGGTCCGCGGGCGAGTCGCCGGTATAGTAGGCGGTGGTTGTTCCCGCCCGGCATGCATACTCCCACTGGGCCTCGGTCGGCAATTTTACAGACCGACCTGATTTCTGGCTCATTTTATCGCAAAAATTCTGTGCGCCTGTGGGCGGGACATTGGAAACCGGCAAATCGTCCTCCTTCACGGGGCTGGGATTGTCGCCCATGATTTTTGCGTATTGTTTCTGGGTCAGTTCATATTTTCCCATGTAAAACGGTTTGCTGATCGTCACCTTGTGCTGCTGTTCCTGTGCAGCCTCCTCTGGCCGCTTGGCCTCTCCTTTCGGACTGCCCATCATAAAAGTTCCTGAGGGTATCAATACTCCGTCCCACGTCACTCCGTCTCCCAGGTCAAGCGTCACCGTTGGCGCCAGTCCGGTCCGCTTTGCATAATCCGCCACCGTCTCGTTCCCGCTTCTCTGCGGATATTGCGGGGTATCTGCTGCGAACAATGGTGTGACGCTCATCAGTAATAGAGCCATCCACTTGATCATCGGTAATGGGCGGGACTTGGGAGGAGTTGGGGTGATCATAATTCGATTTTTCAGGGGGTAAGGAACGAGTGAACCTATGCGAGAATATCCGGGGATACTCCGTTAAGAAAGCCGAAAAGAAAGTTGCTCTTTTAGCCCATGATGAATGGTGAGCCGCCGGTCTGGTCGTTCCAGTTAAATGTTTTTACCTCGCCAGCGATTTTCCATTTTTCGGGGCAGGTGGTTGTGAGCCAGTCGAGGGGTTCGGCGACTTCCCGTGGCGATGAGGCGGCGGCGAAGGCATCGCGGAGCGCGGCTTTTTGCTCGGGGCCGAGTGATCCGGGGGCGGCGGAGACGAAAAGTGGGGTGCCGCTGCGGGCGAGGAGGTCGAGCCACTGGCGGTTCAATTCCCAAGGGACTGCGGCAGTGAGGCCGACGCAATCGGCATCGACGGCGAAGAATGTGTCGTGCTGCGCCATGCGGAAGGCGAGCGTATTTACTCCCATACGACGGGTGCGCTCCCAATTGCGCCCGCTGGTGTCATCCCCGGTCCGCTGGATCTCGAACAGGCTCGCGCCGAGATGCCCGATGGTGTTGCAGCCGAGCAACAGGGCCGGGCCGGCGGCTTCGCGCAGCGCGAGATAGAAGGCGCTGATGATTTCCGCCGTGGTGCGCGAGCGGTCGCGGAAGGACCATGTGCCTGCGATAGGCTCGGCCACCATTTCGAAGCCCCATTTTCCGAAAAGATCGTAGGTGGAGAAATCGTGCTTCACGAGATCGTAACCCCACTCGACAAAAAGGCTCACGTCGCGGCGGATGCGATCGAGGACCTCCGGCAGGCTCGGGTCGAGGATGCGGCCCGGCCAGATCCCGCGCGGCGGGAGCAGCCATTCGTCCGGCACGCTTTCGTTCGTGAGCAAGGGGCGTGTCCAGATTCCGGGGCGGCAGCCGGCGGCGCGCATGTCGCGGGCCAGGGTGGCCATATTAGGGAAGCGGGTGTTGGTGAGATGCCAGGGGGCGCCGTTTGCCTCGCCGCAGAACTGCCACCCGGCATCGAGTACTGAGAAGGGACGGTTTGCGGCGGAGCCGGCCAG
>JBAVPB010000146.1:0-45413 GCA_049692655.1 Chthoniobacteraceae bacterium | reverse complement strand
GAGGGGCGCAGCGTGCCGATCCCGGAGCATCCGCCGGAATACGGATCGTTGACAGGCTATACCGGGCCGGTCTTGCAGCGTCGACTCATGGTAGTTACTGACGACTACGTCGTGCTGGCCGATTATGTGAAAAGCGATCAGCCGCACATCTTCGACAGCCTGTTCCAACTCAAGGGATTTCAGGGGCTCGATGGAGTTCAGAAAAAAATCCTGAGGCACGATGCTCAATGGAATCCCGACCCGCTCGGTAGCGCGCAGTTTGTAACCGATTGTGATTGGTATTCAGTCGAGGCGCCTGCTGTGGGCCACTTTGAAGAGCGATGGGGGCCGGATGTGAATGAGGAGGGGTCGCGTTCCACCGGCAATGAGCCCGGTGTGCTTAAACTCGATGTGAATTCCTTGTGGCCTAAATCGCAGGAGATCATGGTGGCCACCGCACCCGAAATGCGCGACGTGAAGAAACGTCTCTATTACACGGTGCGCGGTGATGGAAACGTTCTTGCCGATGGGAAATTCGGGGCATGGATTCTCGGTCAGGCTGAAATTGATGTCCCGGTGGCAGGAGTCGGCCACCTCGAATTGGAAACCAAGGTGGAGCTTTCAAAGAAGCCGACGGTCTTCTGGGCGAATGCGCGGGTGGTGACGAAGTCCGGCCAGGAAATTCCGCTGAACCAGCTCCCGGCGAAATACGGGAATATCGAGGAGCCCAAGGAGCCGGGCCAAGATTATTTCGGGGGGCCGATCAAGATCGTCGGCATGGAATATAAGAACGCGATCGCTGGCCAGCCCAAGGATGACAAGCAATCCGGATTTGTCCGGGTGGATTTGAATGGCAAGGATGCAGTCCGGTTCAAGGCAACACTGGGCAGTGACTATCCCCCTTGCGACAAATCCCAGCAGCGCAAGGTTTATGCGATCCGTTCCTGCGGAGACGAAGCGCGGTATCTCACTGTCATCGAGCCTTACGAAGACAAACCGGTTATCAAATCTGCGGAAGCAATCACTGCGGACGAACTTCGCGTTGAGCTGATGGATGGACGCGTCCAGAAAATCCAAATCGGCGGCTTCGAGGGAGACGGCAAAGGAATTGTCGTGAGCATCTCCGAGAGCCGCGACGGTAAGATGATCCGATCTGAATCTACAGGTAGCGAAAACTTGAACAAATTAGAAAAACAATAAATAATATTATGACTCATCTCCACCAATCACTCCCAATTTCCAGATATCTTTTCCTCGGATCTGCATTTACACTGTTTGCCTTTGCGGTTTCCGCTCAGACGCCAGGCTCTTCTCCGTTACCGCTGGAAGCGGCCACGCCTGCGCCTCCGCCCACGCTTACGATCGACCTCAGCAAACCGGGTACAAAGGTGAGCCCGACGCTTTACGGCTTGATGACGGAGGAAATCAATTATTCTTACGAGGGGGGACTTTATGGAGAACTAATTCAAAATCGCATCTTCCGGGACAATGCGAAGGATCCCGTTCACTGGTCGGTGGTGCAGGAGAATGGCGGCGCTAACTTAATCTCGCTGGACGAAAGCCAGAAGATCGAAGGAACGGTACTTCACACATCTCTCAAGCTCGACGCCAGCCAAGCTTCGCCGGGCCATCGGGTGGGCATCGCGAACGATGGCTACTGGGGTATTCCTGTAAAACCGAAGACGACCTACCGCGCATCCTTCTATGCAAAGTCGGACGGATCAGGCAATGGGCCGTTGACGGTGAGTATCGAGGATAAAGTTGGCGCAAAGGTTTTCGCCACTGCACACGTGCCGGCGATTACCGGCAATTGGCAACAATATACAGCAACGCTTACGACTGGCGACGACGTCACGCCCATATCTGCTGCCCGGTTTGTCATTTCTACAGAAAAGCCGGGTACGCTCTGGTTCAATCTCGTCTCGCTGTTCCCGCCGACTTACAACGACCGTCCCAATGGAAATCGAATCGACATCATGCAGCTACTTTCCAATATGAAGCCGACCTTTCTGCGGTTGCCAGGAGGTAATTTTCTCGAGGGGGACACCATCGCTGATCGCTTTCCGTGGAAACAAACCATCGGTCCGCTGGCGCAACGCCCCGGCCACAAGGGCTGCTGGCACTACGGCGCCTCGGACGGCATGGGGTTGCTTGAGTTCCTGGAGTGGTGCGAGGATTTGCATATCGAGCCCGTGCTGGCCGTTTATGCCGGTTATTCGCTTCGCCAGGAACACGTGGATGCTGGTCCGGCATTGCAGCCGTTCGTGGATGATGCTCTGGATGAAATCGAATACGTTACCGGTGATGCGAGTACTAAATGGGGCGCAGAGCGCATGAAAGACGGCCATCCCGCGCCATTTCCGCTAACCTACGTCGAAATCGGCAATGAGGACACTGCGGACAAATCGCACAGTTACGAAGGCCGCTTCGCCCAGTTCTACGATGCGATCAAGGCGAAATATCCGAACTTGAAATGCATCGACACCCTGGGGCCGAAGTATTGGGATAAATATGTGGCAAAAGTCCAGCGAACCGGGGACCTGATCGACGAGCACTATTATCGCAACGCCTGGGAAATGGAGAATGATGCGGCCCATTACGACAAGTATGATCGAAAAGGCCCGAAGATTTTCGTCGGTGAATGGGCTACGCGCGAGGGGCAACCGACCACGAATATGAATGCTGCCCTGGGCGATGCAGCGTGGATGACGGGGATGGAACGCAATTCAGACCTCGTTGTCATGGCCAGTTACGCGCCGCTTTTTGTGAACGTTAACCCGGGCGGGATGCAGTGGAAATCGGACCTGATCGGCTACGACACGCTCACAAGTTACGGATCGCCTTCCTATTACGCTCAAAAAATGTTCAACAACTACCTTGGCGACACTGTCGTGCAGACTACGCTGGAAAATACGCCCAACCGGACATGGCAGCCTCCAACGCCAAAAGATCGTCCGGTCGCCGCCTCGAAGCAGGTTCCCTCGCTTTTCCAAGTCGTCACCCGCGACAGCGCTAAGGGGACAATCTATCTCAAGATCGTGAACACCGCTGGTAACCCGCAGATTGTGAATATCAATCTTAAAGGCGTTGACAGCATTGCTCCAGAGGGGACGTTGGTCGTGCTTAGATCGGCTCGTCCGGAGGACACAAATTCGATTACCGAGCCAACGAATATTGTGCCCGTAACCTCGAAAATCAACGGTGTCGGAACCAGTTTTACTCACACGTTCGCGCCGTATTCCATCAATGTGCTCCAGATAGAAACCCGGTGAGGCCACGAGTGGTTACCATGGATGATTGAAAGAGTTGGTTTGACCACACCAACTTCCAAAAATGGCTTATCGATTTCCATTTTTCATTGCATGCCTTGGCGTCTGGGTTATTCCCATTTCCAGTGCCTTGGCATCATCGGTGACATGGATCAGCAGCACTGGCGAACAACCATGGCAACGGATGCCGGAGCCGTCGCTCGGAGCGGGCAGCCCGGATGCTCCGGCGGAGGTGCGGGTCGAACAGGGCACGACTTATCAGACGATTGACGGATTCGGAGGATGCTTCAACGAACTGGGCTGGGTGGCGCTGGGAAAGGCTCCCGCTCCGGATCGCCAGAGAGTCCTCGATGCCTTGTTCGGAGATGATGGCTGTGCTTTCACCTTGGGGCGGCTCCCCATCGGAGCAAGCGATTACGCTCTCGACGCCTACTCGCTCGACGATGCGCCCGGCGACCTGGAACTGGGGAGATTCTCCATCGAGCGGGATAAGAAGCTCCTTATTCCCTTCGTCAAAGCGGCGATGGCTGTGCGCCCGTCGCTTCGGTGCTGGGGTTCGCCGTGGAGTCCACCCGCGTGGATGAAGACCAATAACAGCTACAGCAAAGGCTCACTCAAGTGGGAACCGGCCATTCTCCATGCCTATGCGACGTATCTGGCCCGCTGGGCCGAGGCCTACCGCGCATCCGACATTCATATTTACGGTCTGACTCCGCAAAACGAACCGAACATTCTTAACGTGTATCCGACCTGCCTGTGGACCGGGTATCAACTGCGCGAGTTCATCGCCGACTATCTCGGTCCCACGCTGCATGACCGAAAGACAAACGTGGAGATATGGCTCGGTCTTAATGGCGATCCACCCAATAATGGTAACGACCCCGATGACCGTCTGCCTGCAGTGCTGGGAGATCCGAAGGCCAGCGCCTTCGTCACTGGTGTTGGCTTCCAGTATGACAGGGAAAACCAAATTTGCCGGGCCCAGAAGCTTTACCCCGACAAAAAACTCATGCAGAGCGAGACAGAGTGCCAAAACGGCGCCAACTCCTGGGCGGACGCGCAACGTCTCTATTCCCTGATGAAGCGTTACCTCGACTGCGGCGCCAACAGCTACTTCCTCTGGAATATGGTGCTCGATGAAACCGGAATGAGCACGTGGAAATGGCGGCAAAACGCCGCGATCACGGTCAATCGTAATACCGGCAAGGTCACCTACAACGGCGAATATTACGTGATGCGCCACTTCAGCCAGTATGTGCAACCCGGAGCGAAGCGAGTGCTGACGACTGGCGCCTGGGGCGATAAGATCGCCTTCGTGAATCCGGACGGATCCATCGTGCTCGTGGTCGGAAATTCCTCAAAACAGCCGCTTGAGATTGCGCTCACGCTGGCTGGCCGGTCCGATGGCGACACGATCAAAGTGACGCTCCCGGCCGGTTCTATCAACACGTTTGTCGTGGTTCCGCAAAATTCCGCGACCAAGTAATCAAATCTCAGTCACAAGCATTGCCTAGATGAAGAAACCATTCCTTTTATGCGCCGGTGTGGTGTTGGTTGCCATTCGTCTTTGCGCAATGACCGTCCCGGATTTGTCCTGCGAGCAGTGCGCCAATCCCATGGGCGTGGATGTTCTTCAGCCGCGCTTGGGCTGGAAGTTGGAGTCGAGTGAGCGTGGCGACCGCCAGACAGCTTACCAGGTCATTGTCGCATCGAACGAGACGCTGTTAAAGGAAGGTGCCAGCGACATGTGGGACAGCTGCAAGACCATATCCGATGATACGACACGGATCATCTACGCCGGAAAGCCATTGAAATCGTCACAGACGGTTTTTTGGAAAGTGCGCGCCTGGGATGCGGGAGGAAAAGTCACTGCGTGGAGCGAGCCAGCGACGTGGAGCATGGGAATTCTGCCCGGCACGGAATGGCACGCGAAATGGATCACCGCCCCGGGGAACGCCGAGAGCATTCTACTTCGACGGGAGTTCACGGTGAAGGCCGGGTTGCGCCACGCGACAGTCCACATCTGCGGGCTGGGGCAATACGAATTGTCTGCGAACGGCACGAAAGTCGAAAACGACCTCTTGGCACCCGGATGGACACAATACAGAAAGACCTGCCTCTACGACACGCTGGATCTGACACCCCGGTTGCGGCCCGGTGAAAATGCCATCGGCATCATTCTTGGCAATGGCATGTATCACATCGCGTCCGATCCCGTGCGCTATGTCAAATTTGCGCAGTCGTTTGGCCCACTGAAGGCCATTGCGCAAATCGAACTGGAGTACATGGATGGTACTCACGAAACCGTTGGCACCGACTCAAACTGGCAGGCTGGCCCAAGCCCGGTCACTTACAACAACATTTACGGCGGCGAAGATTATGATGCGCGACTGGAGCGAAGCGGTTGGGATTCTCCCGATTTTGGCGCATCTTCGCAGTGGGCTGCGGCTGCGGAAATTTCCGGCCCAGGGGGCGAACTGAAAGGATTGTCCTGTGCCGCCCCGCCCATCCGGGCATTTGAAGTATTCGAGCCGGTACACAAGCGTCAATTGCTGCCGGATTTAGTGGTTTATGACCTGGGGCAGAATGCCTCGATGATGGTGCGCTTGAATGTACAGGGGGCGGCTGGCTCCTTTGTCCGGGTCATTCCCGCCGAGTTGCTCAAACCCGACGGCACCGTCGACCGCTCGTCCGCCACCGAGCGAGGCGTGCGCCCGGCGTGGTGGCAATTCACGCTCAAAGGAGAAGGGACGGAAATCTATTTTCCAAAATTTTTCTACCAAGGCTGCCGTTATCTGCAGGTCGAGCTTCATCCTGCGGATAAAGAGACGCGGCTGCCGGAGATCAAAAAAATTGAAGGCATAGTGGTCCACTCCGCTGCAAAGCCCATAGGCGAATTTTCATGTTCGAATCCGCTGTTCAACGCAATTTACAAGTTGGTGCGGTGGGCGCAACTCAGCAATATGCAAAGTCTGCTGACCGACTGCCCGACTCGCGAAAAGCTCGGGTGGCTGGAACAAACCCACCTGGATGGTCCTGCCCTACGCTACAACTTCGACTTGGACACGCTGTTTGAAAAGGTGATGAACGACATGGCCGATAGCCAGTTGGAGAACGGTTTCGTACCCAACATTGCTCCCGAATATTTTATCGCCGGCCATCCGGATTTGAAAAATGGGTTTCGTAATTCCCCCGAATGGGGCGGCGCATTCCTCATGGTTGCCTGGCAGCAATATCAATTTACCGGCGATGCCGGATTGCTCCAATCCTACTATGAGCAGATGAAGCGTTACGTCAGTTTTCTGGCCAGTACGGCTACGGATGATATTGTGCCCACGGGCCTTGGCGACTGGTGCGATATCGGCCCAAAGCCGTCCTGGAGCGCTCAACTCACGCCCGCGCCGCTTACGGCCACGGCCTTTTATGCGCATTTCAACTGGATCCTGGCGCGTACAGCGGAATTACTTGGAAAACCGGACGAAGCCCGGGAATTTGACCGGCGCACCGAAGAGATACGCAACGCGTTTAACAAGAAATTTTACCATCCCGAAACCCACCAATACGGAAGCGGCTCGCAATGCGCCAATTCCCTGGCGCTGGTGCTGGATCTAGCAGATCCGTCAGACCGCGCCGCTGTGACGGCAAACATCATTGCCGATGTCCGGGCTAAGGGTTTGACAGCTGGCGACGTGGGTTATCGCTATCTCCTCCGCGCGCTGGCCGACAGCGGAAACTCAGACCTCATTTACGCATTAAACAACCAGAGCGATAGACCTGGCTATGGCTACCAGCTCAAGATGGGGGCAACCGCCCTGACGGAAAAATGGGCGGCTACCGTGGACAATGGTTACGGTTCGCAAAATCATTTCATGCTCGGCCAGATCAATGAATGGTTCTTCCACGATCTCGCAGGTATCCAGGACGACCCGGCATGCCCCGGGTTTAAAAAGATCATTATTAAACCCTCATTTGTTGGCGACCTTTCTCAGGCAAGAGCCAGCTTTGGTTCTGTACGAGGGAAAATTACGAGCGAATGGAAGCGCAACAATAAGCGCGTGACGATGAATTTCACAATCCCGGTGAACACCTCTGCGACGGTCTTTGTTCCGGCTGTGAATCGCAAATCTGTCATCGAAAGTGGGCGGCATTTCGATCAATCACCTGACGTGAAATTCGTGAGAATGGAAGCGGACAAGGCGATCTTCACAGTCCCAGCCGGGGATTATACCATTCAATCAGAACTCAGATGAAGTGAAATTGAGACAAAACAAGATACTGTTCGTGACAGACCATTGAACAACCAAGCGGAAAATTCCTACCTTATGTTTTATCGCCAATTTTTTTCCATAATTGCTGCGGCAATTATCGTGTCTGCTGCTTTTGGACAGTCGATCAGGCCTTTTCCTGTGACAATTGAGGTAGATGCGAAAAAAACACTCGGTGAAATGGCCCCGGTCTGGCGCTTTTTTGGTTACGACGAAGCGAACTACACCTACATGAAGGATGGCAGGAAACTGCTTTCGGAACTAGGCAAGCTCGGTGGCCCGCAGGTATTCATTCGTTGCCACCATCTGCTCACGAGCGGCGACGGTTCGCCCGCCTTGAAATGGGGATCGACGGGTGTTTACAGCGAGGACGCGCAAGGCAGGCCGGTATTTAACTGGACGATCGTGGACCGTATATTCGACACATATCTGGAGCGAGGACTGAAACCTTACGTGCAGATCGGTTTCATGCCGGAAGCACTCACCATGCATCCCTCAGATTATCCGCATAATCCCCCGGTGGATGAAAAAGCCCCTGCTGGCGCCGGCCAGTCGTGGCCACCAAAGGATTACTCTAAATGGGGCGATCTTGTATTCCAGTGGACGAAGCATTGCGTGGAAAAATACGGTCGCGCTGAGGTGGATAAATGGTATTGGGAGGTTTGGAACGAGCCGAATATCTTCTACTGGCACGGTACTCACGAGGATTACTTTAAGCTTTATGATTATGCCGTTGATGGCGTGCGCCGTGCCCTGCCATCCGCGAGGGTCGGCGGACCGGAGACAGCCGGTGGGCCCGGCGGGGAGTTCCTTCGCGAATTTCTCGATCACTGCGCGCATGGGACAAATTACGTAACGGGAAAAACCGGTTCACCGCTCGATTTCATCTCTTTCCACGCGAAAGGATCCCCGGTTTTCGTGAATGGCCATGTGAGAATGGGGATGGGAAGCCAGTTAAAGAATATTGACGACGCCTTTTCTGTTATTTCCTCTTTTCTCGAATACAAACACACCCCCATTGTTATTGGTGAATCTGATCCCGAAGGTTGCGCTGCTTGCAGGGAACCGCGCGATTCCTACCGCAACGGAACCATGTATTCCAGTTACACTGCCGCGAGTTTCCCTCGTGGATATGAACTGGCAGCGAAATATGGCGTGAATTTCGAAGGCGCACTCACATGGGCGTTTGAATTTGAGGGCCAGTCGTGGTTTGCGGGTTTCCGTGCGCTTGCGACTAATGGGGTCGATCTGCCCGTGCTTAATGTGTTCCGCATGTTTGCCATGATGAGCGGCCAGCGTCTCATGGTGCAAAGCAGCGCGGGGCTGGACGTCCACGCGATCATGGCAAAAAATGTTCGCGAAGCTCCTGATGTCTATGCGCTGGCAAGCCTCGACAAAAACAAACTTTGTCTTCTGGTCTGGCACTATCACGATGACGATCTGCCGGGTCCCGATGCTGAGATCGACCTGAAGTTAGGAAAGCTTCCCGTTGCCAATGGCACGGCCACCCTCACGCATTACCGCATCGACTCCACCCATGGCAATTCCTACGAGTCATGGAAACGCATGGGATCGCCCCCGCAGCCATCTGCCGGTCAATACTCGGAACTCGAAAAAGAGGGCCAGCTTGCGAGACTGTGTTCGCCGGAAGTGGTGCGCATCCAAAACGGGGCGCTCACATTGAAATTGGATCTGGCTCGGCAGGCGGTGTCACTCCTCGTCTTCGAGTTCAAAGAATAAAGCCGCTTTTAAACATCATGAAAATGGTCTGCGTAAATGTCATTAGAAATCTGGTATTGTCGGCTGCCGTCCTTTGTCTTGTCTCTGCAAGGTGTTTCGCGTTGCCTCAAACAATTCAGCCTGGGGAATTCCTGCCCGATGACCGCGGCCGTCACGTTCAAGCGCATGGTGGTAGTGTTATCAAATCGGGAGGGACTTATTACTGGTTTGGTGAGGATCGTTCGCAGGATAATACGCCAGGCAGGCGATATGTCGCTTGTTACGCATCCATGGACCTGGTGCATTGGCAGTTTCGAAATCAAGTGGTGAAGGCCGATGATCCAGCGAAGCTGGGGCAGGGTTGGATACTGGAACGTCCCAAGGTATTCTACAATGTCGCGACTGGAAAGTATGTCATGTATGCGCACATCGACAGCAGAAACTACCGGTTTGCCCATGTAGCCGTGTTCGTCTGCGACACTGTGGATGGTGACTATCGTTATTTTAAGAGCTTCCTTCCGCTGGGGCAGGAAAGCCGGGACATCGGTCAATTTGTGGACGACGACGGCTCCGCGTATCTCATATTCGAAAGCCGCCCGACACACGGTTTTTTCATAGCGAAGCTTTCGGACGATTATCTGGACATCAAAGAGCAAATGAGTTTCATCCAGGCGCCCTTGGAAGGCGGCGCGTTGGTTCATTGCCAGGGATTGTATTACGTAATTGGATCGAAAATGACCGGCTGGACTCCGAACCCGAATCAATATGCAACGGCGACCAGCTTGAAAGGACCATGGTCGGAGTTCAAGGATATCGCCCCTCCCCAGGCCAGGACTTACGGAGCGCAATCGACCATGCTATTAAAAATCACCGGCACCCGGGCGACTACGGTGATCTTTATGGGGGACATTTGGAAAGAGCACGCGCAATGGGATTCCCGTTATTTGTGGATGCCACTCGAGATCGGTAACGGCAGACTATGGTTGCCCAAACCCAGGGAATGGACACTGGATTTGCAGACCGGCGAATCCAGCTTCAAGTAGGGCTGGATGCCTCTTCATGATTCTGTCCCAGA
Source organism: Chthoniobacteraceae bacterium (assembly GCA_049692655.1). Taxonomy (GTDB): domain Bacteria; phylum Verrucomicrobiota; class Verrucomicrobiia; order Chthoniobacterales; family Chthoniobacteraceae; genus DASZPK01. Next base: position 35,106 of record JBAVPB010000146.1, on the reverse strand, counting down.
AGGCCTGCATTCCAGGCAGTCCACAATTTCCAATCCATGACTATTCATTAAGTTACTCTGGAAACTGGCGTTGGTTAAGAATTGTCTTTTTCGGTTGTACGTAGATCATTTCAGCACCGACCAAGTTGCCGTGTGAACAACCCCGTAAAATGACCTCACCCTCCTCAGCTGCTTCCCAAGCTGCCTCCGTCGCCGCCTTCACGGAGAAGACGGGCCGTATGTTCCTGGCTCAAGAAGTCGGCCTCGCCCTTGTAGTACTGATCCTGGGAGGCATCCTGGGCATCTATGGCTGGCATGATGCCGTGCCGGGGCGGCCGAACACCTTTTTGAACTTCGACAACCTTATCGACGGGATCGCCACGCCGATGAGTTATTACGCGATCATGGCGGTGGGGCTGACCATTGTGATCATCACGGGAGGCATCGACATTTCGGTTGGCTCGACCATGGCGCTTTCCGCGCTTGGGCTGGCGGCAGCTTTGCAAAGGATGCCCGTGGATGCTCCTGCAATCCAGGTTTTGACGGTTGCAATCATCGTGCCGCTCGGGATCGGTCTGGTCTGCGGGTTGATCAACGGAGCACTCATTGTCAGCCTCTCGCTGCATCCCTTCATCGTGACCCTTGGTACTATGAGCGTTTTCCGGGGACTGGCAAATGTGCTTCCCGACCAGAAGACTTTGCCCGCTGCCGGACAACGCCTGCCTGCTGCCTTCACCACGCATTTCATGCGGACCGAGATATTCGGGATAGAGCCGATGCCGCTTATCATCATGATCATCTGTGTGGCGCTGGGTTGGTTTTATTTGCGAATGCTCGTTGCCGGGCGTGAGACTTATGCCATTGGCGGAAATGAGGAGGCGGCTCGCTTCAGCGGCCTGCGGGTAGGCTGGATCAAGCTCCGCACTTATGCCCTTGCGGGCCTTGCTGCGGGCATCGCAGGAATGGTTTCGGTGGGACATTTCGGAACGGCCTCTACCAGCACCGCCACGGGTTATGAGTTGACCGTCATCGCAGCGGCTGTTGTCGGTGGTGCAAGTTTGCTCGGCGGCCGAGGCACGGCGCTTGGCGCTCTGCTCGGTACCCTTGTAATCGCCTTGATCGAAAACGGCATCATCATCCTGCGGCTCGCGCAGGAATACCGCCTCGTGATCATCGGCTTCGCTATCATTGTTGCGGTCGCGTTGGACCGGCTCAGTGCCTATCTTCGCGACCGCCGCAGACCATCCGGACAATAGCAATTTCAACCTGGAATACACTATGAAAACAAATCATCCCCGTTTCTTTTTCCATATCATTGCTATTGCACTTGCGTGCTTGGCGCTCATTTCGTGCTCAAAAAGCCCCGACGCCACGAAATCCGAAGGCGGTGATGGCCGCCGCAAGGTAATTATCGGATTCATAGGCAAGAGCCTTACCAATGATGTCTTCCAGGCTGCGCAATCCGGCGCGCAGGACGCCGCAAAGGAACTTGGCCAGAAATATAATGTCGATATCGAAATCGAAATCCGCACGCCGAACGATGAGGATGCCACGAAGCAGGCTGAGGCCATTGAGGCGCTCACACGCCGTGGGGTGGATGGCATCGCTGTCTCATGTTCGGAGGCAAACACGGTCACGCCGGCCATCGACAAAGCGGTCGAGAAAGGTGTCATCGTGATGTGTTTCGACTCCGATGCACCGAACAGCAAGCGTTTTGCCTACTACGGCACGGATGACCGCTCCTGCGGTGCACGTATCATGGATGAGCTTGCAAAGGTCATGGGAGAAAGAGGGACTGTAGCCATCCTCGCCGGCAACCAAAGCGCACCGAACCTCCAGACCCGTGTGGCCGGGGTAAAGGAAGCTCTCGCAAAATATCCAAACATGAAGCTCAATGAGCCTGGAGTGTTTTATCACGTAGAGACACCTGAGAAGGCGGCCGAAGCGGTCCAGACTGCGCAGAATGCGAATCCCGGTATCCAGGGCTGGGCATTTATCGGCGGGTGGCCGCTATTCACTGCCGATGCGTTGAAGTGGGCGCCCGGAACGGTCAAGGTTGTCTCATGCGATGCACTCCCCGCGGAATTGAACTATGTGAAAGACGGCCATGTTCAGGTGCTCTTTGCGCAGGATTGTTACGGATGGGGGCACAAATCGGTCGAGATATTGCTGGATAAGATCGTCAACAACAAAACGCCGGCGGATGTGAAAGTGATCGATCCGCTCACGCGTGTGTCGAAGGAGAATGTCGAGTCATTCGGCAAAAACTGGGACAAATGGCTGGGCGGTAAGTGATCTGTCATGGAGCCGCACGGATTCATCGAGTTTCGTGGAATCACGAAGTCCTTCGGCGGCGTCCTCGCGCTACGCGACGTGACACTTTCCATCGGTCGGGGTGAATGCCACGGGCTGATGGGTGAGAACGGTGCGGGCAAGTCCACGCTGGGAAAAGTGCTGGCCGGCATCCATAGGCCAGACAGCGGTGAGATGATCGTGGACGGGAGCAGCCATGTCTTTTCATCGCCCCGGAATGCGATGGAGGCTGGGGTTGCTATGGTCCACCAGGAACTCGCTTTCTGCGCAGACCTGAGCGTGGCTGAAAACCTGTGCATGGGTCGTTATCCGCGCCGTTTTGGAGTGCTGATAGACACGGAGGAGATGGCGCGTCGCGCGCAGAAGCTGCTGGGGGCGATCGGGGTGAGCCTTGATGTCTGGAAGCCGATGCGTGATCTTACCACCGCGCAGGAGCAACTCGTGCAGATCGCCGCAGCGGTGGGCACCGATCCCAGCATCCTGATCTTTGACGAGCCAACCAGTTCGCTTGCGGAACCGGATGCGCAGAATCTTTTCCGGCTGATCGAGGAATTGAAAACACGCGGAATCACAATGATCTATGTCTCGCACCGGATGCCGGAGTTGTTCCGCGTGTGCGACAGAATCAGTATACTGCGTGACGGCAGATATGTCGGCACGTTGGCGAAGGGTGAAATGACTCACGATGCGGTGGTGCAGATGATGATCGGCCGTTCGGTGGAGGAATACTTTCCTCAACATCTTTCCATCAAGGCAGGCGGCGTTTCATTGCAGGTGCGCGGGTTATCCTCGCCGGGGCGGTTCCGCGATGTGAGTTTTGAAATCAGATCTGGCGAGATCGTTGGCTTTGCAGGGCTTGTCGGAGCCGGTCGTAGCGAGGTGGCGAAGGCAATCTTCGGCCTCGATCCGCATGTGACGGGTGATGTGATGCTTGATGGAAAGCCGCTTCCCCTTGGCGATGTAAAAGCAGCGATGCGCGCAGGGGTCGGCCTGGTGCCCGAGGACCGGAAGCGGCAGGGATGCGTGCTGGGAATGCCGTGCCGTGCCAACATCAGTATGGCATTGCTCGATCGTCTCCGGAAGGCGGGCTTGCTCGACCGCGCCAGGGAAAAGCAGATCGCTGTGCAATATTTCGAGCAACTGCGGGTCAAAGCCGCGTCGCTGGATGCCCCAGTACACTCGCTCAGCGGTGGCAACCAACAGAAGATCGTGCTGGCAAAGTGGCTGGCACGCAGTGGAAAGCTCCTGATAGTTGACGAGCCGACACGCGGGGTGGACGTGGGCGCAAAGGCGGCCATTCATGCACTCATCGATGATCTCGCCCGGCAGGGACTCGCCGTGATGCTCATCTCCTCGGAGCTTCCCGAGGTGATCAACCTTTCCACTCGCATCCTGGTCATGCGCGAAGGCGAAATTGTCGGGGAACTTTCCCGTGACCACGCCTCGCAGGAAGCCGTATTACGGCTGATGGCCGGGGTTTCATCGCAAGCCGCATAAAAATTTAAAGATTCCTTAAAACATTATGAAAACCTCATCCCATCCCGAAATCTGGTTTGTAACAGGCAGCCAACACCTCTACGGAGAGGAGGCGCTCAAAAAAGTTGCCGCGAATTCCACGAAAATTACCGCAGAGCTGAACGCTACAGCCAAACTGCCCCTGAAGCTCATTTTCAAGCCGGTATTGACGCGGCCAGAGGAGATCCGCGCACTCTGCCTGGAGGCAAACAGCGCTGAAAATTGCTCAGGGCTGGTGCTGTGGATGCATACCTTTTCGCCTTCAAAAATGTGGATCGGTGGGTTGTCGCTTTTGAAAAAGCCGGTATTGCATTTGCACACCCAGTTCAATCGTGACCTACCGTGGAGCGAGATCGACATGGATTTTATGAATCTCAACCAGTCTGCGCACGGCGACCGTGAGCACGGGTTCATCCATACACGGTTGCGTCTCGCCCGCAAGGTAGTGGTCGGCCACTGGACCGACGGCGAGGTGCAGACGCGCATTGCTGCGTGGATGTGTGTGGCGCGCGCGTGGCACGACTGGCAGGGTGGAAAATTCGTGCGTTTTGGCGACAACATGCGCTATGTCGCAGTCACGGAAGGCGACAAAGTTGCGGCGGAGGCAAAGCTCGGATTTTCTGTAAATTACCACGGCGTCGGTGACCTTGTGAAATTGGTCAACGAGGTCATGGATGGGGACGTTTCCCGTCTCTGCGCGGAGTACGAAGAGTGCTATGAGGTAGACGGCGAGCTACGCAAAGGCGCCGCACGGCACGAGTCGCTCCGCGATGGCGCGCGGATCGAGCTTGGGTTGCGCGCGTTCTTGGATGCCGGGAACTTCAAGGGATTTACCGATACGTTCGAGGATTTGCACGGGCTGAAACAACTGCCCGGCCTGGCCCTGCAGCGCCTCATGGCGGATGGCTATGGATTTGGCGGCGAAGGCGACTGGAAAACGTGTGCGCTTGTCCGGGCCATGAAAGTGATCGCGGCCGGCATGCCTGGCGGTACGTCATTCATGGAGGATTACACCTATGACCTGAATCCTGCAGGACATCTCGTGCTCGGTTCCCATATGTTGGAAATCTGTCCATCGATCGCCGCTGGAAAACCAAAGCTTGAAATCCATCCGCTTGGCATCGGCGGGAAGGAGGATCCCGTGAGATTGGTTTTTGACGCCCCACCTGGACCTGCCATCAACGCCGCTATCATGGACCTTGGAAACCGGTTCCGCCTCCTCGTGAACGAGGTCGATGTCATCGCCCCACTACACCCTTTGCCGAAGCTTCCTGTGGCACGCGCTGTGTGGAAATGCCGCCCGGATTTTAAGACAGCATGTGCCGCGTGGATTTATGCAGGCGGTGCGCACCATACGGGTTTCAGCTATTCAGTGACCACGGAACACATGGAGGATCTGGCCGAGATTGCTGGCATTGAAATCGCAGTGATTGATGCAAGGACAGATTTGCGAGGGTTCAAGGCCCAGTTGCGTAGCGATGAACTCTACTACCACCTTGCGTCCGGCTTGGGGCGTTAATGAATTTCCGGAATTGTATTATTGGAATATGAAAACGGGGTGCTTTCGTAAGGTTCAAGCGATGGATTTTCCTATAATGCAATGAATGCGGCGAATAGCGCTTCGGTTGTGACCCGTAAGCCTTTCACGGCTTCAAACAGCCAGATATGGACTTGGGCGCTCGGAGGCATTGCTGCGAACGCGATGATCTGCACCTTCGGCCAGTCCGCAACGATCTACATTGTTGGATTTGGAGTGAGCGCGGCTCTCGTCAGTTGGGCATACATGCTGCCGCGCATTCTTGACGGTATCCTTGACCCGATACTGGGACATTGGTCCGACAATACACATACCCGTTGGGGACGGCGCAAGCCGTTCATGCTGGGGGCGTCCGTTCTTGGGACATTGATGCTTGTTGCCGTCTGGTGGGCCAACCCGCACTGGGGGCAATGGGCGAAGTTTTTTCATCTGTTGGTCTTCGGCACAGGCTGTTATCTGTGTTACGGGCTCTATTCGATGACATGGACCGCATTGGGTTTTGAGTTGAGCGACGATTACAACGAGCGCTCGCGTGTTCAGGCTTACGCTGGATTAATCCTGACAGTTGTTTTGCTCGTCAATAGTTGGATTTACTGGCTGGCTCTGCGTCCCATGTTTGGGGATGGCAGGGGGCGGCCGTATCTGCAAACGGGCTGGGCTTGGTTTTATGAGTTCGTCCTGCGACAAATACAGGGGGATCCCACAATCAAGTCCAATGAAGTCGCCGGCATGCGCTGGGTTTCCGCTGTGGTCGGTGTCATCATCATTGTGTCCGCGCTGATCACCTGTTTTTTCGTCAAGGAACGCTTTACCAACGCCAATGTTCGCAAACATGAGCCGATCCTCCCCGCATTGCGAAAAGCGGTGGGAAACCGGCCGTTTTTAATGCTCATTATCTACAAGACGTTCCAACTTTTCGGAGAGCGCGTTTATGGCGGTGTTTGCGTTTACCTCAATATCTTTTATGTCTGTGCTGGCAACAAAGACCTTGCTACAAAAATCGGGGGTCTCGCAGGGATGATCGGTGCTTTTTGGGGTATTGCGATTGTGCCTTTCATCAAGCCGCTCAGTCGGAAATTCGGAAAGCGCGGGGGACTGGTTTTCGGTTCGTCCGTGATGTTTGTCTCCGCGATTGTCCAACCTCTGGTCATGACCCCGCTGCATCCCTACCTCATGCTGATCCCGGCGCTTTTAACCATACCCGTCATCGCAATCAGCAACACAATGCTTAATGCCATCGTACCCGATATCTGTGACCTCGACGAATTGCAAACGGGCGAGCGTCGTGAAGGGCTTTTTACATCTGTAATGGGCTTCATGGCGAAGTTGGAGATCTCAGTGTCCATTGTTATCGTCGGCTATTTGCTGACCTTTGCTGGATTCGATGCAAAAACGGCAACACAAACCCCCATGGTATTGAACAGGATGTATTGGGTAGGAATTATCCCCAACGTAATATTCACGCTTGCCGCGCTGGTCACGGCGATGAAGTTTCCGATGACAGAAGCAATGACACGCGAAATCCACGAGAAGCTTGAAAATCGTCACAAAGCGCGCATGGAGGAATCTCCAGAAGCGCAAAATACAAATCCTTGACAACTGCTTGATAAATCTGCCCAAGCACCTTGTGGACACTTCAGCCTCATGGGCGATGAAATGGGCTACTTGTTTGTGAATCGGATATCCGATTGCTTGCACAGAATTCCCGCCGCCTGTTCCGGCGTGAGATCGCGTTGCGCCTCGGTGAGCATTTCATAGCCCACCATGAATTTTTTCACGGTTGCTGAGCGGAGCAAGGGCGGATAAAAATGCGCGTGCAATTGCCAGTGCGAAAAATCCCCTTTCATCATGGGCGCTCCATGCCATCCCATGGAATAGGGGAAAGAGACCTCAAAAAGGTTGTCGTAGCGCGAGAGGAAACGCTTGAGGATATCCGCCAGCGCATCGCGCTCCGCCTCCTGTAGATCGGGAAGGCGCAGGACTTGCCTGCGAGGCATGAGAAGCGTTTCATAGGGCCATGTTGCCCAATAGGGAACAACCACCACCCAATGTTCATTTTCCGCCACCACGCGTTCTCCCCGTTTCAACTCCGTGTTTAAATAATCACACAACAGCACGCTCTCGTTCTCTTTAAAATAAGCCAGCTGTTGTTTCTCCTCCTTTGCGGGTTCGTTGGGAATGAAATCGCCGGCCCAGATCTGGCCGTGGGGATGCGGATTTGAACGCCCCATGATGTCCGGCTCAGTCATACAGAGTTCCAACCCTCAATTTGATTTGTTATGATTTTGTTATGACTTTTGCGGATATTTGGGTCGGCAATGTGTGTAACTCGTTGGTATTGAGTGGATGGTGCGCGATGCAGGGTGCGAACCTGCGACTTCTTGCGTGTGAAACAAGCATGCCGTCGATGCGAATAATGAGGCATATCTTTTCGGCGGATGCGTTGAATTGTTCAAAAATTTTCATCTAAGAACTTCGTAAGTTTAATCGTGTGGTGATGCATTTCCGCAAGTCTCGGTATCAAGATGTGCTGAGTTAGGGCTCGCCTAATTTTCACGGTCGTTTTCTACGGTCTGTGTGATTTTTGACCGTAAATAGACGCAAACAAATGCATGAATATGCAAACAAAGTGGTCCGAATACCGTTGGACCTGTGAGATTTACGAAAGATTGTGCAACACAATGAAAAGCGATGAAAAACCTATTTCATCAATTAGAAATCCGATGCTCTATCCAACTGAGCTACGGGCGCTTTCAGGGTAAAACGACACAATTTGGAACGTATGGTTATTTTTCTACAACCGTCTTCTACACTAAAACTATGGAAATCGAATCCGCAAGCGTTTAGCAGAAAACCAGTGTTCAAAACCTTCTGCGTCATAAATTGACCGTGCGATATTACGCGAGAGTGAACGGTGGTGGCAAGAAACAGATTTGGAAGTCTCTGAGAGATCCAGCGACAGCCAAAACGGTTTTTGAGCAGGCTCCACCGTCACCTCTATTTCTTCAATAGTGGTTCTGAATTAAAGCCACAATGCACAGCCGGTGACAACGATTACAGAACAGGTGGCATGTTGTGAGGTAAGCAAAGATCAGAAGTAAACGCGGTTTGTTCTAGTATCTGGCAGTACATGATGAAAAGGTCCTCTAGTTAGTTTTTTGCTTATAATGACTTGAGGGTTGGTCATTCCAACATGTGACAAAACTGTAACATAGTAATTCTTTGCGAATCTAAATTCGGTGCCTACAGTCCGCCGTTGTATGGCTATAGGCAACAACAAGATACTTGTCGCGGATGACGAAGCGGATGTTCTAAATCTTGTGAGTTTACATCTCAAGAATGCGGGATTCAATGTAATAAAGGCTGAAGACGGTGCAGCGGCACTGAGAAAGGCGCGACGTAGCCTTCCGGCATTGTTGGTGCTCGATCTTATGCTGCCGGATATGTCTGGCCTTGAGGTCTGCAAGGCTCTAAAGGCCGACTCAGCCACTTCGCAAATTTTCATTATTATGCTTACGGCGAAAGCTGAAGAAGTGGACCGGATACTCGGGTTGGAGCTGGGCGCCGATGATTACCTCACCAAGCCGTTTAGCCCGCGCGAGCTTGTGTTGCGGGTGAAATCGGTATTGCGACACGAGGCCTCACGAAAAGAAAAACCGAATTCGATTAAAATCGGCGATATCGAGGTGGATCGTTTGGGTTTTGAGGTGAGGATAAAAGGGGAGGTGCTTAAATTGACCCCTACTGAATATAAACTGCTGATTATATTAATGGAGAGGCTTGGAAAAGTTGTGACCCGTGATGTTTTACTGGACGAGGTATGGGGTTACGAACAAGACCTCGACACCCGCACAGTGGATACATACGTAGCCAGACTGAGAGAAAAAATCGTCAAAGGTCAGGTGAACATCGATACAATTCGTGGGTTCGGCTATCAGATCAAAGAAATTGCAAACAACGCTTCTGGGGTTGAGACACAGAATTAGCGTGCGGAGCGTTCTATTTGTACGGTCCAGGCATATAAAAGAGCAAACAAAATTATTACTGTCATACGATTGACACAGAATCGTCTTACATTTGTAACAATCCAATTTAAGGCGTAAGTAGCCGGATACCCATCGGAACTAATAAAATCAAATGTCTTCGTTCGTTTTCTAGAAGTCATTTGCGTAGGCCGAAACGTCAAATCGATGAAAAACGAATGCGTCAATTGTAACTCAATCGTCACTTGATCGTCTTACACTTGTAACAATCCTATCCTTTTATGCATCCCGCAATAAGCAACCTTTTCCTTGCCGCTATTCATCAACAATAAAAAAATTAATATTCAGTGCTTAAAAGCAGTTATCCAACTCTTTCATATTATGCGTTTTTTGCATCCCTGTTGATGGGGGACATCTGCGTGTAATTGCCGAAAATTTCATGTCCAGCCCAAGCGATTTATCGAAGTGAGTATTATAGGAAATAAGAAGGATTCAGTGTGCAGGCGTCCATCGATCAGCGTGAACCGACTGATTGCGATGGCGTTTGCGTGTTTTTTTGTTTTAAACTTAGGTTGTAAATCTGCGCAACTTCTTGCTGCAGAGTCCGTTCAGAAACAAAGTTCCGTCAATCAATCCGCCGGAAATTTAGATGGTCAGCAGGCGGCCGGGATCGTCAAAAAAACACCAACTGGTGATGGCTCGCAGACACCGGGGACGATGTATATCCAGGAGTATCGAGTGCTGGGGGCACATCAGTTGAATGCGCTTGAAATCGGCGAAGTGGTATATCCGTTTCTCGGGCCGGGGCGAAGCAAGGAAGACGTAGAGCATGCGCGTGAGGCTTTAGAAAAGGCCTATCAGGCCAAGGGATTCCAAACCGTCGCTGTACAGATTCCCCTGCAGCAGGTGAAAGGCGGAGTAGTCGTTTTGCAGGTGGTGGAAGGGACAGTGGGACGTTTGCGGGTAAATGGAGCAAGGTATTTTTCCCCAAACCAGATCAAAGCCCAGGCGCCAGCGCTTGCGGAAGGTAAAGTGGTCGATTTCAACCAGGTAACCAAGGATATTGTTGCGTTAAATCAGTTGCCTGATCGCACAGTGACTCCTGTGCTACGGGCCGGGTTGGCTCCTGGGACGGTGGATATCGACTTGAATGTGAAAGATACGCTTCCGGTGCATGGAAGCCTGGAATTAAACAACCGGTACAGCGCTGACACCACCGATTTGCGGTTGAATGGTTCTGTGAGCTACAACAATCTCTGGCAATTGGGACATTCGGCGGGCTTTAGTTTTCAACTTGCACCGGAACGCCTCGAGGATGCCGAGGTTTTTTCCGCATATTATCTAGCCCGTTTTCCGGATGTGAACTGGCTGAGTTTGATGGTGCAGGGGACCAAGCAGGACAGCGATGTATCCACTCTGAGCAGCAGCGACGTAACCGGCCGCGGGGAGGTGGTCGGCGCGCGTGCGATCATCAACCTTCCGCCTCTCAAGGATTTTTTTCACTCCGTGAGTATCGGGATCGACTTCAAGCATTTTGTCAACGGGCTGGAGCTGGGCGGCGCTACTACAGTGACACCGGTTACCTATTTTCCCTTGAGTGCGCAATATAGTGCGACGTGGCGGGGCAAGGGATATGAGACTGATCTGAACGCCGGCGTCAATCTCACTTTTCGAGGTACGGGCAGTAATCTGACTGAGCTTGATAATAGCAGATTCAAGGCTGATGGAGGCTATATCTACGTTCGTGGCGATTTGTCCCATACCCACGATCTTCCCGGCAATTTTCAACTTTACGGCAAGATGCAGGGACAGGTTGCCAATGAACCGCTTCTAAGCAGTGAGCAAATCGCAGGAGGCGGCCTGAGCACGGTGCGCGGTTACCTGGAGTCCGAGGAATTAGGAGACAACGGTATTTTCGGATCTGTGGAGTTTCGCAGCCCCCCGCTGCAAGACTGGCTGCATAACAAGGTTGACGACTGGCGTATCTACGCGTTCGCAGACTGCGGGATGCTGGATGTCATCGAAGCATTGCCGCAGCAACAGGACCATTTCAACCTTGCGAGCTATGGAGTGGGTACCCGTCTTCGCATTCTCGACCATCTCAATGGATCGCTCGATGTGGGAGTGCCGTTAATCGGCGCAACAGAGACAAAAGCACATGATTTACTGCTCACATTCCGCGTCTGGGCCGACTTTTAAAATTAATCACGAATTGCAAAAACGCATGAAACAAGAAAAGACAAACTTCCTGAAGTATTTAACGATCTGCTGCCTCACGGCCTTTACTTTTTCCAGTACGGCCCAGGCGTGGTGGAATGCTGAATGGACGATCCGCAAAAAAATCACCGTGGATACGACTGCTACTGGAGGTGCAATCACCAACCCGATTGGCACCGCCACCGTCCTTATCCGGCTGCATGACGGTGATTTCCAGTTTGCGTCAGCCAAGGACGACGGAAGCGATATCCGCTTTGTGATGGCGGATGACAAAACGGTGCTTCCTTATCACATCGAGAAATTTGATGGTCTGCTCAACGAAGCATTTGTATGGGTGAAAATCCCCGATTTGAAACCCGGAAGTAAAACCGACTTGTGGCTTTACTACGGTAACGACAAGGCTGATGCGGCTAAGGCCGACAGTGTGAAAGCCAGCTACGACAAAGAGACTGTGCTGGTCTATCACTTCAGCGAACACGCCCTGCCTGCCGTTGATTCTACCGCGTCCGGCAACAATGCGGAGAACGCCGGCACGCCCGTGGATGGATCGATGATCGGTAGCGGTGTCCGCTTCACTGGCAAGAATGCCATAACCATTCCTGCATCCCCTTCTTTGGCGTGGAGCGAAGGCGCGTCGATGACATGGACAGCCTGGATCAAGCCAATGGAACTTTCCGCGAATGCCGTAATCTTCTCCCGCCACGAGGGGAACAGTTCCTTTGTGATCGGGATCGACAACGGTATGCCCTATGTGGAGACGAAGACCGAAGCAGGCACCCAACGTACACCGGCTGGAACGCCACTTGCGACAGGTATCTGGAGGCACCTGGCAGTGGTGGCTGATCTCTCAAAAATCACGATTTTCCTGGACGGCGAGCCGTACGGCGCAGTGCAGTCGGCGTTACCGGCAATCAAAAGCGGGGCCTCGTTGGGTGCAGATAGTCTTGCTGCACCCGTGGATGGAACTCCTGCGGCGGCAACCGGGTTCAACGGAGAACTGGATGAGTTGGAAATTTCCAATGTGGCGCGACCGGTCGGCCTCATTCAACTCGCAGCGTTGAGCCAGGGGACAGGCGAGAAGGCCGCAAAAATAATCGCGGCAGGCAATGATGAAAGCTCCGCCAAGGGGAGCGAAAATGAACTCACGAAGCATATCTCCCTGTTATCAGATATCTCGAAATCCCTGACCCCTGACGGATGGGCGGTAATTTTTCTCTGCACCGTCCTTGCTGTTGTCGGGTGGGGGGTGACGGTGATGAAACTTCTTTACCTCAACAAAGTCAAAAAAGGGACGAAGGTTTTCCTTAAACAATGGGAACACCTGTCCGCTGATCTCAGCGTGCTGGACCATGGAGACGAGGAAAATATCAAGAGCATGGGCGGAGTGGCAGGGGCCAAAGCGCAAAAACTCATGCGTCAGTCGCCCATCTATCACATTTATAAAATCGGTTCAGGGGAAATCCAACACCGCATCGACAATGCCCAAGAGGAATTCAAAGGTCTTTCCGGACGTTCCATGCAGGCGATCCGTGCCACCCTGGACGGCGGATTGGTGCGTGAAGTGCAGCGCCTCAATTCCAACCTTGTGTTTCTTACCATAGGCATCGCGGGAGGTCCTTACCTCGGCCTGCTGGGCACCGTTATCGGTGTTATGATCACCTTCGCGGTAATCGCCAAATCCGGCGCGGTGGAGGTGAATTCAATCGCGCCCGGCATCGCCGGAGCCTTGCTTGCTACGGTGGCTGGCCTCGCCGTCGCCATACCGGCGCTGTTTGCCTACAGCTACATCAGCTCAAGGATCAAGGATGCTGTGAACGAGATGCATATCTTCATCGACGAATTTGTCGCGAAAATCGCGGAGGCATTTCCATCCACCAACGATTAAGCCATGCAAGCCGATTCTGAAAAGTCCTACGACGATATCAATGTCACCCCGATGGTGGATCTATATCTCGTGCTGCTCCTGATTTTCATCATCATGACGACAGCAGGGGTGCAGAGCGTCAAAGTCAATCTGCCAAAAGCGGGTGGCCCGACCAAAAAGAGCGAGGGACCCAAGACGCAGGCCATCACAATCAACAACGAAGGGAAATTATTCCTCAATACCGTTCCTGTGACCATTGCTGATCTTGAGCAAAAGCTCACCCAGATTAAAGCAAAGACCCCTGAGTTTCCAGTCGTTGTACGGGGGGACAGCCAGACGCAGTATCAAGGAGTTATGGACGTGCTGGATGTGCTTGGGCGCGTTGGCATTTCACAAATCGGGCTTGCGACAAAACCTCCAAAATAAAAACAACGGACCGTGGACGATCAAACAAACAGCACAGAGACCGCAGAGCCATCCGGAATCGAAAACCGGCAGGGGCAGGTTGCACGGATTGATTTGTCCCGCAAGGTCGGAAAGTCCGGGTATGCGCCCAAAAAGCCGGCTGTGCCACGTCCACGCGTGCAGATTGAAGATGAGGACGAAGAGGGCTTCCTGAAACGCAATCTTGCCCCGATCATCATCGCAACCATCGTCCTAACCGGAGGTGGCTGGGTAGCATTTCATCTGCCCTCGGGAAAAAGCGTTCCTGCTCAGCACGCTCCCGAGCAAATTATCAAAATCTCGCTTCCGCCGCCACCCCCTCCACCACCACCACCTAAGATCCAACCTCCACCGCCGAAGGATGTGAAGCAGCCGGAGCAAGCACCGGCTGAGAAACCGGCTGATAAGCCGATGGAAAAGCCAAAACCTGCTGAAAAACCGCCGGAGGGTTTGGGCACTAATATCAAAGGGGCTGGCCCAGGGCTAGCGGGCCTGGGTAGTTCCGGTAATGGCATGCTGGGCGGTACAGGAAGTGGACCAGGAGGAGGCGGTAGCCAATGGGGCTGGTATGCAGGCCAGGTACAGGCCCGTATCGCGGATGCCTTACGCAAGAATGGTCATACCAGTTCCGCAACATTGAATATTAAAGTGCAGGTCTGGCCCGATGCCACAGGGCGTATCGGGCGGGCTCAGTTGGTGGGATCCACAGGCGACCGGGTCCTGGATGATGCCATTAAAAACGAAGTGCTGACGGGCTTGCAAATGCAGGAGCCTCCGCCGGCGGACATGCCGATGCCGATCCTTCTGCGAATCAACGCACGGCGGCCAAATTAAACCATTTAATTTTCACTCATAATTTCAATCAATCTATGTTCAAAGAAAAATACTTTCTTCATCGACGACTCAGACTATTGGTCGCATCCGTGTGCCTTTCCGCCACGATGCCATCACATGCCGCTGATCCGTTGCCTCTGCCTGTTTCCGACGCCCCGGACAATGCGGCAGCCTCGCCTGCATTCCGGATATCGAGCGATCTACCCGCACTCGCAGCAGCGGGGAGTTCGTCGGTGCCATCGCCTGAGTCAGTAACCGCATCTTCATCCACACCGGCGCCCACCACGCCTGCTGGGCCCGCACCGAACGATCCGCCTCCCTTATTCGAGAAATCCATTCCAGCTCCTTCTGCGGCTCCATCGCAGAATGTGACAATCAACCTGATCAACCGGCTGGTTGAACGCAATGTCCTCTCCAAAGAGGATGCAGCAGACCTGATTAAACAGGCCGAACAAGATGCTGTTGTGGCTCGAAACCAAGCGGTGCAGGACGCAGCCGTCGCCGCAAAGGCACAGGCACCGGATCCGGCTCCCCCGGATGCCGTGCGTGTCACTTACGTTCCTGAGGTCGTCAAATCGCAGATGCGTGACGAAATAAAGCAGGAAGTAATGGCGCAAGCTCGTAGCGAGAACTGGGCGGCACCACGGACTTTTCCAGACTGGGTTTCCCATTTTCGCTTTTTCGGAGACATCCGTGTGCGTTACGAAGGGGATAACTATCCAGCCGGCAATGATAACACCGGCGGATTTCCAAACTTCAACGCCATCAACACCGGGACGCCTTTTGACAAAGCGGGAAATAATTTTCCATCTGAATATGACGTTGACCAGAATCGCACGCGGTTCCGGTTGCGTGCTCGCATGGGCGCAGACATCGATCTCGGAGAGGGCTTTACGGCCGGCCTGCGTTTAGCGACAGGCAACGACGATAATCCTGTCACAGAGAACCAGACCATAGGGGGCGCAAACAGTGGACAGGGAGGGGATTTCAGCAAGTATGCCATCTGGCTCGACCGGGCATTCATCAAATACGAGATCGGGGGCCTGCCGAACAAGGATTTTTCCCTCACGATCGGGCGTTTCGACAATCCATTTTTTTCCACCAGCATGATCTGGGCTGACGAGATTGGTTTTGATGGTGTTGTCGCACAAGGAAAATACGAAGTCGTCAAAGGATTGACGCCATTTGTCACAGCGGGAGCCTTTCCTGTTTTCAACACAGATTTCAACTTTGCCTCCAACCAACCGTCCAAGTTTACCAGCGAGGACAAATATCTCTATGCGGTGCAGGGTGGCGCTGATTGGAAAATCAACGAGGATTTCAGCGCGAAGCTTGCGGCTGCGTTTTACGACTACCAGAACATCGAAGGGCAGCTTTCAACTCCGTTCACTCCGTTGAGCGCCGCCGATCAAGGGAGCACGGATGACACACGGCCCTCTTTTGCCCAGAACGGCAATACCTATATGGAACTACGCGATATAGTACCTACAGCTGCCAACGGGTTTGGCACCATCAACCAGTTCCAATATTACGGTCTTGCCACTCCTTTCCAGGAACTGGCTGTAACAGGCCGGCTGGATTTCAACCATTTTGATCCCTTTCACGTTTCTGTTACCGGAGAATGGGTTACAAACGTTGCCTTCGACCGAAGCGCAATCACGAGCGAGGCTGTCAATAATCTCTCACCCAATACCAGCACATTCGCCGGCGGCAACAATGCATGGCTGATAAACCTGAAACTGGGCAAGACTGCCTTGGAAAATCGGTGGGATTGGAATGTCGGTCTCGGTTATCGCTATGTGGAATCCGACGCAGTGGTCGATGGTTTTACCGACGCGGATTTCGGTGCTCCTCTCACTGGAACAAACCTCAAAGGATATACCCTGTTCGGCGCACTGGCGCTTTCCCCCAAAGTGTGGCTCTACCTGCGCTGGATGAGTGCGACCAGCATTGCGGGCCCGACATACAAGAATGACATCATCCAAGTTGACATTAACACCAAATTCTAACCATGAAACGGCACCTTTCATTTCCATTACTACTTCTCCTTTCGATGTTAATCGCGGCGACTGCCGGGTCCCTCTTTGCCGCTGATCCACCCAGTCCCCGTGAGCAACGTCTTGCGGAGGCAATGCGCGCCACAATGCTTCAACTCCGCGATGCACAAAACCAACTGGCCGCGCTTCAAGCTTCCCAGGCGGAAAGCGATGATAAGAACAAAGCCCTTACAACGCAGGTAGAGGAATTGACCAAACAATGGACAAGCGACAAAGAGGTTTCGGAAAAGACGATTACGGACTTGAAGTCGAAGCTCTCCGACAGGGAGGCGCGGGTGGCCAAACTCACCGATTCCCTGGAAAAATGGCAGAAGTCCGAAAAGGAAGCTGCAGACGTGGCCCATGCCAAGGAAGCAGAGCGTGCAAAACTGGCCATGCAGGTCATTGTCCTTCAGCGTCTGGTGGCAGATCGCGAAACCAAGAATATGGAGTTGTTTAAAGTCGGCAATGAAATCCTCTTGCGTTACGAAAAATACAGTCTCGGCCAGGCGCTGCTCGCCAAGGAGCCATTCACCGGTATTGCACGGGTTAAACTCGAGAGCCAGGTGCAAGATTATCAAGATAAGCTTCTCGACCAAAAAATCATCCCCGGAAGCACTCCTCCAAATATACCAACAAAGTAGTTATATGAAAAATAATCCTCAACACATTTTTGAATTAGCCCTCAGTTCTATCTTCTTCTGCGCTCTGGCTTCGGTGTTTTTTACCTGCCATGTATCTGCTGGTGATGCCATTACGGCTACCGGCACCACAGCCTCCATTTCCAACGGTCCGGGTGTTACTGTGTCGGGAAGCGGTTCCGGCAATCCCCTTGCAGGAATCAGTATCTCTGCATCGGGCGAAGCCTCTGGCGATATCACTGATCCAAACGTAGCCGGCCGTATCGGGGACACTGATGTAAAGGTAGAGGACATGCGTAAGGCCCTCGAAAGCCTCGACCCGACTGAACAGGCGCAGATAGCGGCTGATCCGGGTGCCCTCGCACAGGCAGCGAGAGCCATCCTTGTGGAGCGGGCCATCATCAAAGAGGCTTCTTCCAAAAAGTGGGATCAGCAACCCGCGATAGTAGCACATCTTGAGCGAATCAGAGAGTCGACGCTTGCAGGGCTGTATCTGCAGTCCGTATCGCAACCGCCGGCCGACTATCCGAATGAAGCGGAGATAAATAGCGCGTACGAAGCCAACAAAGCTGCCGTTACTGTGCCTCATGAGTTTCGTATCGCGCAAATATTGATCTCGCTCCCTGCTTATGCGGATGAGGCGGCCACGACCATGGCCAAGAAAAAAGTCCAGACTGTGATGGAAGAACTCAAAGTGCCCGATGCTGATTTTTCAAAGATCGCACGCAATGAAAGCAATGAACCTGTCACCGCCGCAGCCGGTGGGGTAATGGGATGGGTAGATGAAAAGAGGATGCCTCCAAGAATCCGTATTCAAGCAATGACTCTCCCACTGAACACTGTTTCGCAACCGATCCAGTTGGATGATGGCTGGCACATCATCAAGGTACTGGAAACCAAGGAAATAGCCCCTCTTTCGTTGGAAGAAGTAAAGGCGAGGCTGGTGGAGATGCTCCGCAATCAGCGGGCTGCAGCCGATCGCCAGAAATACGTAGTAAATCTGCTGAAGCAAACCCCAGTGGTTCTCAACGAGCAGGCTCTTACGAAGTTATTGAACAAAACCGCAAAATAGACGTCTTTACGCCCATGAGAATCAATATTTCAGGAATACCGTCGATACTTCGGGCAGTCGTTCCTGCCAGTCTTGTTATTCTTATTGGACTAACCTCGAATCCTGTCGTCCAGGCAGGAGACATTTTACGGGGAGGTATAGGTGTTGCAGCACCGGGGACAGCCGGTGCAGGAACTTACGGAACTCCGGCGATAACAACAGCACAGGCCCAGGCAAGAGCAAACGACATCCTGTCCCGGACGACGAGTGCGTTGCAATCCGTCCAGGCAATGCAGGCGGCGGCACGGGGTGCTGCACAACAAAGCCAGGCGAACAATCTGGGGACGAATCCGAATCATCCCAGTCAGCAATTGCCCAATGTCCCCAACGGTCTCTTACCGGGGGGATTGGTGCCGGACACCGGCCTGTCCGGCAATGGAGTGGCCAACCCAACTGCAACATGGCAAGGGGCCAGTAAGCCAACACAGTCCATCGGCAACGGGCTGACTTCGGTAAATATCACGCAGACCGCTCAGCAGGCCATTTTAAACTGGCAGACCTTCAATATCGGCAAAAGCACGGTGCTTAACATCGATCAGAGCGCGGGGGGCACTAATGTGAGCCAATGGATTGCCTTCAATATCATCAGTGATCCCTCGGGGATTCCATCGCAAATCCTCGGTTCCATCCATGCTCTGGGACAGATTTATTTAATGAACCAGAATGGAATCATATTCGGAGGCGCCAGCCAGGTGGATGTGCATACACTGGTGGCCTCCTCGCTGCCCATCAACACCAATCTGGTGAGCCTCGGCTTACTGAATAATCCTGACAATCAGTTTTTGTTTTCGCAAATCGCGTTGCCAGCTGGCAGCAGTGGCACACCAGCCTTCACTCCATCGGTCCCGGCCACTCCAACCGGTAGGGATGGGGATGTGACCGTACAGGCGGGGGCACAAATCACGGCTTCGGATTCCGCAGATAATGTGGGGGGGAGAGTGGCGTTGATCGGGCCAAATGTCACTAATGCAGGGACGATCTCCACGCCGGACGGGCAGACAATCCTTGCCGCAGGCAATCAAGTGGGATTTGCCGCGCACGCGAGTAGTGATCCAAGTCTGCGCGGTCTTGATGTCTATGTCGGTTCTGTAGACCAGTTTAGCGGTGTCGCCACGAATTCCGGCTTGATCGACGCCCCAAGAGCGGACGTGACAATCGCCGGAGCAAACGTAAACCAACTCGGGGTGATCGACAGCACAACATCGGTATCGCTGAACGGACGGATCGATCTTCTTGCCGATTACAACGCTGTGCCAGGCAATATGCCCGGTCTGGCGCCATTTGCACTTTCGTCAGCGGGCACGGTGACCTTGGGACCCGGGAGTGCGACACTCATAGAGCCGGAATCGAGCAGCAATGCAACAGTGGTGGGGACGCAACTTGCGCTGCCATCGCAAGTCAACATACAAGGCGAGGCTGTGCATATGCAGGGAAATGCGTTGATTTATGCGCCGGATGCCAATGTCACGTTGAGCGCCGGCACATGGGAACTGCAGCTTTCCGGGCAACTTGCCACTTCGAATTTCATTCTTTCCGGCGGACAGATTTACATGGATTCGGCTTCAATGATCGACGTGGCTGGCTTGACAGACGTGAGTGCATCCGTGGCGGAGAACATTATCCCTGTGCAATTACGCGGTGCGGAACTGGCGGATTCGCCGTTGCAACGTGATGGTATCCTGCGTGGCCAGACCGTGGACGTTGATATTACACAATCGGGCGTTTTTGACGGTCAAGCATGGATCGGCACACCAGTGGCAAATGTTTCGGGTTACGCATCGCTTGTTGAACACACGGTAGGGGAATTAACGACCAATGGTGGCTCGGTTTCATTGAATGCAGGCGAATCCATGGTGATGCAGCCAGGATCAACTATCGATGTTTCCGGTGGATGGATCAATTACCAGGGAGGCATGGTGCAGACTACAAAACTAATCTCCGGGGGGCTTATTTACGACATCTCAGCAGCCACGCCTAATCTTGTTTACCAAGGAATTCTCGGTGGATTTACGACAAGCTATTCCAAATGGGGAGTCAACGATACATTCAGTACGCTTCTGGTCGGCGGTCCCTATTATGAAACTGGCTATATTCAGGGGGGTAACGGTGGCAATATCACCATCACAGCGCCTTCGATGGCACTGGACGGTAATCTTACAGGTAACACGATAGCAGGACCCCGGCAGCAGGCTGTTGCACCTGGCAGCAGCGCGTTATCCCTGCTATTCGAGGCGCAATTTAATGACAGCGCAACCACTCAAAGTTACCCGTTCTACGCTCCGACACCGCCGAATATTGTATTTGCAGAGGTCTCCGATCAAGCACCCGCAGATGCATTTGCACTTGATTCCTCCGGGAATCCGTTGCCGTTGCGGTCCGACCGGAAGTCTGAAGTCGTTCTTTCCCAGGATCTCGTGGGTTCGGATGGGTTCGGCACGCTTACCATAAATAATGCGGACGGGAATATAACAGTTCCCGAAAACATCACGATGACTGGCCAGCCTGGCGGTTCCATTACCTTTGCGAGCGCGAATGTTGATATTGAAGGTAGATTAGTTATTCCTGGTGGCAACTTGAGCTTCACCGTTACCGATTTCACCCCGTTTACAGCCGCTTTACTTGCTGAAGGAGCCGGGCTCTCTCAAACTCCTCCGGCTGATCCAACACGCGGAAATTTCACGCTCGGTGCCGGGGCGTCCCTGGACACTGCAGGGTTGATTGTTGACGATATTCCAGACTCGGCCTCGCCGTTCAGCCTCCCGCTGGTGACCAATGGCGGAAAGATCGCGGTCAAGAGTTACAGCGCCGATTTCGAGCCGGGAAGCACGATCAATGTTTCGGGAGGTGTTGCTGTGAGTGAAAACTCAAAGGGAGCTACGCAGATAAGCTACGGCTCAGGCGGTGGAATTGTCATCGACGCAGGGCAGGATCCGAATATTCCCTCGCTGGTAGGCGGGGCGCTTACGCTGGATTCAACATTGCAAGGATATTCAGGAGCCGTCGGGGGTTCGCTTACCATTCTGGCGCCATTGATCCAAATCGGAGGCACGCCTTCTGTGGCGGGCACTTTGCTGCTGTCGCCCGGTTTTTTCAGTCAGGGAGGATTTGTAAATTTTACCCTCGACGGGCTCGGTGCTGCCACGAATGTCCCTTTTCAGTATGTACCGGCAGTCGATATCGCGCCCAATACTGTGATCAATGCTGTGGCGCAAAACCTTGTGGCCACGACGGATGGGAATGGCGAAGTGGGGTTGCAGGTCGAATTACTGCCTGAAGGCGTGCGTAACCCGGTAAATCTTGTTTTTGGAGCACCGGGTGTGAGAGATCCATTTTTGAGCAGTCTGGTGGAGCGTGGAGATATTGTAATAGGGGCGGGATCAGTGATTGAGACTGATCCCCAAACTAATGCGCAAAAAGGCATATCCTTTAGCGGAGATACCGTGACAGTGTTGGGCTCGGTTATCGCTCCGGGAGGCACGATCACCATCTCCGGAGGACAGAGTTCGCAGGTTCTCTTTCCCGATCAAGTCGAAGCAGTGGCGACTGTGGATCTCGGTCCAAACAGTATTTTGTCAACGGCAGGGACCACGCTCCTTACGCCCGATCTTAGCGGTCATAATTATCGGGCAGGCTCTGTGCTGGGTGGGGGAAATATCAATATTTCCGGGAATATCGTAGCGGAGGCAGGCGCTGTGCTGGATGTTGCGGGAGCAAGCGGGGTGTTGGACCTGCCGCCTGAAAGCAGCAGTGGGGCGGAGCCTCTTCCGGGGTTGCCAAAAGGAAATCCGATAGTGGCGACTGTGGTGACAAGCAACGGTGGGTCGATCACTTTGGCAGGGGCGCAAGAGTTGTTCACGGATGCGACATTGATCGGCGCTTCTGGTGGACTGGGTGCAGTGGGTGGCAGTCTCACTGTTTCGTCGGGCTTCTTCCCACCACAGAATCCGACGACGACACCAGCGGCTTTAAATGTGACACTGGTTGTCACACAGAGCGGACCGACGATAAAGCCTGCTACCTTTTATCCCGCAGGCAGTACGGCAATAGGAAGCGCGGTACCAATTACCAATCCTGTGATTGATACCAATGGCGATACAGTAATGGGACTGGGTTACATCGCTGCGGACCAGATCAACGCCGGTGGTTTTGATGCAGTGACACTCCGTGGAACCGTACAATTCTCGGGGCCGGTCACGCTTACTGCAAACCGTAGCCTTACCGTAGGCGATGGAGGTGTAATATTTGCCAATGGAGCGGTGACACTCAATGCCCCGTATGTAGCCGTGGGGACTACTTTTCTGCCGCCGCAGTCCACGGCGCAAACCATAGGCGCGCTGAATCAATTCCTGCCGACTTACGGCAACGGAAGCCTGATTGTGAATGCAAACTTGATCGATATAGGAGATCTCTCATTGCAGGGCATAGGCGTGGCGAACTTTTTCGCCGATGGTGGGGACATTCGTGGGGATGGAACTTTGGATGTCGCCGGAAACATAACGTTGCGCGCCGGCCAGATTTACCCCCCCACGGAAGTCAGTTTCACAATTGCCGCCTACGATTACCAATTAAATAGCTTAACGCAACCCGGCACTGTGACGATCGAAGCGTCCGGGGCACGGCAACTTCCACTCTCCGCCGGGGGTGAGTTGAATGTTTATGCCTCCATTATTAACCAAGGCGGAGTGTTACGCGCGCCGTTCGGCGTGATCAATCTCGGATGGGATGGAGCGGGCACGGGCCCCGTCGATGTGCTTACAGGCCAAACGGTGGCCGTGACACAGCAGTTGACATTACTACCCGGCAGCACGGTTTCAGTTTCAGGAGTGGATCCAGTGACAGGGCAGGCGTTGATCATCCCGTATGGAATCAATCTCAACGGCATCTCATGGATCGATCCAGCAGGGACGGACATCACGGCGGGGGGTATTCCCGGAAAGGCGATCAACCTTTCGGCACAGAACATCACCCAGTTGAACGGAGCGACGATTGATATCCAGGGAGGCGGGGATCTTTATGCCTATCGGTTTTTACAGGGCCTTGGAGGAAGTACCGACATCCTTGCCTCATCGTCGAGTTTTGCAGTGATTCCCGGCTATCAGGCAAATTTTGCGCCGTATGCTCCGTACAATTCTACTGCCAGTAATCTCGGGGGCGACCAAGGTTACGTGAATAGCAACCTCGCATATGGCGATCAAGTCTGGCTTAACGCGAGCAATGGGTTGCAGGCGGGTTTCTACACATTGCTACCCGCGCGTTATGCGCTCCTGCAGGGCGCGTTTCTTGTTACTCCACAGACAGGCAAGGTTGTGGGGACGACCGTACCAAATCCTGATGGATCGAGCATAGTAGCCGGGTATCGTTATACTGCGGGTGAGTCCGGACAACCATTGTATTCCAATTTCGAGGTCGATTCCCAGTCCGTGGTGCAGTCGCGCGCGGAATACGACAACTTCACCGCAAACAGTTTTCTTAGTCAGGGAGCCCTGGAAAATAACAACGCCGTGCCTCGCCTGCCGATGGATTCCGGAGTCCTGGTTCTGCAAGCCAGCCAGTTGATCGCGATTCAAGGGCAGCTTATCTCCAAGCCCCTCGGGGATGGTCTCGGGGGTTTGGTCGATATCAGCAGCCCCTCTGACATTTATATCGAAAGCGCCGGTAAAACCGGTCCAGCCGGCAGTCTGACTCTTGATTCAACGACCCTCAGCAATTTTGACGTGGCCAGCCTGTTAGTAGGAGGCGTGCGACAAACTGGCGTAAATGGAACAACGATCACAGTCGCGACAAATAACATCACAGTGGACAACGCGGGAGCGCCATTGAGCGGAGCGGATATCATTCTCGTTGCTAACAACAGCCTGACCCTTGATCCCGGGGCGGACATCGTTGGCACGGGCGCCTCATCCGGGGCCGGCGATACATTGACGTTTGGAAATTCAACGCTGGTCGGGAATGGAAATGGAACGTTGTTACGCGTTAGCAGCGCACCCTCCGCGCCGATCGCGCGACTGGGCGTTGACGCGTCCACCCAACCTTCGATGGTCATCGGCGCCGGAGTGCAGATCAGCGGAGCCAGCGTGACCTTGGATTCCACTTACGGGACGAGCCTCGATCCGGGCGCGAACATTAGCGGCGCATCCATCGCCTTGGATAGCGGCCAGATCAGTTTGCAATTGGACAATCCCGGCAGCTTGCTACCGACCAGCGGTCTGGTACTGACGAATGCCGCGTTGCAAAGTTTGCAAGCCACGGCGCAAACGCTTTCATTATTAAGTTATACTTCGATTGATATCTATGGCACGGGGCAGGCTGGCAGTGCCACGCTTGCAAATCTTGCATTGCATGCGGCGGAAATCCGCGGCTTTAACAATGGAGGAGGCGGAGTGACGTTTGTCGCGCAGAATATTCTATTGGACAATAGTGGCGGTGGATCAGTTCCGGGAGCGATTTCTTCGCCTGTGGGCATGCTGACGTTTCAGGGCGGCACGATCGATCTGGGCAAAAACCAGATGGATATCGATCAGTATTCAAGCGTGGAATTGAACGCAACCGGCGGGATTCTTGCGCAGGGCTCCGGAGGTCTGGCCACGCAGGGGGACTTGAACATTACGGCGCCGGTCATCACCGGGGTTGCCGGGTCCAATGTAATGATTACGGCGGCTGGGGCATTGACTGTTCAGTCCGCCGCGGGAGAAACCGCGAGCGTCACCGGTGGCCTGGATCCAACGCTGAACTTGCAGGGAGCGAGTGTCACCGTTAACAGCAACATCGTTGCGCCCGGCGGGCAAATCACCCTGCTCGCGACGAGTGGCGACGTTATCGTGGGAAATCTGGCCGCGACCACTCTGGATGCGGGAGGAGTGTCGCAGGTTTTCTTCGATCTGACCAAGTACACTGGAGCCGGCGGGATCACCCTCACTTCAAACGCGGGGAATGTGGATGTGGGAGCCTCAGCCACAGTGAGCGTTGCCGCGCAGCCGGGAGGCGGCGATGCAGGCACTCTCTCGGTGAACGCGACGCAGGGGAGTTTTACATTGTTGGGCACATTGCTCGGGCAGGGCGGCGCAGGAGGGAAAAATGGAACGTTTTCGCTGGATGCAGGCAGCGTACCGGGAGGCAGCCTTGCCTCGATCGATGAAAAACTCGCTTCCGGGGGATTCACTCAATCGCAAACGTTCCGGCTTCGCACAGGTGACGTGACGGTGGATGGCATGGCAACCGCCTCGATATTCAGCCTTTCCACGGACACTGGTTCGATCTTCGTGACCGGGACGATCGCCGCCTCCGGGGGGACGATCAGTCTGCAGGCAAATGGCAGCGTGGTGTTGCAGTCCGGGGCTTTGCTCACGGTGGCCACGCAGCATTTCAACGATGCCGGCAAGGGTGGTTCCGTATCGCTTGAGGCTGGCTCCGAGACGAATGGGAGTTTTACCAATGTCGCCCTTGGCAGCGGACCCCAGGTGGACATCGAGGCTGGTTCCACGATTGACCTCTCCGTGATTGCAAACACCAACCCGGCTGCGAATGCAGCCTTGGGGGATTTCAATGGGACACTGCATATCCGCGCCCCGCAGGCCCTGGGGAATACCGATCTCCAGGTCCAGCCGATCGATGGGATCATCCTGAATGCATCGAGCATAGTGCTCGAGGGATACCAGGTTTATACCCCGCCGAGTGGATCGATCGACTCCGAGGAAGCCGCGATTCTGGCAAACGGGAACAAATTTGCCGGAAGCGCCGGGACCACCACCGCGAATTATACCACAATGTTAAACAGGTTGTTTTCAAACAACACCTCGCTCATTCCTGTTGTGAGCATTGAGCCGGGGGCGGAGATCATCAATCCCACCGGGAATCTGACGCTGAATAAAAATTGGGATTTATCAACTTACCGCTTCGGACCGAATAAAGCCGCGGGGGATCTGACCTTGCGCGCGGCGGGAAATATCAATTTCATTTTCGGAGCCAGCCTGAGCGATGGCTTTGCCTCAGGAGCTGTTAACCCTACTTCCAGCGTGCTATGGCAGTCGTTGTTGATGCCCGCGGGCAGCAAATCCTGGTCATACAGGTTGGTTTCCGGGGCCGATTTCAGCGCGGCGGACTTCAGCCGTGTTCAGCCGATGGCTGATCTGGCAGGCTCAGGGTCGGTGCTTTTGGGGGTGAATACTCCGAATAACGGTTTCTTGCCAACCACGACCAGTAACTCCCGCCAGACCCTTATCGCAAAGTATTACCAGACGATCCGCACAGGGGCGGGGGATATCAGCATCTATTCCGGCAATGACTTTCAATTGCTGAATCCCTTGGGGACTGTGTACACCGCCGGCAGCCAGGCAACTGCGATGGCTAACTTTGATACTCCTGTATTGACTTACACCAGCACACAGTTAGGCGCCACGCAAAGTCCTGTTTATCCGGCGCAATACAGCTTGGGTGGAGGAAATATCACTATTTCCGCCCAGCACGATATTGCCGATTATTCAGAAAGCTCGACAGGCGACCTGGTGCCCGATTCGTCCAAGGAATTGCCGTCCAACTGGCTTTACCGTCGCGGGCATGTGAATCCCACCACGGGTCTCTTTGCCGCGACCCGTTCGGGAGGAGATGTCGCATCGACCTCATGGTGGGTTGATTTCAGTAATTTCTTCGAGGATGTCGGAGCCCTCGGCGGCGGTAATGTGACTCTCATCGCCGGTCACGACATCAGCAATATCGATGCTGTCGTGCCTACCAACGCGCGCATGCCCAAGGGAACTCCTAATGCTAGCAGCCTGGTGGAACTCGGTGGCGGCGATCTATTGGTGAGCGCAGGGCATGACATTAATGGCGGCGTCTATTACGTGGAGCGTGGCCAGGGCGTATTAAATGCCGGCGACAGCATTCTTACTAACAGCACCCGCGCGGCATTAACTCAGCTCGATATCCAGACCATCCAGCTTGCAGGCGGTGAGCCCGATCCCTCGACATGGCTGCCCACCACCCTGTTTTTAGGGCAAGGAAGCTTTGATGTTACTGCCGGTGGAAATATTTTGCTTGGGCCTGTGGCCAATCCATTTTTGCTTCCCCAGGGGATCAATAACGCCTTTTACGATAAAACCTATTTCTCTACTTACGCGACCACGGACACCGTCACATTGTCATCCCTTACCGGCTCAATCACGATCCAGGATAACAGCGACACCGGCTCAGGCTCGCTTGCAGCCTGGTACTCGAACGTACTCCTCTTTACCAACAATCCGGGCTCTTTCTCTCAATCCGAGCCCTGGCTGCGGCTCGCGGAGACGGATGTCACCCCGTTCAGCACGGTCACCACCATTATGCCGGGCTCGCTGCTCGCGACCGCCTTCTCCGGGGATATCAATATTTCCGGCGGCATCACCCTCTCCCCTTCACCCACGGGCACGGTCGATCTTGCCGCTGCCGGTTCCATCAATGGAATGCAGATTAACGGTTTTGACACCGCGACAAACGATCTTGTCTGGGGCTTGAGCACGATCAACCTTTCCGATGCCAACCCGGCAAACATTCCCGGAATCGCCTCTCCTCTCTCGTTTCCAACCGCTGCCACCGGTATTAATGGAGGTTCATACACATTCACCTTTGAGACCCTGCTCAGTAATCTCAATTCCATGTTCAGCGAGTCTGGCGCCACCCAGGGAGCCAGTACGGTGTTGCAAACCGAGGAGGCTCTTCATGCGCCAGGCCTCCTCCATCTGAATGATCCAAACCCCGTTCATCTCTACGCGCAAGACGGGGACATTTCCGGTATCACCCTCTTTTCGCCAAAAGACGCGCGGATCATCGCGGGAGAGGATATTACGGACGTGGCGCTTTATATCCAAAATAACAACGCCACGGATATCAGCCTCGTCTCTGCGGGTCGCGATATCATCGCATACGATCCCCTTTCCGCGTTGCGTCAGTTGGGTTCCGATAACTCCTCCGGAAATGAACTCATCGGCCAGACCACCTCGTTTCCAGAAGGCCAGGGCCTGGGCGCGCCGGATGCCGGCGATATCCAGATCAGTGGACCCGGCTCGCTCGAGGTGCTGGCGGGACGCAATCTGAACACCGGTGTCGGGCCGACAAATGACGACGGCACTGGCGCGGGTATTGTGAGCATCGGAAATGCGCGCAATCCCTCCCTCCCGTTCGGAGGAGCGGACATCATTGCGGCGGCTGGCCTCGGCAGCTCGTTTGGTCTCGATAACAGTCAGCTCGATTTCACTGCTTTTACAGCCCAGTTCATCGATAATCCGGTCAATGGCGCGCATTACTTGAGTGAACTCGGCGCCACCGTGGCCGGAGTTACCTTGCCTCTCACGCCGCAGACATTCGATTTGCTCCCCGCGGAAGAGCAGGATATCGTGGCCCTGCAAGTGTTTTACCTCGTCCTGCGCGATGCCGGTCGCGATCATAACGATTCCTCAAGCCCCGGCTTCGGAAACTACGATGCTGGCTTTGCGGCTATCGCAGCCCTCTTTCCAAACGCCTCGGCCGGGCAGGGTGACATCACACTCACTTCCCGCGAGATCAAGACGACCAGCGGCGGTAATATCAGTTTGCTCGCTCCCGGCGGTCAGGTCACCGTGGGGCTGCAAGTCGCCGGTACCCAGGCCGTTGATCAGGGCATTCTTACCGAGGATGGTGGCAATATATCCATCTACACCGAAGGCAATGTGAACGTCGGCACCTCCCGCATCTTTACTCTGCGCGGAGGGAACGAAATAATCTGGTCCACGGGTGGCAATATTGCCGCGGGCGCCTCTTCAAAGACTGTCCAATCCGCCCCGCCCACCCGTGTTCTCATCGATCCCCAAAGCGCCGATGTAAAGACTGATCTCGCGGGTCTCGCCACGGGCGGCGGCATCGGCGTCCTGGAGAGTGTTTCCGGCGTTGCACCCGGAGATGTGGATTTGATTGCGCCCGCAGGCACTGTGGATGCAGGGGATGCCGGCATCCGTGTATCAGGCAATTTGAACATTTCAGCAGCCGTCGTTTTGAATGCCTCCAATATTTCGGTCGGTGGCGCAAGCACCGGCACACCTCCGCCACCCGCCGCGCCGAACATCGGTGGGCTCACAGCCGGGGCAAATACCGCCGGAGCGGCGACGAGCAGCGCAAACGATATTGCAAAGCAGCAGGCCGGCAATCAAACAAACGCCCAACAGGATGTCCCCTCCATTATCACTGTCGAAGTACTCGGTTATGGTGACGGAACTCAGGGCGAAAGTGGGCAGAATGATGATCACCGGAAAACACACGTGTCTGGCGAAAAAATCCAGGCGTCGCGCGGTAATCGTCCCGGTTCTCTTGCAGAACCCCCCATTGCCATGAATATGCGTTAGAGCTTGGGATGCACTTTGAAGATGCATCATTCCCCCCACCCCGGCAGGGGGTGCTGGATGTCACTGTGCCAGTCAAAAAAAGAACACCCTCCGAGCGCATTTCACAATAATTACATTTATTTAACATTTTTCTTGCATCCGTAACCAGATTTTGATTAAATTGATAAATGAGCAGGAGTCTGCATTCAACATTCTCCTCCTCGGCTTGGCGGTTGGATTTTTTTTGAAAACCAGGCGCAGCAAGACAACTTGATTCTGGAGGAATGAGAACGGGGCACAGCTTCCCCCATATCAATCCTATCGGTACCATAAGACCTATTCTGGACTCACTGTCTCCTTAAAAAACAGTCCAACCCAGTCAAGGTGCGCCAGAGTGAAACAGGGTGTGAATCACAGGAAACTGGAAACTTTGAACTTTGAACGTGCCTTGATGGTGAATAAAGGCTTCCAAAAATCGCGTTTTTTTCCGAACGAACCCAATTTTTACTCTGTTGAGCCCAAAAAAACGAACCCAAACGAACCCATTTAAAGGCACAACGAACCAAATTTACGCCACTTTTCAGAAAGTGATTCTGCACGGAATTGTTTGACTCAATCCGACCGGCAAATTGTCCGGGCTGTTCTTTGAAATCCTAAAATACATTTGATCTTTGAATCCGGAATTGCCGGCCTCTGCCCAATCCAGGGTCCGCCAGAGTAATCCAAGGTAATCCAAGCAAATCAAAGGTAAAAAAATCAAACAAACCGCCCGCCACGGAAATCCAGCATCCAGTATCTTCCCCCCTTTGCGTCCTTAGCGGTTACCCTCCCCAATCCGCCTCCAGGATAGTGACCGTTTCGCAACAAAAATGCCACACGATCGTCACAGGAATATTACAATCCGGCTCTTCCCCGGGAATAAGAAGCGTGGTTATTTACCTCCATGGACATGTCGTCGGTTGAGAATGTTTTTCGTCGCACATTGCTCACTGGAGCCGTTATGGCGGCTATTGTCGCAGGCATGTGGTGTTTTAAGATCGTTAAAGTTCCGAAACATCCCGCGAGTGCGCAGACGACTCCTGTTCCATCGCCGGCTTTCCTGGACGCTCCGGTGAGCGACTCCAGTCAGCAGGTACAGTCTGGGGACCTCCCCCTCACCACCTTCGTGACGCCCGGTAAAAGTGCGCAGCCGTAGTTTGTCGGGAATGGAATGAAACGTAAAATCCTGATCGTGGAATTGTGGGGGTTGGGAGATCTCACTTTCGCGACCCCGGTAATCGCCGCTGCCCTGAAACACGACGAGGTGCATCTCGTCGGCAAGGCACATGCGGTGCAACTGCTGCAACCCTCATTTCCCGGCATACGGTTCTTTACTTATGAAGCCCCGTGGACGGCGTATCTCGGAAAATACAACCTGTGGAAGTGGAAATGGCTCGAGTTGCTTGGAGTGATTTTGTGCCTTCGCAGGGAAAAGTATGACCTCGTGATTTCCGTTAGAAACGATCCCCGCAACCACTTTTTTATGTGGCTCGTCGGTGGCTCTCAGCGCGTCAGTTTCATTCTCGAAGGAATAAGGCGGTTTCTTGATACGGATCGCATATTTCTCACCAGGCGTCTGAAACGCCGCAACTCCAAGCAGCACAAGGTCGAGGACTGGCAGCAGCTCGGCGCTGGGATCGGCCTGCCTGTTGACTCCTCGGTGGGGACAGAGCTCGATCATCCGGGCTACCGCACCGATCGTGTGGATGCGATTTTTGCCGGCCTCGACAAACCCGTGATCTGTCTTCATGCCGGCGCCAGGATTGCGGTTCGCCGGTGGCCGGAGGCTTATTTCGTCCGCGTAGTAGAGCACCTCCGGGAGAACTTCGACTTTCATCTCATCGTAATTCCGGAACCCCACACAGATTCTTCGCGTCTCGCCGAGGTTGCGGATTCTTTTATCACCGATCTCACCGTGCGGGAACTGGTCGATCTCATCGGCAGAGTGGATCTCCTGCTTTGCAATGATAGTGCGCCAGGGCACATCGCCGCATGCCTGGATCGGCCATCTGTCACGATTTTTGGCCCCAGCGATCCGGACTGGTTTCGCCCCTGGGGGCATGGGCACCAGGTGATCATCCGCGACATCTGCCCCTGGCGTCCCTGCTTTGATTATTGCAAATTTTCCGAGCCTCACTGCATGACAAAGCTGATGCCGCAAACTGTATGGCCGGAGATTGAGCAGCACATGCGCTCCCTTATTGCATCCTGCGGGCTGACCGATGTTTTTTTGAAAAGCGAGGCCCCCATTGCGCTTGCGTGTGCGTAAGGCGGTTTCGCCGCCCATTTCTTGCTTTGCCTGCCCGGCTTTGTCACAGCAGGGCCGGGAAACTGTAAAACAGGATGAATGTTCACATAATATTCACCCAATAGTCATGGGATTGTAACACTCGGTCTCTAATCAAGCGGGGCGTGACCTCTTCCACGACAAATTTACCTCTGCTGCGGTATCCCTCGGGATTCCCGTTCTCAGCCGGTAAAAAATATATTTTCACCAAATTGTCACCTGACAGCCATGAGGCTGTAACAAACCTGTTCTTCAATGCGCATCGTCAGTGCGGCGAATAGAACGACCCAAACACAAAATTTCTCCTCCGGTAACGGTGGAAAAAGTTAGAAACCCAAATCGAAAACAAGGAAAAAAACCAAGTAAAATGAAACTTAATAAAAAAGCAAAAGTTCTTCTGGCCCTCGCCGGAATGACGTTTATGGCATCGGCTGCGAATGCCGCGGTCACCTCCGGTGGAAACACCCCGAACACCGACCTTACGACCACCAATGGTGATCTTATTCTGAGTGTTGCCGGCAGTCAGACAGGAACAGGCAACCCCGTGGATCTTGAGTTCGATCTCGGGCTGGCTTCCGCTTTCACGGGGTCAGTGAATCTGTCGTCCACTGTCCTCGCCGCAGACCTCAACAGCGTCTTCGGTTCGGCTTGGTACACCAGCGGCGCCTTGACATGGGCTGTCGTGGGAACTACCAAGCCCGTAACGATCGGCACAAAGTCGGACACGGTTTACGCCACTTCCGCCGCTTCCACTCCAGGGACGTCCGGCGCGTTCGGTGCCTTTACGATCACTGGGTTGGCCGCCTCGGCCGGTACTCCTATCAAAGGAATGGATAACTTTCTTTCCCAAGCCGGTACCGCAGCCCAGGGGGATAACGTGAGTGCCGCAATGGTGCTTCAATCTGTTTCTTCGAGCTACACGTCTGCAGAAGGATCAAACACCAATTCATTCGGGCTTGGACAAAGCGTGGATGGTCAGCTTGGTGGATCCTCCGGCGCCCAAGTGCTGGATCTGTATCAAATTGTCGGCGGCGGTGCCGACACGCTGCTCGGCACGTTCACGATCGCCAGTACTGGCCCGACCAATGCCACGGTGACCTTCACCGCGGTGCCTGAGCCTTCCACCTACGCGATGCTCGGTCTTGGTGCCTTCGGCCTCTATTTCCTTGCCCGTCGCAAGCGCCAGTTCAACTTCGCAAACTAAACAAGAGTCAGAATTTAAATAACAAAACAATCTCCATTGTGGAATTCCTCCGGTCTTCCGGCCGGGGGAGCCACAGTCAAAAAACCCAGCCAAAAATACTATATTAAAATGAAACTACTAAAAATAAACATGGCGGCTCTGCTTGTCTTGATGCTCGGCATCTCGGCGTCCCAGGCCTCCACTACAGTAATCCGTCTCATCGGTTCCACGGCATACCGCGGCGCCGTTGAAAACGCCATCACTCACACCCTCCAATCTGGTTTCACCTTTGCTTGGTACACCGATCCGAACACTGGATTCTCCAGTATCGACAAAGCCCAGGCAGTTATCTACAGCGGCACAACCAGCGCAAACGGCTCTGGCAACAATGTCGCCGGCGTGATCTTCCCTGCCAACACGGCCGTGATCATCAAGGCCTACTGGGGCGGCTCAGTCGGTGGTGCCAAGGCTCTCGTGAAACTCGAGACCCCTACCTCCGATAGCTCAAATTGGTGGCTCAGCGAAACCGGCAACACGCTCTCCACTACTGGCACGAGGTTGACCAGCCCGGTGTGGAATGACGCCACGGTTTCTCCGGACGCGGCATTCAGTGACGCTGCGCCGAGCACCATTCAGGCTTATCTTGCCAATCAAAGTGTTCCATGGAGCATTACGGGATATAGCGAAGCTCAGGTTGGCGTGAACACATTCGTGTTCGTCAAGAGCCTTCTCAGCACTGGTTCCACCATGTCGGGAACATTCAACAACATCACGGCATTGCAGTTCCGTGCAGCCGCGCAAACCATGCCTCTCTCGGTCATCACCGGCAGTGCTGCCGATAGCGGTATCACGGTGGCTCCCATGGGCCGAGATGAAGACTCCGGCACACGTATTACCGCGCTGGCGGAATCCGGCCTCGGGACAACCACATTGCTGCAGCAGATTCAGCCTGTGGGCTTCGACAATTCATCCTCCCATATCACCGGCATCTCCATTCAAAATGCGGGCACCGGCTACACCTCCGTTCCGACTGTGACCATCACAAACGCCCCTGCGGATTCCACAGGTTCGGGTGCCACGGCAACTGCGGTGCTTTCTGGGTCAACAACAGTAGCCTCCATCACCATTACTGGTTCAGGCACCGGCTATAGCCTTCCTCCTACCGTTGCGATCTCCGGCGGCGGCGGCTCTGGTGCTACGGCAAATGCCTCGATCGGCGGTTCGACGATGACTGTGACCGGTATCTGGCCTGCGGCTACGGTTGCTCAAGTGAGCTATCCCGCTGGCGATTCCGGCTTCACAAACGGGCCTGACCTCGCTTACGCGATGAACCAGGTTCCTGCTGCGACTGATAGTGGTCTCGGCATTTTCCCTGCGATCTTCGTGGGCTATCTCTCAGTCGGCGACGCGGCAGGCGTAGCCAGCGGCAACAATGCCCTCCTCTACAATGGCGCTGCATGCACTGCGGCGAATATTGAGAATGGACAGTATTCATTCTGGTCCTACGAGCACATGTATTGGAAGACGACCAACGCGAATGCAGCCTACATGAAGGGCATCGCCCAGCAGCTCTATATCAAGGAGTCTGCCGGCAGTGGAGCCAACGTCAACGGAACCAGTGTCGCCAAGACCCTGCGTCTCATAGACATGCAAGTGAGCCGCGGCACTGAAGGAACTTTGATTACCTCAGGTAATACAGCTACCGGAACCGTCACTATCGCAAACCACTAACAGTTGATATAATCGCCCTCTTTGTGGGGCCTTAAAAGAAATGGCAGTGCGGGTGGCAACACCCGCAC
>JBAVPB010000145.1:0-12229 GCA_049692655.1 Chthoniobacteraceae bacterium | reverse complement strand
AAAAAGTTGGCGCGCGTTATGAAAAGGAACTGGCAAAAAAAATCCAGCGTCTCACCGGGTTGATCCAGCCGGTGGTCATCATCCTGATGGCTCTGCTGGTCGGAATCGTGGCGTACTCCATCATCACTGGCATCTTCCAGGCTGTTTCGGGATTAAAGGTGCATCGATAGCGCTCAAGAAAGTATGCTCGAAAATTGACGGTTTTCAGCTGAGAACTTGCTTGGCGCTTTGGCTTGTTGAAACATTGAAAGGTGAATTCGATACAAGAATTTTTCGCGGCAAATAGTTGCCAAAGCAGTTGCCAATTTGCACCGATTTTTGGCAACTTGGCGGATTTCACCGGACTTGGGAGGACTTCACTGTTTTGCTGATTGTGATTACAATCAGTTGATATTGAGGGATTTGCTCTTAAATTGGATGGTGCGCAATGCAGGGTTCGAACCTGCGACTTCCAACCCCCCTCCCTGTAAATTGTCGCTACAGAGTAGAAAACAGCTCTAAAACGTGATTGCCTTGCACGTCGTTATGACTCTGTTATGGGGACTCCCGGAAACTCATTTTGGGTCTTTTTTTATAAAAGAGTGGCGTTGGAGGTAGTGCGCAAGCAATAAAAATCGCCAGGTCAAAACAGCGATCCTTACCGTGCATCCCCAAGGACTGTAACGGTCTTCAACATCGGGCAACTATTTCGCTTGATTGCCAGAACCCTGCATTACATATATATCATATACGAAATACGCAGTTTCCCCATTTAAAGACATGCTTGAATCCCCCCCGCTTCCAAACACACTGATTCTATTCCTCATCTGTTTTGTTTTGCTGCTCGGCCAGGTAGCCCAGGCTGAGCCCGATGCCGCCACTCCCGCAAAGCCATCCCCGTCCACAGCCGCAGCTACATCCCCGGCGCAAGCGTCGGCAAGGCATCCCGAACCCGTCGGCTCCCGTGTCATCGCGATCTTCCGGGCCTCCGGGCCCACTGGCATCATCCAGAGCGCGGTATCGCTTTTCGGCGGCGCATTTGCCGTGGGCTGCTTCCTCAGGTTGCAACGCAAGAATGTGGCTCCGGCGGGCCTCGCCTCCAGGGCGCGGCTCCTCTGGAAAGAAGGGAAATTTGCCGATCTCGAGAAGCTCCGGGAAAATGAACCCAGCACGCTGGCACGGGCGATTTCCTTCATCGCAAAGCATCGCAAGCATACCGTCGCCGATATTTCCGCGGCGGTGGGCGACCGGGTTTCGTGTGAAATCGCGAGCTTCAACCAGCTCGCATATCCCCTCGGCGTGGTGGCTGTGCTCCAGCCGTTGCTCGGGCTGCTGGGGATGATCCTGGGCATGATCAACGCCTTTGCCCTCGTCGCCCTCGCGGGGGCGCTGGGGAATCCGGCCCAGCTCGCGGGCGGCATCTCCGAGGCGCTCTCCACCACCGCGCTCGGCATCGCGTTCGCCATCCCTTTTCTCGCCGCCTATCATTACTTCCGCAGCCGCACCAATGCCTACGGCGTGATCGTCTCGGAAGAGGTTAATAATTTGTTGTCCGAATGGCTGATGCAGATCCATGAGAATTAGAAACGATCACGAGGAGAATTTCGAACTGCCGCTCGTGCCGATGATCGACATGATGTTCGTGTTGCTCATCTTTTTCATGGTGGCCACCACATTGAAGATCACGCAACCGGAGCTCCCCGTGAATCTCCCGGAGAGCGCGGCAGCACTCGACGTGAAAGTCGATCCCGGCGTGCTCGTGATCGGCATCGACCGGAACGGACAGAAATACCTGGATGGCAATCCCGCCACCACGGACGACCTGCATCGCCGCTTGCAACAGGCCGCGGCCAAGGGGCCCGACCAGCCGGTCCGTCTCGATATCGATAAGGATACGCGCTACGAGCAGATCATCGAGGTGCTCGAGCTTTGCCAGTTTGAGGGGCTGAAGAATGTCGGATTCCACACCCGCAAGGCGCCGAAAAATGGCTGACGCCACACTCAGCGAGCGGATTACGCGCATGAAGCCGCGCGACTGGCTGATCTCCGCAGCCGTGCAGATCGCCCTCGTCGCGCTTCTCATCTGGTTGCTGCCGTCGGGCGGGCTTACAGGCGTCACGGAGAAATCCGGCGCCGATTCCGCGCAGGATCACGCCACTCCGCCGCCGCAGTCCCTCCCGAAGAGCATGCAGGACCCTGAGCAGATCAAGGAGGTCGTGCAGGACATCGAGGCACGGCAATCGGAGAACGCCGCCGCAGTCGTATCGGATTTGCTCGATTCCGAAAAGCAACTCGATAACCTCACGAAAAAAAGGGTGGATGCCTTCAACCAGGAGGCCAGTGCCATCGCCGCCGCCGCTCCGCAGACGGCGCTGGAGCAATTGCAGGCGATCCCCGCCGAGCAGGAAGCCGCGCGCCAGGACCAGCAGAAACTTGCGGACCAGATGGGCGCGCTGGCGGCAAAGGTGACTTCGGCGCAGCAGTCGGCCGACGTGCCGGCCCTCCAGGCCGCCCTCGCGGAAGTGACGCAGATGCGCACCGATCTCGGCAAAACACAGGACAGCATCAAGCAGAACCAGATCGCCGCCGGGGATGGGCAGACCAAGGCCGCACAGGCGCTCGATTTTCTGGGGCCGCAATATGCCGGCCCCGTGGACGCCCAGAAGAAGGCGTCCGATGCCCAGAAAACAGCGAGCGACACCCAGCAAAAGGCGATGGATGCGCAAGCCGCCGCCCTCGGCGCGTTGAACAAATGGGCCGCGCAGGCACTCATACAGACTCGGACGAAGGACAACATCGCGCAGTTCCAGGCCAGGGTGGACCAATTGACGGCCGGTGACGTTGCCACTGCGAAACAAGCCCTCGATGCGGCGAAGGAGAAAGCGCTGTCCGCCACGCAGGCATTCAAGGACGCGCGGGTCCAGGCGGCAAAAAGCAAAACGCCGGAGGACGCCCAGGCATCGCAACTCGCAAAGACCAGCCTGGATGAAGCAAAGGCCGCATTGACACAGTCGCAGGTGAGCTACTCCAAGGCGGCCCGGGACTTGATGCAAAACCAGGGAAGATTGGAGGGACAAAAGAAAGCGCTCGACCGTGGCGCGGATAAAGCCGCGCAGGCCCAGGCCGCTCTCGCGCCTCTATTCCAGCAGGCCGGGGATTTGCAGAAATCCGCGCCGGATACCCAGGCCGCTGCTAAGCAGGAGCAACTCGCAGCCATCGAAAAACTCGCCGGGGCGCAGAAGCCGGCGCAACAGACCGCCGCAGCCACACCGCCGCCGCAAGCTCCGCTGCCAACCGTGGTTCCGGACGCGTCGCAGGCTTCACTCGACGGGAAAAATCTCGGCGATCTTTACCAGACCGCGCAGGCCGCCGAGCAGCGGATCACGGAAAAATACAAACTTTTCCGCGCGGCGGAGCTGGCGTCCATCCGCAAGGTCACTTTGCAGGAGGCGATGGATTCCACGCAGATCGCCAGCCCGAACCGGGAGAAGCTCGATGTGAACCTGCTGGCCGCGAAGGATGCCGGCAAAAATCTCGCTGCCTACAAGGAGCAGGTTACGAAGGCGGACCAGCAACTCACCTCCATGGCCGTGCTGGGGCAGAATATGCTCGCAGCGGCGCAGGCGCAGCAGGGGGTCGCCGGGGAGGATATTGATGTCGGGAAACTGCAGAGCCAGAGCGGGGCGTATGACGCAATGGTGGATGCCGCCACGGCGGGCGATCAGGCCGGCAAGGATCTCACGCAACTTGGCGCCGGAAAAGGCGACGATGTTGCGGCAAATGGGGCGGTCGCGATTCCGGCTTATGCCCGCAATGCGCCGGAGCTGCCGGCGATGGATTATCATAACCTCACGCCTTATTCCACGCGTCGCATCAGCGCGGGTGAAGGCACGCATGCCGACTGGCTGTATGTGGATAGCTGGTACGTCATCGGCCCGTTTCCAAATCCGGGCCGGCGCAATATCAATACGCGTTACCCGCCCGAGACGATTGTTGATCTGGATGCGATTTATCCCGGGAAAAACGACCAGCCGATCCGCTGGCATTTCATGCAATGGGGCACGCCGCAGTTGCGCATGCCGCACGACCAGGAGGAGGCGCCCGCGATTTATTACGCCTACACGGAACTCAATTTCGACAAGCCGCGCGACCTCTGGATCGCCTCCGGCAGCGACGACAAGGGGACGATGTGGGTGAATAATGTCATGGTGTGGAACAGCAACGACAGGGTCAAGTCGTGGAGCCCCAACGAGGGCTACCGCAAGGTGCATTTTGAACAGGGGCGCAACCGCATCCTGTACCGGTTGGAGAATGCCCAGCTCGCGGCGGTGTTTTCGCTCATGATCTCGACCCGGCAGGGCGGGGGATAGGGCGTTTGTGTTCCAATGTTTTTCAAGGCGGCGACGCGATTTTATTTGTATTTATATGAATTATTGTGAAAGTATCCGCTGGCAGATTTTCTCTCTCAAGAATCCCCCATAATGCTGACTTCCTATCGCATCTCTTCGCTCTTCGTTGCCGTCCTCCTGCTGGCCGGCGCGTCACTCACACCTGCCGCACGCGGAGTCACTCCCGCTCAGGCGGATGTCGATATTCCACTGACGTCATTTCCCATCCCGGGTGTAAAAAAACCGGTGCTGGTTGGAGCTGGCGTCAACGGCGTGGTCGTGCTGAGCGTGCCCACACTCCAGCGGGTCGTCATGGCTCCCGGCGATGTGTTGGGTGCGGCGTTTGAGTTTGATTTGAAACAGACAGGCCATCCGCAGGGGCCCGCAGCGGGTTTGATCGCCGTTTACCGGTTGATCCATCCCGATGCGCCTGCGCCGGTGGCGGGGACTGATTACGATGCCACGCCGCTGGCGACGATCCCCGTGGAAAAGATTCCAGACGGAAAGACAGGTCCGAAGCGCTTCGAGGTGGCTGGCCTTGGCGATTTTGCGCGCGAGGCGCTCACGAGCCACCCGGAAGGCGTGCCGCTTTTGTTTGTTGCGACGGGCATTCCCGCAGGCTCGCAATACAATATCAACCTGGGTGACAGCGTGTTGAATGTGACGGTCGTTTCTCACCCGAAGACCTCGATTTTCGAGCCGGTCATCCGTCCCGTGGATGGAGTCTATGCGCACAATCAAGGCGGCCATTTGTATTATGGCGGCAAGCGGCTCCGGCTCTGGGGGGTGGTGCGTCCGCAGGTGCCAAACGTGGAGGCCGCCGAACGCATCGCAAAGGTCGGTTTCAACGCCGTGCGCCTTTGGGGGCCCAGGGATGCCGCTATCGACCAGAAGACCGGGGAGTTTGTCCCGGTAAAACAAGGGGACGGATCGGGGCTGGATGAATACGACAGGATTTACGCGGCATGCAGGAAAGCCGGGCTGTTTGTGATGTCCACGGGCTTGATGAGTTCGCAGCCGACCAAGGAAGCGCCGCTGGATGCCCAATGCGTATGGCTGAAGGATGGCAAGGATTGGGACCAATGGCTGGCGGCGATTGCCATGAAGCCTGCGCCGGATGGCTGGATGCTGAATTACGCCGCGGCATTTGATGACCGCCTCTTCAAGGTGAGGCAGCAGGAGATCAAAAACTATCTCACGCACGTAAACCCGTACACCGGCAAAAGCTACGCGCAGGAGGAGGGGATTGCCGTGTTCGAACTCTCCAATGAAAACGCCCATGTGAAGCGGACGCTCGAGAATGGTTTTGCCAAATGGCCCCCTTATTTTGTCTCGGAACTCCAGCAGCGCTGGAACCAATGGCTCACGCAGCGGTATCACGACGATGCCGGGCTGGCCAGGGCATGGACAAAGCTGGAGTCTGGCGAATCGCTGGCTGCCGGGGGTATCAAGCTTGAGCCCGTGGGAAAAAATCACGCCGCATATCCGGATGGGCGGATGACCGACCTGGTGCGCTTTTTGATCGGGATCGACGTGGACTTGCATCACCGCCTGGAAGCATACGCGCGTTCCTTTGCCCCGAAGAATGTCGGTGTTGCAGCCGCTCCTTTTTCGTATGACACCCAGTACCAGCCGAGCATCCCATGGCTTTACGATAACACGCAGACCGACGTCGCAAACTTCGGCATGTATTTCTGGTTGCAGCAATCCGCGCTTGCCGTTCCGCCCAGCATGTATGTGATGGATTCCCATACGGTGCAGGGGAAGATCACGGTGATCTACGAAACCATGATCGGCAGGCCCAGTCCCTATCGCGCGGAATATCCCTACCGGCTCGCGGCGCTGGCTTCGTGGGAGGATTGGGACGCGATTTTCTTCCATTACTGGACGGGCTTCATCGACAAGACGCGCACTTTTCCAGATGAGGCTTATCTAGCCGCGCCGCTCACGTACATCTCGCCGAGCCATTTCTGGACCTCCGTCTATTTCGAAAAGGATCCCGCATTGCTCTCGCCCATGGCGATCGCCGGGCAGATGTTCATCAGCGGCGCGATCGCTCCGGCGCCGGATCCCGTGACTTATGTGATCGGGGGAAATGCGATCTACAAAGGGGCCGTGAATATGACACGCGCCACTTTTTCGCGGGGAGCGCGCATCCGCTTTGACCCGCAGGGGAAGGACGGCATAACGATCGAGGGGGCGCCCGAGGGGACATTCGCCACGCCGCCGACCGGTGCGATCGAAATGGGCACGGAGGTCGTGTGGGACTGGCAGCATGGGCGGATGATTATCGATACCCCGACCGCGAAGGCTTACGTCGGCGTGCCGGCGGGAAACTACCGTTTTAAGGACGGCATCACCGTGGGCGGTTTCGCTGGGAAATTTGTGAGCTTCGGGATGATCAGCGCGGATGGAAAGCCGCTGAGCGGTCCCGATGCGAGCAGCAAAATATTGATCAGTGCGGCGGACAACGCAAAGAACACCGCTTTCCACATCAAATTGAAGGATGGTGACACTACGCCGCCCGGCGGCCCGCTCGAGATCCAGAAA
Organism: Chthoniobacteraceae bacterium; assembly: GCA_049692655.1. GTDB lineage: Bacteria > Verrucomicrobiota > Verrucomicrobiia > Chthoniobacterales > Chthoniobacteraceae > DASZPK01. The sequence goes on along the minus strand of JBAVPB010000145.1, from coordinate 5,312 downwards.
TTCATCGATAACGACGGCGTCGCGCCGGTGCTGGTTGACAAGGTGCCGTATAAAATCTGGTTCCCGCAGGAATTAACCGGGCATTTCAACGGGTATGATCTCGCCCTGCGCCAGCGCCTCGACAAAGCGGTCTCGGGTGGAGTCATCGATCACGATGGCAGCGAATTGTATCTTGCGACGCTGGCCATCGATCATCGTGGCTCGGTATTGGACACTCCGCCGAGCGATAATGTTTCTTCGGCTGTCGCTGCCGGCACAACCGGATCGACAGGCTCGAACATCGACCCCCGCGCCGTGCCCGGATTGCAGACGCTCTGGAATCCGATGCCTGGAGTGACATGGGCCGACGCCATGGACGCAGTTGAAAAAAATCTGCGCCAGGCGGGAGTCACGCTCGATGCAGCCAGGGGCGCCGATGATAATCTCCACATCGCCAATACGGACGCATTTTTCCACAAATCAGCCGACGTGGATGTTGTTTACGCAAAGGGACTGATGGAAAAAATCAACGTCACATTCTCGCAACCACCCGAACTGGTCGATGTCATCGCCGCTTACGACAAACAACTCGGCCCCTCCATATCGAAAATAATATCGCCCGGCGCCAACGCCCCTTCGACCGTGAAATGGTTATTAAAGAAAGACGGCCAATCGCTCAGCGTCACCGCAACCGAGGTGCAGGGTGTCCTGAGCCTCTCCTTCTCCCGCGACTAAGCCTTGTCATGCACTTTCAAACCAATATGAAAGTCACTCCCGCAAACACCAAAAGTGTTCCGCCTTCGATCCCAAAGAAAGGAGCACCCAATCCGGATAAAACGTCCATTGGAGGGACATGCTCTGTCATGTCCCAGTCCCAAAAACCCTCGAAGCCCACCGTCCACCTTCGAACAAACATCCAGCCAATCGCAGCGAACACCAACGGTGTTCCGTCCTCCAGCCCAGGGTTGGCACGACGCAGGAGTGCCTACCCTGGGTTCAAGTCCCCTCCCATCAACCCCAAAGGGGTTGCGCACTCCCCGCAGCAACGCGAATCATTGGTGGATCGTGACCTCCGGGCACGATGCGACACAAACCGGCGAAGCCGCACTTTTTCCCCATGCAACTAATCGACTGGCTGTTCGTCTTCATCCCCCTTGCAGTCGTCTTCGCCATCGCTGCGTACACAAGGCGTTACCTGCGCAGCGTCGCCGATTTCATGGCCGGCGGCCGCCTCGCAGGACGCTATCTCCTCAGCACCGCTTTCAGCGAAATGGGAGCAGGCGCTGTCGCCTATATCTCAATGTTCGAAATGTTTGGTCACGGCGGATTCTCGATAAGCTGGTGGGGACAGATCTCAGGGCCTGTCGTTCTGATTTTTGCAATCAGCGGATTCGTGATTTACCGTTACCGGCAAACCCGCGCCCTCACACTCGCCCAGTTCTTTGAAATGCGATACAGCAGGCGCTTCCGTTTGTTTACCGGCGTGCTGGCAGTCTTCTCGGGATTGCTCAACTTCGGCATCATGCCGGTGATCGGCGCGAAGTTCATGGTCAACTTTCTTGAGTTTCCCCAGAGTGTGAATGTCTTTTCGCATCAGATTCCCACCTACCTGCTGGTGATGGGATGTTTCCTGACTATTTGCACGCTGCTGACCATTAGCGGCGGGCAATTGACAGTGATCCTGACGGACTGTGTGCAGGGGATGTTCTCTCAAATTTTCTACGTGATCATCATCGTTGCCGTGTTGATAAGTTTCAACTGGTCGCACACGACGGAGATGCTTCTTGCTCGGCCTCCCGGCGAGTCGCTGGTCAATCCCTTCGATTCCTTCAGCACCAAGGATTTTAACATCTGGTATGTCCTCATGGGGCTGTTTGGGGGCGTGTACGGGACCATGGCGTGGCAGAACCGGCATGGGTTTAATTCCTCCGCCTCCACCGCGCATGAATCCCGCATGGGCGGCATCCTCGGGCAGTGGCGTAGCTTCGCGCTGGCGCTGTTGATGATCGTCCTCGCCGTGGGCTCAATGACCTATCTCAGCCAGCCGGCGGGGGATGCGAGCGTCCGGCAATCACTTTCCAAAATATCGGATCCTCAGACCGCGGAGCAGATGCGCCTGGCGATCGGCGTTTCCAGGATTCTTCCAGTCGGAATCAAGGGGCTTTTGGTTGCGGTCATGATCATGGGCATATTCGGGGGCGACGGCATGCATCTCCATTCGTGGAGCAGTATTTTTGTGCAGGATATCATCATGCCATTGCGCAAGCACCCCCTCGGCACGCGCCAGCATTTGATCCTGCTGCGATGCGCGGTGGTGGGCGTGGCGCTTTTTGCGTTCTGTTTCGGGGCTTTGTTTAAACAGACGGAATATGTCGCCATGTGGTTTCAGGTCACGATGGCGATCTATGTGGGAGGGGCCGGAGCCTGTATTATAGGAGGGTTATACTGGAGTCGTGGGACCACGGCGGGGGCATGGACCGGGCTGTTGACCGGATCGGTGCTCGCGACGGGCGGCATTCTTTTGCGCCAGCCGGACTGCCCTGCGGTTTTCCAGGCGATCGCCGGTCATCTGGGGTCACTTTCATTGAGCCCATTTTTGCTTCAGCATCTTGGACGTGGTTTCCCGCTCAACGGCACTGAAATCTCCTTTTATTCGGCATTGCTTGCCATTGGCAGCTACGTCGTCGTCTCGTGGGTCACCTGCCGCGTGCCGCATAACATGGACCAGCTTCTTCACCGGGGCCGCTATGCCGTGGAACCCGAGGCGCCGGGTGAATCCGTCGAGGAGACCGCAAGGCCGGCCCGGGGCCGTTTCCACATTTACAACCTCGTCGGCATCGACGAGCACTTCACGCGCAGTGACCGCTGGGTTTCGATCGGGATTTTCATGTGGGGAGTTCTCTGGTGCCTGGTTTTTGTGATCGGCAGCGCATGGTATCTCGTCCGCCCCTGGTCCAATAACACATGGCTCAATTTCTGGTTCGTGAAGGTCCTCCTTCTGCCGTTGATCATCACCCTCGTCACCACGGTCTGGTTCACCATCGGCTGCTGGAACGACATGGTGACATTCTTCCGCCGCTTGCGCACGGAAAGAATCGATCCCAACGATGACGGCAGGGTGCTGAAAGCCCCGGAGGAAACCGCCAGTAATGCCAAAGAATTTGTAACTGAAACTCCAATCAATCCAACAACATGACCAAGAAAGAAACTGTTATCGCCCAGGGTCCCTTCAAGGCCGAATGGGAATCGCTTGTAAACTATCGTGTGCCGAAATGGTACGAGGATGCAAAGTTCGGCATCTTCATCCATTGGGGCGTCTATTCCGTGCCGGGATTCGCGAGCGAATGGTATCCGCGCATGATGTACCAGGAGGGCACTCCCGAGTTTGAGCATCATGTGAAGACTTACGGACCGCACAAGAAATTCGGCTACAAGGATTTCATCCCGATGTTCAAGGCGGAGAATTATGATCCCGCAGACTGGGCGAAACTTTTCCGGCAGGCGGGCGCGAAATTCGTGGTGCCGGTGGCGGAACATCACGACGGGTTTCCCATGTATGACTGTGACTTCACAAAATGGTGCGCGGCAAAGATGGGACCGAAACGCGATCTCATCGGCGACCTGGCAACCGCCGTCCGCAAGGAGAAACTGGTGTTTGGCCTCTCCTCGCACCGCATAGAAAACTGGTGGTTCTACGACGGTGGCATGAAGTTTGACTCCGACGTCCGCGATCCGCGAAATGCCGGGCTGTACGGACCCGCAAAACCCGTGGCGGATGGCCATCATCATTTGCATCGCAAAAGCCTGCCGATGCCGGATCGCAAGTTCCTGAACGACTGGCTGAACCGGACCTGTGAACTGGTGGACAAATACCAGCCGCAGCTTGTTTATTTCGACTGGTGGATCCAGCACATCGCCTGTGACCCGTATTTGAAAAAGCTGGCCGCTTATTATTACAACCGCGCCGCGGAGTGGGGAAAAGGCGTGGCGATCGACTACAAGCACGATGCCTTCCCGGAAGGCGCGGCCGTATTCGATATCGAGCGCGCGCAACTCGATGGCGTGCAGCCGATGTTCTGGCAGTCGGACACCGCTGTCTCAAAAACCTCGTGGGGCTACGTTCACAATCATGACTACAAGACCGTGACGGACATCATCGGCGACCTGGTGGACGTCGTCAGCAAAAACGGCGCGCTGCTTTTGAATATCGGCCCCAAACCGGACGGAACGATCCCCGAACCCGAGCGCCGGATGCTGCTGGACGTGGGCGAGTGGCTGAAAGTGAACGGCGAGGCGATCTATGGCACACGGCCATGGAAGGTTTTCGGCGAAGGTCCGACCGGGGTGGTGGAAGGCCGCTTCACGGACATGAAGAGACCTGATTTCACATCCGAGGACATCCGGTTCACACGCAAAGGGAAGGTGGTTTACGCCATCGCGCTCGGCTGGCCCACGAACCGCCGTTTAACCATAAGGTCTCTTTCAACTTTGGATACCATCAGCAACGTCGAATTGCTCGGCAGCGATACAAAGCTGAAATGGAAACGCAATTCTGCCGGCCTTCTCGTTGATCTCCCATCCAGGAAACCATGCAACCACGCATTCGTCCTGAAGATCACATGATGATAAGGGGTATTTGCCAGGGCTAATCAACCCTTGCCAACCCTTACCAACCGTCAGCTATCCCGCATCCCTGCCATAACCGCCCGGTCTATTCCACAAGTGGAATGGCCCGTTCCGGAACCGTGATGTTCAATCCCGCCTTCCCTCCCCATTGAATCGTGGCGCCCTTGCTCCATTTCATGGCCGCAGTTTTCGGCAGGGCTGACGTCGCACTGATGATCTCAACCCCGGCTGCAATATGGACAGGTGACAATGTCTTGAAATCAAAGGCCTTGCGCTTTCCATGATAGAGGACGGCATCGATTTCCACGCAATCCTTTTTCTGTCCGCTGCGCCATTGCACCGGCACACCTCCGAACAAGCATGGGGCGGGCGTGATGACGGCCTGGCATTTTCCAGACGCAACAACATAACGTCCATCCTTGAGCCTTTCCATATTCAGTCCCGGCCCGATAAACTCATAACGAACCCGGAAGTCCTCCGCTTGAAAAACGTTTGCTTCAGGAGCGCCCCACATCGGATGAAAATCGCCGCGATCGAGCAGAAGATGGAGCGCGCTCAATACTTTCGAGCCGACCTGCTTGTTGAATACGTAGCAGGAGGCAAACTCCCGCCCATCGTGGAGAAAACGGAGGCGCATGGATACGGGTGTTCCACCGGCTCCGATCCAGTACGCCTGCACGGCCCGACGTTGATCCCAGATGATGTCC
>JBAVPB010000144.1:0-13737 GCA_049692655.1 Chthoniobacteraceae bacterium | reverse complement strand
GAACGCTTCTCGCCGGTTCAGGCTTGGGGAGCGGGAGCGGAGGTTTCAACCACGCTTTCAGCAGCAACTCCAACGTCACCGTAAAAGGGACCGGCATTCTTGATCTCGGCGGTTTTTCAAATGAAATTGGTTCTCTGAGCGATGGAGGTGTCAATACCGGTATTGTGCAGAATAGCGGCACTTCGGCGGCTATGTTAGGTATCGGCGCGACGAATGCCAGCGGTACCTTTTCCGGTTTGGTCCAGGATGGAGGCGCACCTCTTGAATTGGTAAAACTTGGCACCGGCGCGCAGACGCTCTCCGGCTCGAACACCTATAGCGGCGGCACTGCGCTGGAAACGGGCACGCTCTTTGTGGATAATAACAATGCGCTCGGCAGCGGCACTCTCACAATCACGGGCGGCACATTCTCCACCCATTTGCAAAGCGGTTCACTGATCCTGAACAACAATATGCTGGTGCAGGGCGATTTCTCAATTGCTCCTCCCGCATTAGGCGATGGAATCCAGCTTGACGGTGCTATGGATCTCGGCGGCGCGGTGCGCACGATTACCGATACCGTGTCCGAGGGCGTCATCGAGTTTGGCGGCGTGATTTCCGATGGCGGGATCACTCTCAGTTCCACCGGTTCACCGGCTTACATCAGCTTCAACGGCATTAGCGCCAATACTTATACCGGATTGACCACGGTGAACAACAACATCACCCTGCTGCTTCAGGCCAACGGCAATATCCCGGGCAACCTGATGATCAACCAGGGCGGTGTTGTATGGGATACGACTGGCAATCTTCTCTCCGCCACCTCTAGTGTGATGGTAAACAGCTCAGGCACCACGACCGTGTTTGGCACCTTGGGTGGCCTCGACATAGGCGGCAATAACGAAACAATTGGCACGCTTTTCGGAACCGGCAAGGTGCAGCTCAATGACGGCTCGATCGACGGCACTGGCGCGACCAAGGGCGGCGTTCTTACAGTAAGCTCAGGATCGTTTTCCGGCGTGATATCCGATGGCAGTTTTGGTGGCCAGCTTGTGAAAACGGGCACGGGTATCTTGAGCCTCACGGGCACCAGCACCTACACCGGCAAGACCACCGTCAATGCCGGTCTTCTGCAAGTAAATGGATCGATTGCAAGTGGAACCACGATTGTCAACGCGGGCGGCACCCTCGGCGGCGTCGGCACCATCGGTGGCAATGTTTTCAATGGAGGCTTAGTCGCTCCTGGCGATGCTCCCGGTACACTCACCATCGCCGGCAATTACTCGCAGATCACCGCAGGCACGCTGGTCATCCAGGTCGGCGGCCTTGGCGCGGGACAGCACGATTTGCTGGCTGTCGGCGGCAGCGCAGCGCTCAGCGGCACTTTGCAACTTGTGAGACTGAATAATTTCCAGCCGAAAAGCGGCACTTCGCTCACCATCCTTACGGCGGCGGGTGGAGTCACCGGCCAGTTTTCCAGTGTTGATACCGACACCATCATGTATGTGAAGGTGGTCTATCAACCGGACGACGTGGTGCTCGATTTTGGCCAGAAGTCTTTCGCCGGTCTCCCCGGCCTCACGCCGAATCAATTTGTTGTGGCCCGCAATCTCGACTTCGCAGCCAATGATCCGCGCAATATTGCGTTAAACACATTCCTGACAGGCGAACTCCTCGGCAACCTGCCGCACGATTTCGACTTGATCTCACCGGAGCAACTGACGTCGATCTTCAACATCAGCTTCTCCTTTGCCGACGTCCAGGCAGGCAACATCGAGAACCGCCTGGCTGAAATCCGCGCCGAAAATACTCCATCGACCAACGTCGGTGTCAGCGTGCGCTCTGACGAGACCACTGCAGGTTACAGCAAGGACGACGACAAAAAGACCGTCTCCACACCTTCCCCCGAGACTCCTCGCTGGAATCTGTTCATGGAAGGCAACGGGGAATTTGTCCACGTCAATGGCGACACCAACGCCGCTGGCTATAACTTTACCACAGGTGGCGTGACCGTGGGCGGCGACTACCGCGTGTGCGATCACTTCACACTCGGCATCATGGGTGGCTATGCCGACACTGGAGCCACTCTCACCCAGGGCGGCGCAGTCGATGTCAACAGCGGCAGGGTGGGTATCTACTCCACAACTTATGGCGGCGGCTTCTACCTCAACACCTTGGCGGCTGGCGGCTACAACAGCTACGACACGCACCGTCTCGGCCTCGGCGGCATCGCCCAGGGCAACACCGATGGCGAGGAATTCGACGGATTGATCAGCACCGGCTATGATCTCCATTCGGGCAACTTCACCGTGGGGCCAATTGCTTCCGCGCAATATACCTACGTCGGCATCAACAGCTTCAATGAAAACGGTTCGCTTGCCCCGCTCAATATCCCGTCGCAGAACCAGGAATCCTTCCGCACGAAAGTGGGCTTCAAGACCTCCTCGGTCTGGCATGTGAATGGCATCGCGGTGACCCCGATGGTAAGTGCCGCATGGCAGCATGAATATCTCGACAGCACCTACGCACTCGATTCCAGCTTCGCAAGCGGTGCGGGCAACGTCTTCACCGTGACCGGCCCGGCCTTGGGCCGCGACAGCGTGGTGGTAAATGCCGGGGTCAACGTGCAGTGGACATCAAGATTCTCCACCTACCTCTACTATGATGGTGAACTCGGCCGCAAAAACTACGAGCTCAACAGCGTCTCAGGCGGGGTGCAGTTTAAGTACTGAGTTTAAGTACTGACCCAGCCGGCAAACCGGCCGTTGTTCTTTGAAATCTCAAACACGTCTGGTTTTGAACCGGCGCTGCCCGGATCTTGGCCGTTTTGGAGCTATATTTCCTGTCCAGCCCGGTCAAGGCGCGTCAAGGCGCAACAGAGTAAAAACGGGATGAAACGACGCGAAACCAGCTAAAACTAAGCTGGCACATTATCGGTCACTTCCTCACTCGTCGGGGCGGATGGGGACAACGTGGCAACCATGGCTTTTGCGACTTCGGCCAGGGTGTTATTCCGGACGCGCGCGGCGGTTTCGAGTTTTTCGAGAGCCTCCATCCGGTCGATGCGGAATTTTTCCATGAGTAGCGAAACTGCGAGATCGACCACTTTAACCAACTCGATTTCATTGGTCAGGGCCGCGATCTTGACTCTGGCGGCAAGCAGCTTTTGATGCTGCGAAAGAGCGATGGAAATGGAGGAATTCAACTGCGCTTTGCTGAAAGGTTTTACAAGATAAGCCTGGATATCGATGTTTTGCGCGCGTTCGAGCGATGCGCAGTCCGATTTCCCTGTGCTGATGATGATTGGCACGCTACTTTCTCCCAGGATCTTTTCGGCAGCCTCAAATCCGTCCATTTTCGGCATTTCAAGATCAAGTATAACCAGATCCGGTTGGTGCTTTCTAGTAAGCAACACCGCATCATGCCCATTATCCGCTGACCCTACGACCTCGTGTCCCAGACTTTTTAGAGTCATTGTGAGCAGATGCAGGACCCGCATTTCATCGTCTGCAACCAGCACGGAAAGGGAATGTGGTCCAGACTTGCTGGTTTTATACGACTCTAGTCGGATGAGGTTAGACAGTAATGAATCCATTGCGAGATGGAAAATAGCAGCTTTTGTGCTAAGTCTTTTATCAGGAACAATATTTAAGAGAAATAAAGCAAGTATGAAGGTGTTACGTTGTATAAAAACGTCTTCCCACAGAGAAAATGGGGGCTTTTTTAAGAAAATGTGAAAAGATGTCCGGCCTTGGTGTTTCATGCAACAATTCTCACGGATGGGAATAATATCCTTAGCAATCTACTTGAGCTGCCGGGAGGCCGCATTCGATGAGTGACGTGACTTCTTCACTCACAGGAATTAGGCGCCGGATCATGGTGCAGTTCTTTCTCGATCGCCTCGTCGTTTGCGGTCTGGCATTCATGGGAGGAGTGCTCGTGTTTGCCTCTGTGAATGCCCTGCGTGGCGCGATGCCTTTTGATGAATGGCTCGCTGCCGGCTTGCTGTGTGTGGCAGTCGTTTTTGCAGCGGCTTGGACGTGGCTGAAGAGACCGACGCTGGAGCGAACCGCAATGTGCGTCGATACTGCGTGTGACACACGCGATCGATTTTTAACCGCGTATGTTTTTTCAAGATTGGAGACGCCTGCCGCATTGGAAACAGCGGCGATGCGGGAGTGCGCGGATTTTATCGCGGCGTTTGACGTCAGGGCATATACGCGATTTCGTTTTCCACGGCTGCTCCCATGGCTGCTTGTGCCTGTGACTGCGCTGTGCCTCCTTGCCTTGCATGCAAACATGGCCGGAAAATTCTCCAGGGAAAGCGCCGGGACAAATGCCGTGGACGGCCAGCGAAAAAAGGAATTTGAAAAAATCGCGCAGACCATCGACCAGGCAAAATCCGATGATCTCAAAACGATCGCCGATGAAATCCGGAAGAGCGAAAAAAGAATGGATGCGTCGAAGCCGGACGAAACCGCCAGGACAGCCCTGCGGGAAATGTCCACGCTCGAGAGCATGATCCAGGAGATGCTGAAGTCACAAAAATCATCCCCGGAGGAAATGGCTGCGCTTGCGGAGGCGCTCAAACAATCGGAACTCACAAAAGAGGCCGCATCCGCTTTGGAAAGTGGAAAGCCGGATGAAGCCGCAGCCAGGCTCGAGAAACTTTTGCAGCAGCAGAAGGGAAATCCGGAGCTGGATAAAACCGGGCAGGCTGTTCAACAGGCGTTAAAACAACTCGCAGAGGACCAAAAAGGAGGGATCAGTAAGCAAATGCAGCAACCAACTGGCTCCGGTTCAGGCGATCGTAAAGATGCCGGCGCGCAGGCATTGCAACGACTCGCGGAAGCGCTTCGCAAAGCCGCCGGCAACGCTCAGCAGCAAAACAGCGCGGAAGGTTCAAAATCGCAGGAGACCATGCGAAATATTTTGTCAGAATTGCAGGCCATGAAATATGGCGGCCAAAGTGACCAGGCAGGCTCGGATTCCCAGCAGGGGAATCCAGGAGGTCCAAAAATGATTATGGTGCCCGGCAGTCCCCAGCCCGCACATGGCCAGTCGCCGCCTGCATTGACCGGCGCTCCAAGTGGAACCCATGGTGACCACGACGATACCGGCACGACGAAAGACCCTCTCGGCGCGCAACAAAAGCAGAGCGACGCTTCGGCGGCGCCGGTCCAGTTGAATGGCGTAAGCGGCGAGGGGCAGTCCTTGCATGATTTCATGACCGCGACCGGTGATCATTCACAATCCAGCCTCCAGTATCAGAAACTGTATAACGCAATGCTTCCTGCGGCGGAGGAGGCGATCATGCAGGAAAATATCCCCCTCGGTTCCCGTTTTTATATCAAGAGGTATTTTCAGAGCATCCGGCCAAAAGAATGAGCGCCTCAGATTTGCGGTTTGCAATTTTTGATTGATCGCTTTCCAATCCCGCCATGACCACAGCTCCCAGCCCGATCGAGTCCGAGGTGGAACTTTTCAAGACCACCTTCCTGCGCATCCGGGAGGAGCTGGGCAAAATGATCGTCGGGCAGCGGGAAATCATCGACGGAGTGCTCACGGCTTTTTTCGCCGGTGGCCATGTGTTGCTCGAGGGCGTTCCCGGGTTGGGTAAGACCATGCTGGTGCGGACGCTGGCGGAAGTGATCGATCTCAAGTTTTCCCGTGTTCAATTTACACCCGATCTCATGCCTGCGGATATTGTTGGCACGAATATCATCATGGAAGACTCGTCGGGGCAGAAAGGCTTCCGGTTTCAAGCAGGCCCCATCTTCGCGAATATTCTCCTCGCGGACGAAATCAACCGAGCCACGCCTAAAACGCAAAGCGCCCTGCTCGAGGCGATGCAGGAACACCACGTTACCGTGGGCGGCACCAAGCATGTGATTGAAGAACCATTCCTCGTGCTGGCCACCCAGAACCCGCTGGAAATGGAAGGCACCTATCCGCTGCCCGAGGCGCAACTCGACCGGTTTTTCTTCAAGCTCAAGGTGCTTTATCCAAATGCGGAGGAACTCCACGGCATTGTAGGGCGCACAACTTCTCAAAACTCGCCCACGATCGAAAAGATCATCAAGCATCGTGACGAGATCATCCAGCTTCGCAAGGTGGTGCGCCAGGTGCCTCTGACGAAAGAGGTGCAATCCCGAGCCATCGATATCGTCCTGGGCACGCACCCCGATACCGCGCAGGCATCACCATTGGCAAAAAAATATGTGCGCTACGGCGCAAGCCCCCGCGGTGCTCAAACGCTCATCCTTGCCGGCAAGATTTTTGCGTTGCTGGATAACCGTTACCATGTCTCCCGCGCCGATATCGACAAAGCCGCGCTCCCCGCCTTGCGTCACCGCATCATACTGAATTTTGAGGGCGAGGCGGAAGGCCGTACGAGTGACGAAATCATCACCGGAATCCTCGCTGCGAATTAGGTTGCGAAACGAATTCAGGAATCTTCGCTGTCACTCAATTTTGTCACTTTAAATCGCGCGATTTCCTTCCCGGTCACGAACTGGTCGCCTCTGCGCACGATCTCATTCACGCTGAGCTTGTTGTCCGCGATATCGATCGCGCGCGGCCGGCCGAACGGCATGAAGCTCCCCGTGTTGATGATGATCCTCGGCCCGATCTGCCAGACGCCGGGCCAATGCGTGTGACCCACAATCACAAACCTCGCGCGGGGCCGGAATGTCCGCGCCAGCGCCACAGCCTTGCCGGGTGTATCGATCCAGCACTTGATGATTTGAAACGGTCTCCACGGCGGCCAGAATTCCTCCAGCACAAACGCCACTTTCGCCAGCGCCCCGTGTGGCAGCGGGACGTCATACATTTCCATGGCAAGCACCGCGCGTTTGCTTGCGTGCAGGCGTTTCTCAAAATCATGAAACGCCTCGTCGCTTAGCGCTTCCAGTGCCTCCGTATGCGCCTTGGCCATCGGCCCCGACATCCTGCTCCAAGGGGAAATATCGTGAAAAAGCATGTCGCCGTGAGTCGCCAGCACCGCGCCATCGGCGAGATCCGCATGGTCCATACCAGAGATTTCCGGATCGTGATTGCCGTTGATGAAATACGGCTGAGCTCTCGTGCGGAGGCATAGTTCTTTGACAGCCTCCGCATTCCGCAGCCCTTCCTCGCGTCGCGCAGCCAGTTGCGTCTCCACCGTGTCGCCATTAAAAATGACACTCTCCACCCCTTGAAAAAGCGGAGCAAGCTGCCCGGCATTTTCAAACGAACACGAGGGATGCCCCAGATGCAGGTCCGACAGGATTCTTATGGGTTCCTGGATTGCCATTCTGTGCGATCAATCTCCCATCACGTTAACAACAATACTCCGCGTGTGCGCAGCCTTCCGGTGCTCAAAAAGAAAAATCCCCTGCCATGTGCCGAGCTGCATTTCTCCCCGCGCCACGGGCACAGTCTCGCTCGACCGCGTGAGCACCATCCGGATGTGCGAAGTGGAATCATCAGCGCCCTCGAGCGTATGCGTGAAGTAATCCGAATCCTCCGGCACCAGCCGCTCGAAATAAGCCTCCAGATCCACCCGCGCGGAGTGGTCCGCATTTTCAAAAATGATCAGGCTCGCGCTCGTATGCTGGATGAAAACGGTGACCATCCCCGTTTGCACGCCGCTCTTTCGCAATATGCCGCCCACCTTGTCCGTGATTTCGTAAGTTCCTTTCCCTTTCGTCTGCACTTCAAATGTAGCGGTGTAGGCTTTCATGGTTTTGCATGAAAATATCCGGCCTTCTCCCCCCGAGTGCGAGCCCAAAAAAAGAGGCCACTGCAACTTGTTCCCCCGACTGTGCCTCACTAATCTGTACAGGTCGAAAATCAAACTAACTGCATCTGTTTTTTCCCCCAGCCGTGATCTAGGATTCAGCCATCAAATAAATATGAATACCGACCAAAACGACCCGCTGTATTTCTTTCGAGTCATCGCCACCTTGGGCTTCTTTGCCACGCTCCTCGCCGGCATCTACCTCAGCAAAAACTCCGCCCGGCTCTTCGGCGTCACCGCCGAGATCCCCAGCGAGAGCAGCAGCGACCGCACCTACACCAAGCTCCTCGTCTTCGCCGCATGGGCACACGCCATGGTGCTTTTCGGCGCAGGCGCGCTGAACCTCTAGCGCGTTGACACCGCCCCCTGCGTTGCTGCATAACCTGCGTCTGTGCGCAGGATGAAGTTCATGCAAATACAAGCCCCACCCCGGTTACGCAGCGCAGCCCGCGTGCTGGCATGCGCGATCCTAGCCATCGTGGGCGCGATTTCCGCCCACGCCCAGGAGGATCCCGTCGTCGCCACCGTCAACACCGAGAAGATCTACCAGGGCGAAGTCTTTACCCGCCTCCAGCGGCTCAAGGCGCAGGACTTCATCCTGAAACCCAAGCCGCTCACCATGCGCTCGGATTCCGCAGGCTCCATCGTCCTCGGTTCCATCATCAACGAGCACATCATCATCCAGCTCGCCCGGCAGCAAGGCGTCCTTCCCACCGAGGCCGAGGTGCAGGCGCAGCTCGCCCCGATCCTCAATCAGGCGAATGTGAAGAAAATGATCGATACCCGCCTCATCACGGAAGGCCAGCTTGCCTACGATATCCGCGTGCAGGATGCCCGCCGCAATCTCGAGAAGAAAATCGGCGGACGCGCCGCAGCCGAAAAAAAGATGGATGCATTCCGCAACTCCTCGCAGATCACCATCGCCCTCCCGGGTTACGATTCCCTCGCGAACACCCCGAAATAACAAATCCCGCGCTCCCATATGCGCAGGAGAAAAAGGGCATCAGGCAAATGCTGCCTTGACAATCGGGGGCTCTCTTTTTTAAAGATTGTTTATATGCGCACTATCGCCTCCCTCGTTATTGCAGCCGCATTTGCTACGGCTGCTTCACTTCAAGCTCAAACCACTGCAGCCCCGAGCCCAAGTCCGGCCGCAGCAGCCTCGCCTTCACCCGCGAAGCATCATCGTGTTAAGAAATCAGCCTCTCCCGCCCCGTCGGCAGCCGCTGCTTCACCAGCCACCGCAGCTGCTGCACCAGCCGCTTCCGCCACTCCCAAGCCAAAGCACAAATGGTTCTCCAGCGCAGCCGCCACACCGGCACCTGCCACAGTCCCTCCAGCCGCAACCACCGCCGGCAAAATCCCCGCTACCGCCGCAGCCGGTGGCGGCAATGGCCAGGTATGGGTCAACTCCAAGTCCCACGTTTACCACATGGAAGGCTCCAAATGGTATGGCAAGACCAAGGAAGGCAAGTACATGACTGAACAGGCTGCCATCGCTGAAGGCGACAAAAAGTCCGGCGACAAAAACGAAACCGCCAAACCCCAGCAATAATCGTGGGCCTCTTCGATTCAATTGTAGGTGCTGTCGAGGGACAGGTGGAATCCGCCGGCGGGAGCAATAATCTCCTCGGCGCGGTGGGTGGCATCCTCACCCAGAGCGGCGGTCTCCAGGGGCTTCAACAGAAGTTCTCCGAAAACGGTCTCGAGAGTGCCTTCTCCTCGTGGGTCGGCACCGAGGCAAACCAGGCCATTTCCCCTGCGGAAATCGAGAAGGTCCTCGGCTCCGGCCAGATCAACGACATCGCTTCAAAGCTCGGCATCGATCCCGCCACGGCCTCCAGCTTCCTGGCCGAGCATCTGCCCAAGATCGTCGATAAACTCACGCCATCCGGCCAGGTCGATCCCTCTGCGGATCACCAGTCCGCGCTTGCGAGTTTGATCCCGTCGCTCCTGCAAAGCCTCGGCGGTTCCGCGCCCGCGGCGCCACAGCAATAGCGAAAACAAACGTTATATAACGAAACTTAAACAAAAGCCCCGCCTGCAAAGGCGGGGCTTTTTATTTAAACTGCGTTCTTTAAGCGCCTCTTTATGACTTCGGAGAGGCTGCGGGGGAAGCAGCGGCCTTCGCGGCGCCTTTTGCCGCCTTGTCAGGCTTTACCTCGATGGTGGATGCCGCCATCGTGTAGGTCACCGTGACTTTGGCTCCCACTTTGAGATCGCCCGTCACCTTCGTGTCCGCGCTGCGTGCGACCTGCCATTGATCCTTGCCTTTCAGCACGGTGATCACGGTGTCGGTTACTGCCACGATCGGGCCCGTCACCTGGTAGGTGGATGCTCCTCCGGCGAAACCGGTGGAAACAAGGGCCAGACTCGATGCTGCGATGATACTGAGTAGAGTTTTCATGAAAAAATATCACCTCCTTTCCGCCGAATATCAGAGCAGGAGGAACGAAACCCCGCAAGCAATTAACAGCGCGTGTTATACAACAAAGTTCTCCCGGGAATCGGGCCGCCTCACTCCTGGTCGCTCACGATCAGCCTGTATCCCAGATCAAGCTCCCCCAGCGCCCCGAGCCCTGCATTTCTCCGCGCCCATTCACCGCTCTGCAGATCCTCCCGAAGCTTCTCAATGCCATCCCTGAACTTTTGCGGATCAATCTGCGCCATCGCCGAGTTTGCCCTCACCACCTCAGGATCAAGAAACGCCTCAGGCCGCTTCCAGAATGCCCCGATGAAACCATCCTGGCAATCCGCCGGTATCGGCACCACATCCACCTCGATCCTGCCGAGCATTTCCTCCAGTTGCCGCAGCGTCGGAAAGCGCGGCCGGTCGAGCTCGAGGATCGCCGGGAAATAATCCCGCACCAGCCAGAAATCCGCTTCAAACTCCGGGTCCCAGGTAAATAGCACGATCCGCTTGCGCGTTACCCGGCGCATCTCCGCCAGCCCCGCCCGCACATTCGTCCAGTGGTGTATCGTCAGGCTGGCCAGCGATCCGTCGAAGGACTTGTCCCCGAGCGGCAAATGTTCCGCCACGGCCCGTATGCATCGCGCCGTGCCTGCTGGTCTCTGCGCGATCATTCTTTCCGATGGCTCCACGGCGAGCGTGCAGGTCGCAGGCTCATACGAACCCGTGCCCGCGCCCACATTCAGCACAGTCGCACAAGGGGCCAGCGCCCTCCGGATCTGCTCGAAAATGCGGAAGTCGGAACTTCGGCGCGATGTGTAGCCCGCCCCGATCTCATCGTAGATCGGCCCGGAGCGAGCGTTGCTGGTTTCATCTTCTATCCTTGCCATTCCAAAATGCCGCCGTCGTGAATTCAGCTTTGCCCCTGCGATTGACGGTGCTCCCTCAGCCGCGCCATGTACTCCGCAAATCTCCGCTGCTGCTCCGGAGTCAGCAGGCTTCGGATCTCCTGGTTGTTCGATTTTCGCACCGCCTTCATCTGCGCCATTTTCTGCTCCCGCGATCCCTGTTCCTTGCGGATCGCCATCATCTGCGCCCGCCGCTGCATCAATATCGGCTTGAGGCTCGCCGTCTGCTGTGGCGTAAGCCCCAGCGCCCGTACCAGTTTTTCAATCCCCTTGCCATGCCCATGCCCCGGCTCCTCCGCCGAAGGCGCAAGCGGCGGTGGCGACGCAGTCACATTACTGGTGCTCGTCCCTTGCCCCACCTCTGGAGCATTGGATATGGAAGTAGTCTGCGCATTCAGCCGAGTCGAAAAAACAACCACCACCCCGCAAACGAACAGCCCGAAAATTTTACGAATATTCAGTTTCATAATATCCATCGTCATCATAAAAAACCCCGCTGCCACGCCAAAGTTGCAGCGATCTTCCATCGCGATGCGAAGCATCGCCGTGGAGGGACATGCTCTGTCATGTCCCAGTCCCAACGTCACCGACTCATTTGATTTTGAACCACGCGCAGCTCCCTAAACACACCCACCATCCACCCACTCCCGCCCCGCCGCATAATACGCCTCGCGCACATCATCGATCGACCCCGCACGCTGCACCAGGAATACCATCGCGATCCCCCGCTGCGGATCGATCGTCATATTCGTCGCCAGCGCCCCGGAATGTCCGAAACACCCATTCTCCATCCCCCAGCACAGCCCATACTTCGCCTCTACCTTGTCCCCCGTCTGCTTGCTGCTCATCTGCTTGATCGATTCCTCGGAAACATAGCGCCGCCCGTCCAGCACCCCGCCATTCAGGATCATCTGGCAGAACCGCGTCACATCGCCCACCGTCGAAAACAACCCGCCCGCCGGGAAAGGCTGCCGCCTCCGGTCCGTCAGCGGATAAAAGAGCTGCCAGTCCCTCGCCTCCACCAGCGCCGTTTTTTCATCATTCGCCTTGTAGGTCTTCGCCATCCTCGCGTCCTGTTCATCGGACAGCACCCACACCGTATCCGTCATCCCCAGCGGCTCAAACAAACGCGCCTGCATGAATTCCTCATACGACATCCCGCTCAGCACCTCGATCAGCCGCCCCGCCGTATTCGTCCCCGCATTGGAATATTCGTATTTCGTCCCCGGCTCGCTCAGCAGCGGCCGCATCGCATGGGCACGCACCACCGTCTCGATCGGCAGCATATCCACCGTTGGCGTCTCGATCGGCGAGACGAACGGAAGCCCCGCCGTATGGCTTAAAATCTCGCGCACCGTGATCGGGTGCTGCGGCTTCTTTAGCAGCACATGCTCATCATCCTTCTCCGCGATCACCATCTGCCCCTTGAACTCCGGCAGGAACTTCTCCACCGCATCATCCAGCGTCAGCCGCCCCTCATCCACCAGCATCATCAGCGCCGTCGCCGTCATCGGCTTCGTCTGCGAAGCAATCCAAAACATCGTATCCGGCGCCATCGGCCTCCCCGCCTCGATATCCGCAAACCCCGTCGCCTCCAGGCTCAGGATCTTCTCCCGCGAAGCCACCACCGTCACCGTCCCCGCCAGCACATGCGCCTCCACAAAAGGCCGGATCACCGCCGCCGGCGTCGAAATAGTGGTTGTGGCAGGGGAGTGAGATTGTGTCGTGCTCATAAGTTTATTCTTAAAATTACGTTGGTCGTTGTAGCCACGGCCCTGTGAGCCGTTCTTCTAAAAATCATTTTCGTCCACAGATTACACGGATTAACACAGATTTCTCTCCGGGCTGCTTCTTTTCTTAATCTGTGAAATCTGTGTCAATCTGTGGATAATTTCCTTCTTAAAAAATCTGCGTTAATCTGCGGACAATTATTCCCTGCTTCTTTCTTAATCCTGTAAATTCTGTTAATCCTGTCCTAAAAC
Source organism: Chthoniobacteraceae bacterium (assembly GCA_049692655.1). Lineage (GTDB taxonomy): Bacteria > Verrucomicrobiota > Verrucomicrobiia > Chthoniobacterales > Chthoniobacteraceae > DASZPK01. The sequence goes on along the minus strand of JBAVPB010000144.1, from coordinate 678 downwards.
TCTTCGTATTTCATGGAGATTCGACTCAGGGAGAAGCAGAGGGGCACGGGGCTGCAACCCGAGGGGCAAAGGCGGCAATCCGTATAATCGTGTGGACGATTTCCCCCGAAAACCCTGAACCCATCCCCCTCTGTTTCCCTCTGTTCCCTCCTGTTAAAATCTTCTTCACCTCAACCCCTCAATAGCCCCCCGGATATCCTCGATCGTCACCTTCTCCGACAAAAACGCCGACCCGATCCCCGCCGTCAGCACAAACCGGATCTTCCCCTCCGAAAATTTCTTGTCCGTCTTCAGCGCCGCCACGATCGACTCCGTCGAAATCTCCGCCGGCAACTTCACCGGCAGCTTAAACTGCCTCAGCAGCGTCAATATCCGCTCCTGGTCCTCCGCCGCCAGCCCCGCAAGCTTCATCGAGATCAACCCCGCCGCCACGATCCCCAGGCTGATCGCCTCCCCATGCAGATAAAACCCGTAACCCGCCGCCGCTTCGATCCCATGCCCGATCGTGTGCCCGAAATTCAGCAGCGCCCGCTCACCCGTCGTCTCGTGCTCATCCGCCGCCACGATCGCCGCCTTGATCGCCACATTCCTTGCAATCAACGGCGCAAGATTCCCCCGGTCCAGCCGCCCGACCTGCTCAAAAAGCTCCGCATCGCGGATGATCGCATGCTTGATCAC
>JBAVPB010000143.1:0-18497 GCA_049692655.1 Chthoniobacteraceae bacterium | reverse complement strand
TTGTCGTTGCGGGATGTCCGCAGCGAACCGGGGAATGTGGTTGATGTGCAAAGCGGCGCACTGGCGACGTGTGTTTACCATTCGTTGCTGGGCAATATCCCGCAGGCAGACCGTGGAGTGAAGAATGCGCGCTTCGCTGTCATACGCCTGGCGACGGTGCCCGCCATCCTGATCGAGGGAGGATTTCTTTCAAGCATCAGTGACAGTAGTCTCGTGGGCTCCGCTGCATGGCGCACGAAACTGGCAGAAGCGATCGTCGAAGGCATCGACAGCTATAAGAATCTCGCCGAGCGCAAGCAGACTCCAAAAATGGTGGCTGACTACCGCAGGATCGCCCCCAGCAGTGTCTCTTTGCGAGAGATGTCTGATGCATCCGTTGCTGCGCATCCCAAAGAGTTGCCTGCCAGCAACTGACGTTTTCATTTTGCCGGAAACTTGCAGGTTTCACCCAGGCTCTGTTTCAGGAGTTCCAGGTATTCTGCACGGGAGATTTCGATGGCGCCAAACGTCTTGAGGTGCGGGGTCATCCATTGCACTTCCAGGAGCCGGAAATAATTCTGCCGCATCAGCCGTACCAGGGCCCAGAGAGCGACCTTTGAGGCGTCCGTGATATGGTGGAACATCGACTCGCCGAAAAAAGCCGCGCCCAGGCTTACGCCGTAGAGGCCGCCTACCAGACGCCCATCCTGCCACGTCTCCACGGAATGGGCCAGACCGCGCAGGTGTAGCGCGCAGTAGCTCTCGACGATCACTTCGCTGATCCAAGTCTCCTCTCGGGTGGCACACTCTCGCATTACTTTTTCGAAAGAGGTGTCGATGCGGATTTCGAAAAGGTTCTTCTTCAAGGTGCGTTTCAAACCGTGCGGCACATGAAAGCCCTCCAGCGGAATGATCGCACGCGGGTCTGGCGAGAACCACCCGATGTCCCCCTCCTCCATCGCCATGGGAAAAATGCCCTGACTGTAGGCTTCAATTAACAAATCGGCTGGAATCATTTTATTACGAACAACTTTTCAACACATTGAAAAGGACAATGATCGCAATCCAAATAAGCCAGAAAGGAATTTTATTGTTCCCTGAAGCGGATGTCCCGCCGAATTGGAAACTCGGAAAATTGAAGCCTGCCCATGTTTTTGCATCCCTTGCGATCCGCTTGATGCTTCTTCTGAAATAGTCCCGCATGATCGTTCTGGCACCACTCCTTACCTGCGGAAATATCGTTCTGTTCCATTCTTTCCTGACTTGGTGATAAGCTTGGCGGCGCTCGTTTTCCGGCGTATTCCGGACCTTGATCACTCCCGTGGCCATTTCACGGATAGTATTGAAATATGGGGCCAGTTTTGCATCGCCGACATCCTTCAAAAACCGGGATGCCTCCTCCTCGTCGCCGGTCAGCGCCGTCTCCAACGCAAGCCACAGTTGAAATTGCGACGTCGTGTGATCGTTTTTGAGTTTCAGGGCGGCGTGATTCAGCACTGCCGCCTCGTCGTAACGCCTGTGGTGGAGCAACGAAGTCGTCAGATTCGAGAGCATCCATGGTTGCGCATCCGGGCGATCACCCCAATCCCGCATCCAGCCGATCGCGGATTTGTAATCCTTGCAATTCGTCATCGCGTATCCAACGGTGCCCCACATTCTTACATCTTTTCTAAGCCATTCGCCGTGCTTCTTCACTAGTTTCCCGAGCAATGGTTTTTGGATTTTTTCGCCCAGGATATTTGCATAAATGGCGAATGCGCGGATTGCGATCTCCCCCCTGCCCACAAGAGGGTAAAGCTGTTTCCTCATTCCCCACTTTCCTGCGTTCGTCCACCTCAGCACCCAAATCTCCCCCACTTCGGGATTAGTGCCGTCCAGGAAAAGTGATTGCTGCAATATTTCGTCCGCATCCTTCTTCCATCCCGCCTTGTCCACGACCAGAAGAGCGTTATTCAGGCATGAGGTATAACCCACCGGTGTTCCGCACAGCTTGCGCAATGCTTCAAGCGCTCCTTTTTTATCGCGTTGCTTTGCCGATGAAAAACGCGCCTCGGACTCTGCAGCATGCCATCCACCGATGTGTTTGCGAATTGACCCCAACGTCGCCGACGCTGCTTCTGCTTCACCAGCGTTGATTTGCAACTCGAGCAACTTGCCGGAGGCGAAAACATAAGACGGATCCATCTGCATCGCCTTGAACATGGATGCCTTTGCCTCAACCATGTCCCCGAGAGCAAGGGAGGCATCCGCTACATAACCATGCGCAATCGCGTTGCGAGGTGCGAGCCGCACCATCTGCCGGGCCGCATTGAGATAGTCTTTCTTTTCCTTCTGCTCCCTTGCCCAGTCCGCGAGCACCGACCAGCCCCAATAATAACCGGGGGATTGAGAGGTCACCAACAGCATTTTTGCCTTTGCATCGGTCTTCCTGCCCTGCCGCCATACCAGCCATGCCTCGCGCCCCATCAATTCCACAGGGGGATGCCCGCGCCAGGATGCGTGGTTGCATGCCTGAATTGCTTCCTCCACCCGCCCGGCCTCCGCGAGAAGCATTGCGCGAAGATCATGCGCATCAATCCAATTCGGGCTCAAGGCGATTGCCTTGTCAACGGCCTCGAGACGCCCGGGAATATCGGGCACGTATTGTGCGAGCACGTACCAGATCTGGGCATCTCCGGCCCGGCTTTGCGCAAGCTCCCGGGCAAATTCAGCCGGCCTGCCTGCGTTTCCACATTCCTTTGTCCAGTCCAGGAACATATTCCACCCCCAGGAATATCCCGGATACAAACGCAATGCGTGTTCCATCCGCAGCAGGGCATCTGCCTTTGCCCCGTTTTTCCACAAAATATCGGCAAGCATGCCATGATTCGCGCAATCGAGTGGATCTCTTGCTACAGCGAGTTCCAGCGTGGCGCGCGCCTGCCCGGGGTCGCCCCCGTTTTCCTGGGCTCTCGAGAGTTTGCGGCTTACCAACCCCCAGTGAGGATTGATTTGCAGCCCCTGTTGCAGCGCGGCAATCTGCTCGGCACGCTCCCTCCGGCTTTCATGCACAGTCGCGAGATCACTCCACACCCGCGGAACGAGCGGAAATCTCGCCGTTGCCTCCGTTGCAACCAAAAGAGCATCTTCCGTGCGGCCCATGTCGGTCAACTGGCCAGCCACGGCCGACCACGCATGCCATAGGTCGGGCCTGGCGTGCATGGCTTCGTGAAGCCACGCGAGCAAGTCGTCCTGCTCAAGAATCGGATAAGCCACGTCGCGGAAAGTGAGCAGGGCATCACCAAAAACGACCTGCCTTATCAGTTCCTGCTTGATGAAATCCAAAGCCTCCCGCCGTTCCTTGAGCGTCTGGCATATTTCGAGGAGGCCCGTCATTGCAAATGACGTATCCACCGCGAGGGATAGCGCCTGCCGGAGTTCCTTTCCGGTTTCAGGAAGCATTCCGGCATTTTTACAAACGTGGGCTCGGGTGGTGTGGGAATACGCGCTGTTGGGTTCGAGCTTCAATGCGAGTTCCGCCTCCGCAAATGCCTCGTCGATCCTCCCGCGTGAACCCAAAAAGATGGCCATCTCCCGCCTCGCCCATGCGTCATCCGGATTGATCTTTATAAGGTTTCCCAGCACCGATTCGTATGAATCACCGGCAGCCGAGGTCAGCCATTCAAGCAGGAGTTTCTGAAGCGGGATATTGTGCGGGAATCGATCACCTGCAGAGCGCAAATGCGCGATTGCGCTCCCGCGATCCTCGGTTTCGGCAAGCAGCCGGGCAACGGACCGGTGGGCATCCTCCGCTAATGGCTCAACTTCCAGCACTTCCTTCCACAACCCGAGTGCCTCATCCAGATTTCCGAGGTAGCCGGCCAGCTCGGCTTTCTGGCGCAACCAGGCAGTGCGTTGCGAACACGACTCCGCACGCTGCAACAGCTCCCCTGCCCTCTCGTAGCGGCCATACCGGCCGTGGGCATCGGATGCGAAAAGAATCAATTCGCCATCCACAGGACGCTTTTCGAGCGCCTCATCCAGAAGCTGAAATGCCTCGGGCAAAAGCCCCAGGCGACTATACGCCCAATAAAGCGTGCGCTCAGGCCAGCTCGAAAGTCCCTCGAATTTCTTCCTCCGGCGCTGCAAAAAATCCAGAGCGCGATCCGTTTCCCGGAGATGGCGTGAAGCCGTGAAATACGATTGGGAATAGTTCTCGTTGGTTTCGGCAAGGCAGGCCGCGAAACGGTATAATTGTGTCGCCTTTGCAAAATCGCGTTGCGACCAAAATAAATTGGCAAGCTCGGAAAGGTTGTCCGCATCGTAGGGTCGCCCGAGTATGGCGCGGTGCAGGAGTTTGAAGGCGGCATCCGATTGCCGCGCGTCCATACCAAGTGCCTGTGCATATTCCCGCCAGAACACGGGGTCCTGTTTTTTCCGGGCACACAACTCGCGCAGGAAATCGAGGTATTCCGCCCGTCGCGTAAGGTTGCGCAGGGTGATCCCTTTCCACAGAAGCAGCAGACCGTCGTCGGGGAATTCCTCCAGTGCCTCCTCGATACTGGACAGAACATCAATCTGGTTGGAATCGTAATGCGCGACTGTCCGCTTCGCGAGCAGCGTCATGCGGTGCTTCGGAGCGATGCGCTGTGATTCCAGGAAATGTCCTTCCGCGCCGGGCCGGTCGTGGCCATGCAGCGCACGTCTCAGCCGGTAATAGCAGTCGTAAAGATCGGCGTGGGGGAGTTCCACCCCATCGAGCAAGTGCGCGGATTCGGCAGGAATGATCACCATTCCGCGAGGCCCACTGGAGGCGAACGCCTTTAGAAACTCCTCCGCCGCAACCTCACCGTGGATCCGCAGACTGGGATCGCGAAGAATCAATATCCCACGGATGCTGTCGTAGCCGATCACAGCCTGGAGATGTCCGCTCACCGGCCCTGTCGTGGTGAGCGTAAAAGGAATGCCTCGATCGAGCAATTGATGTGCGCATTCAAGCGTCACCTCAAATTCCCGGGCGACCCAGCCGTTCAGTTCGGCCCAGTTGCGCTCCCGGTGGTCCGGGGTTCCGCCGTAGCAAATCTCCCGCGCCAGGTCCACATGGTCCACGGGACGGCCCCAGAATTTTGCGAGCGCCGCCAGCGTAGCCGGAGCGCAGGTATCGTGGTGCTGGCGCACAAAGCCCACATCCAGATGCACACGCTTCCCGGCGGGGTTCTTCAAATTTTCAGCAATTCTTTTGTAAAACGCGTTGTCGAGCCTGCCGGCATGGTCGCCCGCCCGCCCGTAATCGCCGAGGTGGTAATATGCGTCGCTCCGGCGCGACTCGAGCCAATCGCACGCCGCCTTGTCAGGGAGTGGCGAAAGTGCCTCCATGCGTTCAAGCGAATGCAATGCCTCGGCATGGAGATTCATTTCCATCTGGAGCGTCGAGAGCTGGGCAAACACCGCTGCGCTCTCTATCTTGCCGGAGGCGTCCATCAGCAGATTCAACGCGTCGCTGTCACGATTCAGCATCAGGAGAATCTCAGCGCTGTACTGGACATTGGAGCGATAGGTTTCCCCCACGTCCCGCGTCGATTCCAAAACCGCGAGGGCCTCCCCGTGCTCGTCCTTCTGCTGCAGCACCATGGATTTTTCGATCTGCACCCACCCGGGGACGGGAACGATCTCCTCCGCTTTTTTAAGCAACGCGTCGGCTGTCTCGAAGTCCCGGAAGCAACCTGCGATGCGTCCCTGCAATGCAAGTGCATGGGCCCGGACGACATCAGGCCCGGTATGGACGCTATTGATCCCTTCGAGAAAATCCCATGCCGCCAGCGGACCGCGGCGCTCCAGTTTCCGCCACGCGTAATAATAAGCCGCCTCGTAATTTTCACGATCAAACCGGAACGCCTGAATATGCTGCCATTCGCGCAGCCTTTGATTTCCCAGATTGGCCGCGAGCCGGCCTGCAAGAATACGCGCCGCCGTCCCGTGCCATTGATCCAGCGGGCCGAATTCCCTGGAAACTTCATAGGCCCGCACGTAAAGGGCGCGGTCGTACAGATCCTGCACCCGCTGCAAATCCGAGGGAGCAATTTCCGGTTGAATTTCTTCTGTGGGGGCTCCCATTTGAAAATGCGAGTCTTTCATTTACAGGGTGCAAATTCAAGCATGTGTAAAATTTAATTGCCAAAGGGGGGCAAAGTCTGGCATCTCCGACTATGACCCAAGCGGAACAATTCCACGGCTCAAAAATACTCATCCTCGACTTCGGCTCGCAATACACGCAAGTCATCGCCCGGCGTGTGCGCGAATGCCAGGTATATTCGCAGATCGTCAAGTTCGACACGACTGCTGCTGAAATCAAAAAACTCGGGGCAAACGGCATCATTCTCTCCGGCGGACCGGCCAGCGTTTACTCGAAAAACGCCCCGCAAATCGACACCGCCATTTTCAAGCTCGGGCTGCCGATCCTCGGGATCTGCTATGGCGTGCAATTGATGGGCTACCATCTCGGCGGCAAGGTCGAGCATTCCGAAAGGCGGGAATACGGCGCGGGTCTTTTGCATGTCAAAAAGTCGTGCGCGCTTTTCCACGGGCTGCCGGGAGCGCTGGACGTCTGGAACAGCCACGGGGACAAGATCACGAAACTGCCGAAGGGTTTCACCGCAGTGGGCAAGACCGACAACTCGGACTATGCGGCGATCGAGGATGCGAAGCGGCATTTCTACGGGCTCCAGTTCCACCCCGAGGTGGCGCATACGCCGCGAGGCAAAGAGCTGCTGCAAAACTTTGTATATAATATCTGCGGCTGCAAGATGGATTGGACGATGGGGTCCTTCATCGACCAGACGTGCGAGGAAATCCGCCAGCAAGTGGGCGACGACCATGTGGTGCTGGGGCTGAGCGGCGGGGTTGATTCCTCCGTTGCGGCTGCGTTGCTGCACAAGGCGATCGGCAGCCAACTGACCTGCATCTTCGTCAACAACGGGGTGCTGCGTCATAACGAGGCCGAGGCGGTGCAGCGCGTCTTTGGCGAGAATTTCCATATCAAGCTCAAGTATGTGGATGCGACGAAGCGTTTCCTCACCAAGCTGAAGGGCGTCACCGATCCCGAGCGGAAACGGAAGGTCATCGGCAACGAATTCATCCGCGTATTCGACGACGCCGTCACCGAGTTGACGAAGAAGCAGAAGAAGGTCCACTTCAAATACCTCGCGCAAGGGACGCTTTATCCCGACGTGATCGAGAGCATCTCCATCTCCGGCAATCCTGCGGCGCTTATCAAGAGCCACCACAATGTCGGCGGACTGCCGAAGAAGATGAAGCTCAAGCTGGTGGAACCGCTGCGTCAATTGTTCAAGGATGAGGTGCGCCAGGTGGGGCTCCAACTGGATCTTCCGCATGAGATCGTTTATCGCCAGCCGTTCCCGGGCCCAGGGCTTGCGGTACGTATCCTGGGTGAAGTGACGAACGAGCGCCTGCGCATCCTGCGCGATGCGGATGCGATCGTCGTAAGCGAGATGAAGGCGAGCGAGTGGTACTACCGTGTCTGGCAATCCTTCGCCGTATTGCTGCCAGTGCGCAGTGTCGGCGTGATGGGCGACGAGCGGACCTACGAGAACACCATCGCGCTGCGGATCGTCGAGAGCCAGGACGGCATGACCGCCGACTGGGTGCGGCTTCCGTACGAGTTGCTCGCCAAGATTTCCACGCGCATCATCAACGAGGTCAAGGGCGTGAACCGCGTCTGCTACGACATCTCGAGCAAGCCGCCCAGCACGATCGAGTGGGAGTAAAACAACGTTTAAACTACTTCGCGTCCCGCTGCATGCGCTTGAGCTTGCCGGCGATGCTTACCTTGGCGGCGGAGTTCATGCGGTCCACGAAAAGGACGCCCTGAAGGTGATCCACCTCGTGCTGCAATGCGCGCGCAAGAAGGCCGGTGGCCTCGAATGTGATCTTGCTGCCGTCCAGTAACTGGCCGGTTGCGCGGACTGTGGAGGAGCGCTCGATCTCGCTCACCAAGTCCGGAAAACTGAGGCATCCTTCTCGACCGATTTCGCGTTCACGGCTGAGGACTAGCTCGGGGTTCAGGATCACCATCGGCATCAATGTTTCAAAGTCGAATGGCTTGCCGTCGATGGCCATGGTGCTGGGGCGGTCTTCCGATTGCTTCACATCGAGCACGGTGAGCTGGATCGCCTTTCCGATCTGCTGCGCTGCGAGGCCGACGCCGTCGGCATCGTGCATGGTCTCGATCATATCGGCGGCGAGTTCACGGATCTCGTCGGTGACCTGCGCGATCTTCTTTCCCTTCGCGCGAAGGACTGGGTCGGGGTATTTGACTATTTCAAGGATCATTTTTTCTCGGTAAATGCGGGGATGTTTTTTACCCCGGCTTCTTTCAAAATATCCAGCACTTTGATGATAAAACCAAATGAGGCCTTCTGGTCCGCGTTCAGCGCGAGGGGCCGGGTTGGCGCATCGGCCAGAGCTTTTACAAGCGCGTCCTTTAAATCATCGGGAGTGACTGGCTTGCCATCGAGGGACATCTCGTCGTCCTTGGTGATGGAGAGTTTCATCGGATCGGTGGGTGCGCGGTCCGCCTTGCCGGACTTGGATTCCGGCAGCTTGATCACCACCTCGGGTTGCGGGCTCTTGAACGTGCTGGTGACGATCACGAAAATGAGCAGGATCGCGAAGATATCGATCAAGGAAACGATGATAACGGTCGGCATGCGCCGTTTGCGCGGGTAGAACTTCATGACACGGTGCTAGAGTCCCTCGTAATTCTCGGTCTGCGCGTCGCGGCGCCGCTTCTGGAAATAGCACTTGGCGATCAAGTCGGCGATCAACGTCTCCATCTCCGCGGCCATGACCTCAACCTTCTTGGAAAAATAGCTGTAGAAAATGAGGCTCGGAATGGCAATCGCCAGACCGACGATCGTGGTGCTCAGCGCCTCTGAAATGCCCTTCGCGATCCCACGCGGATCGCTCACGGAAGCGCTATCGCCGAGATTTGCGAACACGGTCACGAGACCGGAAACGGCGCCCAGCAGGCCGAGGAGCGGCGCGATGCCAACCACGATCTCCAGGATGAAGAGGCCGCTCTCGAGATGCACGATCTCGCGGCGGGCCTTCGTCTGCACGGCTTCCACGTTCTCGGCCTTGGGCCATTGCAAATGCTGCAAGCCGACCTGGGCGATGCGGGCGAGCGGCGATTCGTCGCCGCGCACGAGGCGGGCCAGTTTCACGATGGAATCCGTATTGTCGCCGGGCTGCAGGTTTTCAATTTCCTGCTCGATGACCTTGGGCATCACCTTGCTGCGGCGCAAAGCCACGGAGCGGAGCAGGATCACCGTGACAGAAACGATCGAGCAGACGAGCAAGGTCGCCATGAAGAAACCGCCCTGCTGGAAAAAGTGGAGCATCGTGGCCGCGGAAGTTGCAATTGGAAGTGTGTTCATTAATTCGGATATATTGTGAATGTGTAAGTGACTTCGTACCGCCCGTCCTCAAGAGCCGGGGCAAGTTCGGGCGGAGGCGGTGGAATATGCGCCGCAGTCACGGCCTGGACGGAATAGTTCGCGAGCGCTTCGTTTGACTCGTTGGAAACAACCTTCACATCCTCCACATGCCCCGTCCGATTGATGTAAAACTTAATACGGACACTTCCCGTGGTAAGCAAATCCATTCTTGAGTCCACATACATGTACCAGCGGGAGCCGATGGCATCCGCGATCCGCTTCTGGTAACGGCCCACCGGAGTGCCGAGGGCGTTCACGCCGGGCTTGGCGCCCCGGTTTGAGATTCCACCATCCATTTTGTTCTGCTCTGTTTCGGGATGATAGCCCGGAGTCTCGGGACGGGTTTGTTGAGGCGTGAGGGTTTTTGGCCGGTTGGGATTCAGCATCGCCATGCTCGGGAACGGCTTCGGTGTCGCCACGGGTGTGGGCCTTGCGATGTCAGGAGTCGCCATGGCAACCGGGGTGGGAACCGGCGTGGGCCTGTACAACGGCTCGTCCCCCTCCGTGGGCGCGGGAGTGGCTGAGGCCATTTCGGGGGCGGGAGTCGGCGTGACGGAAGGCTCGGGAGGTGGCGTTTGGAGGGGAGTCGGTTTTGGCTGGGGTGCTGGCGTGGCAACCGGGGTGGGCTTCGGCTCGGAAACCGGTGTGCTTGCGGGCTTGGGAGGATGAGGCAGGTCGGGCGCAGGGGCAAACTCTATCACAGGAGGCCTGGCGGCCTCGCCGCCATCGCTGTCACCGGGGGTGAATTTGTGGTTATCGAAGGCCAGCTCGTGACGGTCTTTTCCATCCTGACCGGGGACAGGCATTCTGCCAGTGGCGGCTTTCAGACTGGCGGCGGTCATGTTTTCATCAGACTGGAAATCCGGATTCACAGGCGCCTGGTCGGTCTTGTTCAGATCCCGGGAATCGATGATGGGCGGAGTCGATTCCGGCACAGGCAGAGCCGGGTACACATCCGTGGGGGCAGGAGTGGGCGTGGCGACAGTGACCTCGGAGACGCGCAGATTTTCCAGGGAATTCGATTTGGGGTCCGTCGTGAGCAGTCCCCAGAGGATCATGATGAAAAACGGGATCTGCAGCAGAATCGCCGCAATGATGGCGTAAAAAATCTTCTGCCGCTCGGACATGGGAGCGCTAAACGAGGTTGGAAGCAAAGGAATGGAAGCCATGACGCGAATTCAAGGCTCCCTGTCCGGAGTCTTTGCCAGTGTAATAATCCCTGATTTCATTTCCCCCACTGCATCATAAATTGATTGCTGCGCTGACCACTCGACATCCCCTCCCCGGCCCGCGGCAATCAGAGCGCGGCCGTTGCGGGACTCCTTGAGCCCGGACAGCAGGTCGTTTTCATAGCGTTTAAAGGTGGACATGGCAACCATTGCGGCATCCCCGAGAGCCGCGTCCGGTAAATTCGCGCAAACCGCGCCCGCCGCAATTACATCTTCCAGAGCGAGTTCGCGAAAGGTCCCGGCGCAGACGAGCATGATTTTTTCAGGGGAAAGCTCCCGGAGGCGCGCCACCAAGGCGTCCATGTTCAGGAAAGCCCCCACCAGGACGCGCTCCGCCTTTTCACAGGCACGGAGGGCCACGGTGCCGTTTGTAGTGGTGGTGATGACACGGTGGCCGGCAAGGTCGCGGTACTCGAGCGGCGAGTTGCCGATGTCGAAGCCGTCGATTTTATTACCGAACCGCTCCCCACCGAGCAGGGCATCGGGAATCCCGGTTTTCAGAGTCAGGGCCTCCTCAATCGTGCTGACCGGAAGAATTTGCGCCATGCCATGGGCGAGCCCTGTGACCATGGACGAAGTCGCGCGCAGAATGTCGAATACCACGCAGACCGTGCCGTCGAGCGATGCCTGCGGAAGCAGGTCGATCTCCGGTGGCGATAGGATGGCATCTATATTCATGGGCTGGGGATTGAATCAGGAATTTGCGGCGGAACGATAGGTTTTTCTGGCGTGGTGGAAAAGGTATTGCTGCGCGTAACCGCCATAAGGACCGAAATATTCGCTGGAAAAGCGCTTGAGTTTCTCGACCGTGACCTTGCGCTTTCCCTTGAAATACATTTCGCGCAGGACGCGCTCGATCCAGACATCGATCGGGAAGGCACGGAGCCGGCCATAGGCAAAAAGGAGCACGCAATTCGCCACTTTTTCGCCAACGCCGGGGAGCTTGCAGAGCTCGGCCAGGGCGGCTTCGTCGTCCATGGACCGGATGCCCTCCAGGTCGATTTCGCCACTGGCGATCATGCGGGCGGTGCCGAGCAGATTCTTGGCGCGGAAGCCGAGTTTGCAGTCGCGGAGTTGCTGCTCGGTGGCTGCCGCAAGGCGCTCCGGAGTGGGGTAGGAATAGAGCTCAAAACCGGGGTAAGGAACGGGGTTGCCGAAGGTTTTCCGAATCGCCAGGGACATCTGGCGGATATGGGCGACTTGTTTCATGGAAGATGTAATAAAGGTCGCAAGGCATTCCCACGCTGGTTGTTGCATGACTGTGATTCCAGCGCAATAATCCAGAGCGGCAACCATATTGAGGTCTTTTGGGAAGGTTTCGTAGATTTCCTGCAAGGGATGGTCTAGGGCGAAGTAATGCTTCACCAATGGGCCAGCGTCTTTTGAAATCCAGAGGGAGTTTTTACGCTGTTCGATAAAAACAGGCTGGTCGCCGATGGTACCCACCCACCCTGCCCCATGCGGGTGCCAATGGAAGGTCTGCCCCGACTCCAATGTGAGGAGGAGGTTGAAGTGCGGGGCGTTGATTTTGGTGAGCTGGACTGACATGGAATTATTTTACCGCAAAGGACGCAAAGAGCGCTAAGAAGAAGCCATAGATTCTGGGTGCTGGATGCTGGATATTGAATGCCCCGGACGGATCAATTTAGAGCGGAGTTGGTTAATTTTTTACCCTTGTTTTGCTTTGATTTGGTTTGACTACTCTGGTGATGAGTCCAGCGGTTGGGATTGGATTTTTTAAATAGAGAGATTTGTCCACGGATTGCACAGATTGACACAGATTTGGGATCAAATTGGCTTTGATAGGGCCTGAAAATGGGTTTGTTTGGCTTTGAATTGGCTTTGTTTTTCAGGGCTCTACAGAGTAAAAATTGGCTTTGTTTGGCAAAAAAGGTGTTTTTTGACGGGCTGCAATTTTTCCATGTTGCGGTGCTTTGACCTTTTTCGAGCGGGTTTGTTCGATGCTGTTTTCATTTACCCCAATTCTATCAAAAAGTGATGGAGAACGCAATTATATTCGTAAACTATTTGTAATTTTTGCGAAAACTCTTTTTGTTCGGGCCGTTTTTCTCTGAAAAGGGATTTGTGCCAGGTTGCGTGGAATCCGGGGAAATGGGCTCGACATTCGACGGATGAGCCGTGACTTTGTAGGGATATCATGCGTTTAAATCGTTTTTTGGCGGCGGCGGGACTGGGGTCGAGGCGGGGCTGTGAGGAGTTGATCCGCACAGGCCGGGTCACGGTCAACGGAGCGCCGTGCGTGGATCTCTCCACCACTGTCGGGCCGGAGGACAACGTGAAGGTGAACAACAAGCTGATCCACCAGGAAAAGCTCCTCTATGTGATGCTGAACAAGCCGCCGGGATATCTTTGCACGGCTTCAGATGAACTGGGGCGGCGCACGATTTTTGACATTCTGCCCAAGAACTGGCCGCGGCTTTTCAATATCGGGCGGCTGGACAAGGAGAGCCAGGGGCTGCTGATCCTGACCAATGACGGCGAACTCGCTCTGAAGCTGACGCATCCCCGCTACAAGATCGACAAGGAGTACGAGGTGATCATCAACAAGCCGCTCGATCCCAAGCACAGGGGCGAGATGCTGAAGGGCGTCTTTATCGAAGGAGTGCGGGCGAAGGCGGAGGTAGTGCACCAAGTGGCGCCGACCAAGTTGAAGATCATCCTGCGGCAGGGGTTGAAACGACAGATCCGCATGATGCTATACACGCTCGGCTATGAGGTGAAGCAGCTCGGGCGGACGCGGATCGGGCCGCTGAAGATTGATGTCCACACTGGGGAATGGCGGCTGCTTACGGCGGAGGAAGTGAAGAGTTTGCGGGATGGGAAGAAGCCGGAGGTGGTGGTGAAGAAGGGGGATGGAGCGAAAGTGAAGAAGGGGTAAAACGACGTTGGAGTTTCGAAAGCGGCATCATTGCGCCGTTTTAACCAAGATTTCCCCGCTTATCACTTTGGAAAACTTTCCCGATGTGCGTCGAAGTATCTTGCAAGAAGCTCCGGAATGTCAGGGTTTAGACGATAGAAGCGACGATCAAGATCCTCGATTGACTCCGACGCATAATCTCGCTCGTCCTCAATCGTCTCATTGATATCACGTTTAAGAAAGCGGGCCTCCGCCAGAATTCTTGCCTGTTCGTTAGCGCCGATGTCTCTCAGGGCCTGAAGAAGCTCATCATCATGTGCATCCTTATGGGAATCGAAGTGCGATGAATGTCCGCCGTTCATTACGCGACCGTAGTAATGAAAAGCAAGTGATGCGGGTCGTTGGACAGTGTCCAACTCTTCAAGTTTACGACATAGTAGCTTGATACACGCATTCCAGCGTTCTGGATCAAACAATGTGTAATCGGGATTTTCCATCTGAGTTGTTACCCGCGCTAGGCGTCAGTTGTTTATCGGATATTCTTTCGCCTCCACAGTTTAGCAAGGCTTTTGAACTCGTGCAGCGCTAGATTTTAGGCCGATTAGTTTTTGTCCGCGTCCTCTTCCCTCATCGAGGGCGCGGTATGCAGCAGCGGCAAGGACGGCGAAGTCGTCGTCTGTGAGGTCGTCGGACATTGGAACGAGCGGAGACATAGAGCTAATTCCTCGAAGGGTCGTCGGGGGCGGAGGCGAGGAGGCGGAACCAGGGGCCTAGTTCGCGCATGATGGAGGGCCAGAGTTGTTTGCACTGGTCGATGTCGAGGGCGTCCATGTCGGGCTTGCGGATGATCCAGGCTTTCTGGGAGAGCTCGGTTTCCAATTGCTGCCTGCTCCAGCCGGAATAGCCGACGAAGGCGCGGACGGAGGTGAGCTTGTCGGCGGCGAGCTCGCGGGCTTCGTCGATCTGGAGCTGGGGGTTGCAGACGATGTTGCCGGTGGCGATTTCCCAATGAAAAGCGGCGAAAGTCAACTGGTCGGAGGCGACGGGGCCGCCGACGAAGACAGGCAGGTCGGCAAGCGGGCCCATGTCCTCCGCCGGCAGGAGGTCGGAGACGATGTTTCCCATGGGGCGGTTGATGATGAGGCCGTGGGAGCCTTCCTGGGGATCGTGCGCCGTCATGAAGACGACGGAGCGCCGGAAATTCGGGTCGATGAGGCTGGGATGCGCGACTAGAAACGAGCCTGCAAGGTCCTGGGATGACTGGCTGAATTCACGCACGGCCCCAATTTATTTCGGGAGGGGGCTTTCGGCAAGGAATACCGTGGAATTTTCCACGAATGACAAGGCGGGGCTTTGCTGTTAATTTGACCGTTCGATGTCTGAAAAAACTCAAAAACTGGTGATCGCGGGACGGGAATTTCAATCGCGGCTGCTGCTGGGGACCGGCAAATTTTCCTCGAATGAATCGATGGCGGCGGCGCTGGAGGCAAGCGGGACGGAGATCGTGACCGTGGCGCTGCGGAGGGCCGATATCTCGGGCAAGGGCGATCCTTTTGCGAACATCCTGGATTTCATCGATCCCAAGAAATATCTGCTGCTGCCGAATACGAGCGGGGCGATGAACGCCGAGGAGGCGGTGCGGCTGGCGCGGCTGGCTGCGGCGGCGGGGCTGCCCAAGTGGGTGAAACTGGAGATCCATCCCGATCCCCGCTATCTGCTGCCCGATCCGGTGGAGACGCTGCTTGCGGCGGAGATTCTAGTGAAGGAGGGGTTTGTGGTACTGCCGTATATCAATGCGGACCCGGTGCTGGCGAAGCGGTTGCAGGATGTGGGGACGGCGACGGTGATGCCGCTAGGGTCGCCGATCGGGAGCAACCGGGGAATCGAGACGCGGGCGCAGATCGAGATCATCATCGAACAAGCGACGGTGCCGGTGATCGTGGATGCTGGAATCGGAGCGCCGAGCCAGGCTGCGGAGGCGATGGAGATGGGGGCGGCCGGGGTGCTGGTGAATACGGCGATCGCGATTGCGTCGGATCCCTCGCGGATGGGGGCGGCGTTCAGGAAAGCGGTGGAAGCGGGGCGGGAGGCGTATGAGATCGGGCTGGCGACGCCGGGGGCGACGGCTTCGGCGACGAGTCCGTTGACGGGGTTTTTGAGGGCTGGTTAGTGTAATATATCCTTATGGCTACGCATCGACACCCAAACGAGAGTCGCTTTAGGACTGGGACACGACAGAGCGTGTCCCTCCATGACGCCCAGCGTGTCAGCGAAAAATTAAGCATGGAAGATTCGTTCAAGGCCATGGCGCAGGACAAAAAAGCCATGAAAGAAGCCCGTGAATGGTCGGAAGCGATACTCGCATGAGTAGTTAGTTGAAAAAAAGGCGGTTTGCGTTTAAACATTGACCAGCGATGGCAGCGGATTGAGATTGATAGCGGCGCTGCATCCGGGTTTCCATGGAATGGATGCGCCGAATCCCACCCGTGTGAAAAATACATTCCGGCTTCTTTTTAGTGTAGTAGTTCTTTTTGTTTTTTGTGGAACCTCCGCCTTCGGCGCGGACCAGCCGCAGAATCTCGATACCGTCCATTTGCAGTTGAGATGGAAACATCAATTCCAGTTTGCCGGTTACTATGCGGCGGTGGAGCAGGGCTACTACAGGGATGCGGGGCTGGATGTGATCATCGATGAGGCGACGGATACCAGGGAGCCGATCGGCGAGGTCACCCAGGGCCGCGCGGAATTTGGCATCGGCACTTCCGAGCTGATCGTGGCACGGAGCCAGGGGAAACCGGTGGTGGTGCTCGGCGCGATTTTTCAGCATTCACCTTTCATCTTCCTGGTGCGGAAGGAATCGGGGATTACGAATGTCCATGGTCTCTCGGGGAAAAAGGTCGCCATCGAACCCGGGGCAACCGAGTTGCTCGCCTACTTGAAATACGAGGGGCTCGATTTGAATAAAATCGACACCCGCCCGCACCCCTATGACACGGCGCCGCTCATCAACGGGGAACTCGATGCCATGTCGGCCTACTCCACGGATGAGCCCTTCAAGCTCAAGGCGGCGGGGGTCGATTACCTGATGTTTGATCCCCGTGCCGGGGGCATCGATTTCTATGGCGACACACTTTTCACCTCGGAAGAACAGATCAAGAGCCATCCCGCGCGTGTCCGCGCCTTTCTGGATGCGTCGTTGAAGGGCTGGAAATATGCGCTCGCCCATCCCGAGGAAATGGTGGATTTGATTTACACCAAATACAGCCAGCGCCACAGCAGGGAGCACTTGATGTTTGAGACGGCGGCATCCCGCAAGCTCATCATGCCGGATATCATCGAGATTGGTTACATCAATGCCGGCCGGTGGAAGTTCATCGCGGATACTTACGTGGAGCTCGGCCTCATGCCGCCGGGTTATTCGCTCGATGGATTTCTTTACGACCGCAACCCGCGCACCCGCCTGCAGCGTTACTATGCTGCGATTGCCGGGCTGGCGGGATTGCTGCTGGTAGTGGGCGCAATCGGGTTCCGTTTCTACGCGCTGAACCGCAAACTGAAATGGGAGATGGGCGAGCGCGAAAAGGTCGCGCGCGAACTACGCATCGCCGAGGAACGCTACCGGCTGCTGGTGGAGCAGGCGCCGTTTCCCATAGCCATCAGTAACTTCGACGGCAAAATTCTTTTCGTGAATCCGCGGTGGGTTGAGATTTTCAAATTTGACCGCCAGTCAGCCATCGGACTCAATGCCGCGGAATGCTATGCCGACCCCGACAGGCGCGGCGGAATGCTGCAGCTCCTGGAACTGAGGGGAACGGTGAATGATTACGAAGTGCTTATGCTCAGGGCCGGGGGCGAGACATTCTGGGCATATCTTTCCGCATCTAAAATTCTTTTTGAGGGACGACCGGCCATCTTCACCACATTCAACGACATCACCGTCAGGATAAAAACCGAGGCCGAGCGCGACCGGCTCATCGAGGAGTTGCAAGCCGCCGCCATGGAAATCGAAACACTCAGCGGCATCCTGCCCATCTGCGCCGGCTGCAAGCAGATCCGCGATGACCAGGGATTCTGGAACCAGGTGGAACATTATATAGAGACCCATTCCAAGGTCCGCTTCAGCCATGGCTTCTGCCCCGACTGCGTACCGAAATACTTTCCTGAGCTCGCGGAAGCCCCCACGCAGCCGCCCACGGCCTGAGCATGCGCGGCGTTAACTTCAAACGGCAACCGGAATGCGGCTTTCAAGTTGTTTTAAAATGCGAGACAAAATAGTGTAAAGCCATTAAGTATTCGTCATCCGGATTTCCAAATCACTTTTTCATGGCGCTTCTCGAAGTTAAAAATCTCAAAACCTGGTTCCCTGTCCATGGCGGGGTGCTGCGCCGCCATGTGGATGATGTGAAGGCGGTCGATGATGTGAGTTTCACGGTGGAAGAGGGAACGACGGTGGGGCTGGTGGGAGAGAGCGGCAGCGGGAAGACGACTGTGGGGCGCACGATCCTGAAGCTGGTGACTGCGACGAGCGGCGAGATTATTTTTGACGGGAAAAACATCCTGCCAATGACGGAGAACGAGTTCCGGCCAATGCGGCGCGATATCCAGATGATTTTCCAGGATCCGTTTGGCTCGCTGAATCCGCGGATGACGATCCTGAACATCATCGCGGAGCCGCTGGAGATCCATTTCCGCGCGATGAATGCGGGCGAGCGCCGCGACCGGGTGGCGGAACTTTTAAAACAGGTGGGACTGGATGCGGCGATGATGGGGCGGTATCCGCATGAATTCAGCGGAGGGCAGCGGCAGCGCATCGGCATTGCGCGGGCGCTGGCGGTGAAGCCGAAATTCATCGTGTGCGACGAGCCTGTGAGCGCGCTGGATGTGAGCGTGCAGGCGCAGATCGTGAACCTGCTGCAG